>NZ_AZNV01000035.1:0-59211 GCF_000510625.1 Rhizobium sp. IBUN
AGTGGATGCGCCATCGTGTGAGGGTAATCCAGCTCAAGCAATGGAAGCACGGCAGGACGATCTTTCGGGAAATGATGGCAAGGGGAGCGAAACCTGGGGTGGCCCAGCAAGTGGCAGCAAATGCCGGTCGCTGGTGGCGCAACAGCGGCAAGCTCCTTAACGCCACCCTCACCATTAGATGGGCTGACCAACTTGGAATGCCCAGGCTCGTCTAACCTCAATCTCTCGAACCGCCCGGTGCGGACCCGCATGCCGGGTGGTGTGGCAGGGGTGCGATCACATCGATCGTCCCCTATGCCGATTTATACGATGGTGGCGGGTGGCGCGCTCTGACTACCGCATCGGACGTTGGTCCGTATAAGTTCCGCATCGGCGGGATGCTCAATGGTGCTAGCGGATTTGGTCGGCCGCCCAGTGGATAGCGCTGTCTAATTCAGCAAACTTTGCGGATTGCCAGTGGAAATAGTCTTCGATGAATGTCTTGGAAAGCCATAGCGTGCCGAGGTTGCGCGGGTTTTCCCAGCCGAGCATGCCGTCCGTTTCTGCTTTCTTGAACATCCGTTTCAAGTTGGTGAGGGAGATGCCGAAGTCGCTCGCGATTTCGCTGATCGTCACGCCTTTCAGCAGAGTGCGATCATGCTCCCGCGCGTCGTCCGGCAGGCGGCTGATCAGATCGTGCAGCACGAGGCCGCCGACATCCGACCAGAGGAAATGCCCGATGCTGCTCGGTGGTTCTTTCCAGACCGGATCCTGGATAAGGGCACGCGCAGCGCGTGGCTGTGCGAGAAGGAAGTGTCGCGGGGTGTCAGCGGTCAGGCTTGCGCGATTGCCGCCGTCGAGTTGATCGAGGCAGGCCATATGGCCCTGGAACCAGGAGGCCATGGCCTCCTCGCTCGCCTCGGTCGTCTCGAGGCGACGCAGGCGCCGGTCGGGCGTTTCATCGGCAGCATCCCGCAGGAACTTATAGGCGATGAGTTCGGCAAGGAACGAGGCAGCCGTATTCTTGCTGGCGAGATCGAACTCCTTGGCGGCCTGCATCATGCGGCCGGCCGTGAGTCCCGAAAGCGGGTTGTCTCGGTCCCGTCCGGCGTGCATGGCAAAGAGCGTTTGCGTCAGCAGCCACTTTTGGTGCGAGGCGGCGAGGCGGGCAAGGCGAGGAGCTCGCTTGTGAATTCCGATAAGGTGGAGCGCGATCTGGCGTTCGATCGACAGAAACAGAGGGTGATGAAGGATTTCGTCGCGTGTATGCAGTCGGCCAGTGAGCATCGTATCGTATTGTCGGATCGGATTGGTTCCCGTTGCTCCTCCAACATTTGCGTCGGTGTTTCAATGCGGGACTTGGTTAGCGGATCGTTAATCGATTGTTATAGTTAAATTCAAGCGATCCCGGATCCTTCGATCAACTGGGCAGACGCTGGTTCAAACGCTCGATGTCTTCGCGCAATGCTGCAATTTCGGTGAGCACGCGCATGTCAATCTTCTGATGGAGGGATAGAACTTCCAGTTCTGCTTTGAGATTGACCTCATAGTCTTTTGCCGCCTCGAACCGATCGCGCTCCGCCTGGCGGTTTTGCGACATCATGATGATCGGAGCCTGGATCGCCGCCAGCATCGAAAGCACGAGATTGAGGAAAATGAACGGATAGGGATCGAAGGCGCGCGTCAGCAATACAATGGTGTTTACAACGCACCAGAAGACCAGGAAGAGCAGGAAAGCAATAATAAAGCTCCACGAGCCGCCAACACGCGCAATCGTATCTGCCAAGCGCTGGCCGGAGGAAGATTCGGCTTGAAGAGCGGCATTGATATCGGTCGAGATTATCTTGCGCTCGTGCGCCTTCGCGAGAACGCGCCTTTCGATCTCGCCGAGTTCGTCGGCCGGCTTGTCGAAGTGATGGTGGATGAGGTCCGATAGGTTATGCATGGCCGACTCCGAATGCTAGATCGCTCGGGCGCCAGTATTCCGTAATGTTTTCAAATTGCAATGCGGGCTTGTGCCGCTTTTCTATGTGCCTTGCGCATAGAGCCAGGCATGCTGCGGGAAGAACCGCTCGAGCGTCTGAGCCTTGCCGAACATGATGTCATGCTGGAGGTATCGATAGTCCCGGACGAGGGGATCGAGGTTCTTCGGCTTCAGGACCCAATCGGGAGATGCCGCGTTGTCGCGGGCGATGAGCTGATACCGGTCGATGACGCTGTACTTCTTCTGCACGCGGCCAAGGAAGCCCGTGTAGTAGGGATGCTCGAAGCCGGCGAACTTCAGGAGGTGGTACGGAAGCAATGAGGGGCTGATGGTGCCGACATCCTTCTTGCTGCCCTTCTTGTTCGACCAGATGACGAGCGGGGTCTCGTGTTCCTGCTTCATGACGCTCACTGATGCCTTGCGGGTGGCAACCTGGTCCGGCATGTAGCCGGTCGCCATGTAGACATTGCCGAGCGGGGGCAGGTGGTCGCCCCACAGCACGATGATCGTTTCGCGGTCGCGCTTTTCTGCCCAATCCATCAGCATCTTGAGGCTGTCGTCGGCTTCCTTGACACCCTGCGTATAGGTGCCAAGGGTGGCGCGGTCGGCATCGTTCAGGTTGCCCTTGATGTCGATAGTGTTGTGGGCGTAACGGTTCGGTTCGTAGGGGCCATGTCCCTGCAAGGTGACACCAAAGAAGAAGAACGGGCGATCCATGCCGTCAGCCTCGTTCATGATCTCCTTCATAAGCGACTCGTCCGAAGCGAAGATGCCTCGCTTTTCCATGGGAGGCAGGGTTTCTTCGGAGCGGAACTGCTCGAAGCCGAAGTCCTTGTAAACCTCGTTGCGATTCCAGAACCAGCCGCTGAACGGATGCAGCGACCGCGCCGCGTAACCTTCGCCACGGAAGAACGTGGCGAGCGAGGGAACATCACGACGGATGTATTGCTGGTAGGGAATGCTGCCGTATGGCAGGAAGGCGTTGGAGAAACCTGTCAGCGCCTCGAATTCGACATTGGCGGTCATGCCGCCAAACTCCGGCGAGAAGACATAGCCGGACTGCTCTGCACGGATCGTCGGCATAGGATCTGGCGACAGGCTCAGCGTCTTCAGGCGGGTCGGATCCCAGAATGACTCGCTCATCAGCATGATCACGTCAGGCTTTTCGCGTGGTCCGCTGAGGTAGCCGTAGTTGCGGCCGGGGATGGCGTCGAGCGCCTCTGTACCGAAGCCGACAGGCGCTGCCACGTCTGCCATCGGAATGTTGAAGATGAAGGCGAGGATGAAGCCGTTGCTCCGGTAGTTTTCCTTCTGGTCCCACATCATCGGAACCACCTGCAGGCGGTCACGGATGAAGGAATACTGGGAATAGTCCATCAAGGACCCGAAAGCCGCGATAACGGGCAGGCCGACGCAAAGCCGGCGGACGCGAGAGGCCCTTGGGAGCTTCGGGAAGTTGCGCCAGGCGAAGCGCCAGAAGATGACAATCGCGGTAGCGGAAAGGACAATGCCGACAAGCATTGCAACGGCCGTCCAGGGGCGGTCGCGCACCATCACAGGGAGCAGTTCCATGATCTGCCGCCCGAAAAGGACGTCCGATGGATAAAGCGGGTCCGAAAGGTAGTGCTGCTTCTGGTTGGATACGATGGCGGGGACGATCACAAGCGGAAGAACGATCAGCGCCGAAATGAACCGCCGGCCCAGGACTGCATCGAGCGACAGCATCAGGACAGTCAACATCACAACCGTCGTCATCCCCGGACGCACAGGCGATGTCAGGAATTCGCGGACGTCGGCCAACCCATCGCGGGCAATGATCTCGACAGTGGCGGTGGCAAGGAGCGCAAGCAGGGCACAAAAAGCAACGCTGAGTGCGGTGCGTAGCGCGGGCGACCGAGCGCTTCCCCCGAAATCGGTGGAAAGCGACGCAAAACGCGCTGCCGCTGCAGACCTCATTACCAACGCGATCAACTGGAAAACTCCGACGTCATAAAAGCTTCGTCGAACTGTCACATCTTCGTCATGAACGCTAGATGAACCGCTAGGTTTCCCGCATTTGTGATCGGTGGATAAAACGCCCATCACGCAGGAGCTACCTCCAGAGCAGATTCTCGGTCAGGCGCATTTGCTTGTGCTGAGTGGCGAGCCGTCGTAGGTCTGGCGGATTCGATGCTCAGGAGGATTCAGATTGCGCAGTTCCGTTGAGATCTACAACATCAGGACAGGCGAGGCGCGCGTCGTCTGGCAAACCACGCAACTCGTTGAGGCGCCGAACTTTTCGCCGGATGGGACCTATCTACTGTTGAACGGCGACGGACTCCTCTACCGTCTCGCACTTGATGGTTCGAGCAAGGTCGGCAAGGTCGATACCGGCTTTGCGACGACCTGCAACAACGACCACGGTATTTCGCCCGATGGCCGCCAGATCGTCATCTCCGACAAAACCGAGTTCGGGAAGTCGACGATTTATGTGCTGCCGGCCGAAGGTGGTACGCCGCGGCTGGTGACGCAAAATCGGCCATCCTATTGGCACGGCTGGTCGCCCGACGGGAAGCAACTCGCCTATTGTGGCATCCGCAACGATTTGTTCGATATCTACACGATCTCCGTTGACGGCGGCGAAGAAAAGCGGCTGACCCACGGCGAGGGACGCAATGACGGGCCGGACTATTCCGCCGACGGTCAATGGATCTACTTCAATTCTAGCCGCACCGGCCTCATGCAAATCTGGCGAATCCATCCCGATGGGACCGGTCTCGAGCAGGTCACCAGTGACAACTATGGGAACTGGTTTGCCCATCCGTCGCCCAACAACGACAAGGTTCTGATCCTTTCTTACGATCCTGATGTGTTCGACCATCCACGCGATCTCGATGTTCGCCTGCGGCTGATGGACATGGATGGCGGAAACCTGACGACGCTCTTCGATCTCTTCGGCGGGCAGGGAACGATCAACGTGCCCAACTGGTCGCCGTCAGGTGATGAGTTCGCCTACGTGCGCTACTTTCCCGTCTCGGATTAAGGGATTGCGTCGGCCAGGGTTTATAGGCATAGACGCGTCCGTCGGGTGCCCGCCGCAGGCGGGAGAATCGGGAATTCGGTGAAAGACCGAAACGTGCCCAACGCTGTAAGGCTGACGGCTGCCGCAAAGAGCCACTGGTCCAGTACCGGGAAGGCGCGGCAGTCGGATGACGCCAAGTCAGAAGACCGGCCCGACATCATAGACTGACCCGCGTGGACGGCGGGCGGTTGTGTTGTTGGGGATTGACGATGCGACCAGACCATTCAGGCTCCCTGTCGGGAGCCGCAGCCTTTTCGACTGAGGAACGCGACGCCGTCTACAGGGCGATTTCGACGCGACGCGACGTGCGTTCCGAGTTTCTCCCGGATGCCATACC
This sequence comes from Rhizobium sp. IBUN, assembly GCF_000510625.1. NCBI lineage: Bacteria > Pseudomonadati > Pseudomonadota > Alphaproteobacteria > Hyphomicrobiales > Rhizobiaceae > Rhizobium > Rhizobium sp. IBUN. Next base: position 5,362 of record NZ_AZNV01000035.1, read on the forward strand.
GGACGATGTCGTCAAAAGGCTTCTGACGGCCGCACATCACGCGCCGTCCGTTGGGTTCATGCAGCCCTGGAATTTCATCCTGGTGCGCGATGACAAGGTGAAGGAGGCCGCGTGGCAGGCCTTCGATCGCGCCAACCGCGAGGCGGGCGAGATGTTTGAAGGCGGGCGGCAACAGCTCTACCGGTCACTGAAGCTTGAGGGCATCCGCACCGCACCGCTCAGCATCTGCGTGACCTGCGATCCGCATCGCTGCGGCGATGTCGTTCTTGGCAGGACGCACAATCGGCGAATGGATTCCTACTCCACGGTCTGTGCCGTGCAGAATCTGTGGCTCGCCGCCCGAGCCGAAGGCGTGGGGGTCGGCTGGGTGAGCATCTTTCACGAGTCCGACATCAAGGACATCCTCGGTGTTCCTGATCGGGTCGAGATCGTTGCCTGGCTCTGCGTCGGCTATGTCGACCGGCTCTATGACCAGCCGGAACTCGCCGTCAAAGGATGGCGCCAGCGATTGCTGCTGGAGGAACTGGTGTTTACGGATCGCTGGGACAATCCAGCGGACTGAGGGCGGCTATTGCTGCCGCGGCTGAGGGCCCGGCTTTGCCGGATGCTTGAGGTCGATTGTGCCTTGGTCGCCGGCCAAGAACTGCGGACCGATCTGGCGCACCTTGTTGGTCGCCGGATCATATGGCCTGTCCGGCACCTGAGGCTGCGGTGCAGCCGGGGCGGCGACCTTGCTCGCTGGCTCGGGCTTCTTGGTTTCGATCGTAGTGATCGATCCTTGTTGCGGCGGTTCGCTGATCGATTGGCTTTTTCGCATCCGTTCATAGTAGGCGTTGAGGTCGCAGCTGCAGGATGATTTTTCGCCGGGTTTGCGGTTCTTGTAGGCGAAAGCGTTCGGCATCGCGCTGTAAGGAGCGCCCGTTGCCGCCGATATCATCTGTGAAGTCTCAGTGCTGGAGACGTCATGATAAAAGAGCTCGGTGTCGATGCCGGGACACATCTTCGAGCAGGTGTCGGCATCGCGGGCGAAGTCCTGCGAGGTTGCATTCGAGCTTAACGGAAAAAAGCCACCGTCGCAGGTGCGCACACAGACGGTATTGAGATGAGAGGGCGTCGACATGCCGGGGAGACCGTAGCGGCGTTGGCCGGGATCGCCACCCGGCGGTACGAAGGTGTCGTTTCGCAGCGCCTGATCTTCAATGCTTGGAGGCGGTGCATATCCATCGCCGCTGTCGGCGGGCCACTGTTCCTCGTTGCAGCCATTGTCATCGAGCGCCGCAAGAAGCTCGTTTCGCGTGCGGACATCCTCGCTTTGGCCACGCAGCTCGTCGCGCCGCTGCTGCAGATAACGGATGTTGTCGACCATTTTGCTCTCCGCGCGCTCAAGCTCCCCGCAATAGCCGTCATCGTCGCCGATCACGACCATGCTGCCGCTTGTGCAGCCGTTCTGACGGAGATCGCTGCGGACCTTGCGAAGCTCAAAGTTCTGTTCGGCGATGGCGCTGGCGAATTTGCGCACCTCGGGCGTGCTGCCGATGATTTGCGGCAGATCGGCAAGGCGGGCACGCAGGTCTCCGCAGATCGCCGGCACCTGGGCGTGGGCCGGGCCGATCAACACAAGTGCGGCTGCGAATGACAGAATCCAGCGGTTCAAGGCATCGTCCCATCGGTGAGCAGGTCGTAAGGCGCGGCGTCCTGCCGCGCCTCCATTGCTAGCCCGTTTGTCTTAACAGGCTGCAGTCGGAATCTTAGCGCATTTTCTCGATCGGCCGCAAATCACGCCGGCTGTGAAGCCTCGACGACGGCGAGGGCAGCCATGTTGACGACACCGCGGGAGGTCACCGAGGGCGCCAGGATGTGCGCCGGCAGCGCAGCGCCCAGCAGGATCGGCCCTACATGCAAGCCGTCGATCATCGATTTCACGACGCCGAGGGTGATGTTCGCCGAATCCAGGTTCGGGAAGACCAGCAGGTTCGCTTCGTCATGCAGGGTCGTGTCGGGCATGACGCGCTTGCGCAGGGCGTCGGAGATCGCGCTCTCGCCATGCATCTCGCCGTCGACTTCAAGCTCCGGGGCTGCTTCGCGAACGAGCTTGAGAGCAGCACGCATCTTCGTCGCGCTCTCGGATTCACGCGAGCCGAAATTCGAGTGGGAAACGAGGGCCACGCGCGGCGTAATGCCGAAGCGCTTGATTTCCTCGGCGGCGAGAACCGCGGACTCGGCGATTTCTTCCGCAGTCGGATTGAAGGTGACGTAGGTGTCCGTGAAGAACGTGGCTCCGCGCTGCGAGATCAGCAGGCTGAGTGCCGAGAAGTCGCAGACGTCATGCCGCTTGCCGATGATCTGGCGAACGTCGCGCAGATGCTTCTCGTAACGGCCTTCTAGGCCGCAGATCAGCGCGTCGGCTTCGCCGCGCTTCAGCGCCAGCGCGCCGATGACGGTCGTGTTGGTACGAACGATCGTGCGGGCGGCCTCCGGAATGACGCCGCGACGCCCGACCAGCGAGAAGTAGAGATCGACATATTCGCGGAAGCGCGGATCGTCTTCCGGGTTGATGACGTCGAAATCCGAAAGCGGGCGGATGCGCAGGCCGTAGCGCTGGAGGCGCGTTTCGATGACCTGCGGGCGGCCGATCAGGATCGGTTCGGCAATGCCTTCTTCCAGCAGCACCTGCGCGGCGCGCAGCACACGTTCATCCTCACCCTCCGAGAAGATGACCCTCTTGCGCTCGGCATTCTTCGCCGCAGCAAAGATCGGTTTCATGATGAAGCCGGAACGGAAGACGAAACGGTTGAGCTGGTCGAGATAGGCGTCGAAATCGGTGATCGGACGCAGGGCGACACCGCTTTCGGCGGCAGCCTTCGCGACCGCCGGGGCGATCCGCAGGATCAGGCGCGGGTCGAAGGGCGAAGGGATCAGGTAGTTCGGGCCGAAGACCGGCGTTTCGCCCGAATAGGCGCGGGCGGCGACGTCGGACGGCTCCTCGCGCGCAAGTGCGGCGATGGCGCGCACGGCAGCCATCTTCATTTCTTCGTTGATGGTGACCGCGCCGCAATCCAAAGCACCCCGGAAGATGTAGGGGAAGCAAAGAACATTGTTCACCTGGTTCGGGAAGTCGGAGCGACCGGTGCAGATCATTGCATCGGGGCGGGCAGCGCGGGCGAGATCGGGCATGATCTCCGGCGTCGGATTGGCGAGCGCCATGATCAGCGGGTTTTCGGCCATCTGCGCCAGCAGTTCCGGCTTCAGCACGCCGGCGGCAGACAAGCCAAGGAATACGTCGGCGCCACCGATGTTTTCCGCAAGCGTGCGCGTGTCGCTCTTTTGGGAGTAGACGCTCTTCCACTCGTCCATCAACTCTGTACGGCCTTCGTAGACCAGGCCTTCGATGTCGTGGACCCAGATATTCTCGCGTTTGGCGCCCAGCGTGACGAGGAGGTTGAGGCAGGCGAGGGCAGCGGCACCCGCGCCCGAAGCGACGATCTTGACCTCGTCGATCTTCTTGTTGGCCAGTTCCAGGCCATTGAGGATCGCCGCAGCGACGATGATGGCCGTGCCATGCTGGTCGTCATGGAAAACCGGGATCTTCATGGTCTCGCGGAGGCGGCGCTCGATCTCGAAACATTCCGGCGCCTTGATGTCCTCGAGATTGATGCCGCCGAAGGTCGGCTCGAGCGAGGCGACGGTCGAGACCATCTGATCGACACTCGTTGCATCGACCTCGATATCGAAGACATCGATGTTGGCAAACTTCTTGAAGAGGACGGCCTTACCCTCCATGACCGGCTTTGATGCCAGCGGACCGATATTGCCGAGGCCGAGAACGGCCGTACCGTTTGAAATGACCGCTACGAGATTTGCGCGCGAGGTATAGTCGGCGGCCGTCTCGGGATTGTCGCGGATGGCGAGACAGGGTGCTGCGACGCCGGGGGAATAGGCCAGCGCCAGGTCGCGCTGGTTGCCGAGCGGCTTGATTGCCTGGATTTCAAGCTTGCCCGGACGCGGATAGCGATGGAAGTAGAGCGCCTGCTCGTCGAGGCTTCCACCTGCCAAATTCTTTTCCGTCTTGGACTTTTCGTGATGATCCATCATCGCCTCCGGCTGCCGCATGCTGTCTTTGAACTGCCTTCAATACATCAAACGGGATGGTCGAACAGTCGGAATTTCCGTTCGAAATGCGAAAACAGCGCAAATCTGCCGTGACGGGAGCGCAGGTCTGTAGAGACCGGGAAAATCGGGCGTGACAACCGGATGTCATCTTCTTGAAACACGACTCTGGTTTTGGATGGTCGGGTGAACCATGGGACACGAGCAGGATGCTTGTGAGGGACAATATGGATACGCGGCACTTCCGTACGCTTTTCATTTCCGATGTGCATCTCGGCTCCAAGGCCGCGAAGGTGGACTTCCTGTTGGATTTTCTCAAGCATCACGAGGCGGATACCATCGTCCTCGTCGGCGATATCATCGATGGCTGGCGACTGAAGCGTAGCTGGTACTGGCCGCAGGATTGCAACGACGTGGTCCAGAAGCTGCTGCGCAAGGCGCGGAAGGGCACGCGGGTGATTTATATCCCCGGCAATCACGACGAATTCCTTCGTGACTTTCCAGGCACCCATTTCGGTGGCATCGAGGTTGCCGAGCGCATCATGCACGATGCGGCCGACGGCAAGAAGTACCTCGTGCTGCATGGCGACGAGTTCGACGTCGTGGTGCGCAACGCCCGCCTGCTCGCCTATCTCGGCGACTGGGCATACGACATGGCGATCATGATCAATATTGGCCTAGCAGCAATCCGTCGCCGGATGGGGATGCCGTACTGGTCGTTTTCCGCATGGGCCAAGCTTCAGGTGAAGCATGCAGTCAACTTCATCGGCGAGTTCCAGCGCGTCGTTGCCGACGAAGCCCGTAAGCACGGTGCGGACGGCGTGATTTGTGGCCACATTCATCACGCTGTCATGGAAGACATGGATGGGATCCGTTACATCAACACTGGAGACTGGGTCGAAAGCTGTACGGCGATCGCCGAGCATCAAGACGGCGCCTTTGAATTGATCGAATGGCGTTCCATGAGCGGTACGCAGGCGGTCCCGATGGCGATCGGTCATCGCGAAAAGGACGTCGCCCCGCAAGCCGCTTAGGCGCAATCTCCCAAGCCAGCAATTCAATGCATCAGTTTAGCCCGTTGTGTCTTTGCGACAGGCCCTATTTATTTTTTTAAACGTTTCAATCGGGCAATTTCTTGCCATAGTCGCCCTTAGGTTGACGTGATAGGCAGCGTTCAGTTTCCTGCAGGTCCACCTAATGATTCCCGCTCAAAACCCTCAGACAGGCGAGGGCGCCCCGCCGCGCTTTCGGCTTCTCAGTGCCCTGTCTTACTGCGCGCCCCTGCTCGTCAATGGCGTTGCGTTGCCATTCTTTCCGATGTGGCTTGCACAGCACGAATTCAACGACCACGAGATCGGCGTCGTCCTCGCGGTGCCGATGGTCGTGCGCGTGCTCGTCGCCCCGATCGTGGCGATGTATGCCGACCGGATGAGGGAGCGAGCGGATGTGCTGCTGTTTTCCGGAGTCCTGTCGCTGCTGACAGCCATCGCGCTCTACTGGACGAACACATTCTGGCCGGTGCTGATCGTCTACACGATCCAGGGAGCGACCTTTGCCTGTTATGTCCCGGTTGTCGAATCGATCGTGATCTCCGGAGTGCGGCGCTGGGGTCTGGATTACGGCTCCATGCGGGTATGGGGGTCGGTAGCGTTCATCGTCTCCACTCTGATCGGCGGGCAGCTGATCGGGCATTGGGGTGGCGAGATGGTGTTGCCGGTCATGACCTTTGGCTTTGTTATGACTGTTGTGATGGCTATCTATTGTCCCCGGATCGGCCCGACGCGCAGGCGCGGGATACCTGTCGATATCTCGGCTGCAACGGGGAGTTCTCTGCGCCAGCCCCATTTGTTGGCGTTGCTGATCGGGGTCGCAATCCAGCAGTCGAGCCACGCGGTGCTGCAGGCCTTCGCATCCCTCTACTGGCGAGAACTCGGCTTTTCCGGCACCGAGATCGCCGTTTTGTGGAGTGCTGGTGTTGCGGCCGAAGTGACCGTCTTCTTTCTTTCCCGCCGGCTGAACCGCCGGTTCAGCGCCTGGACGCTAATTCGGTTCGGGGCGGCTGTCAGCGTGTGTCGTTGGATTCTGTTCCCGATGCATTGGGGGTTCTGGGGCTTCTTCCTGCTTCAGTGCATGCATTCCTGCACCTATGCGTTCGTGCATACGGGCGTGCAGACACGTATCGTCGCCTCAGTGCAGGAGACGCAGGAATCGTCGGCGCAGGGCGCGTATTTCTTCTACAACGGCATGTTCATGGGGCTGATGACCATCGCCTCCGGTTACATCTACGCTTGGCTCGGCCTCGCAAGCTACTACGTGATGGCACTCGTCGCCCTGACCGGTCTCGGGCTGGTTATCGCGGCTTACTATCTTCAGCCCCAGAGCGTCGGTTCCGGCGGGAAAACGAGAGAGGCCGTATAACGCAGTCCCGGTTCGCGGTCGCGAGCAAGCAGCAGCGGTCCATCGAGGTCGACGAACTCGGCGTCCTGGGCCAGCAGCACGGCTGGCGCCATTGCCAGCGACGTGCCGACCATGCAGCCGACCATGATCTTGAAATCAAGGCGTTGCGCCTCTTTCTTCATCACAAGCGCCTCCGTGAGGCCACCCGTTTTGTCGAGCTTGATATTGATCGCGTCGTAGCGGTCGCGAAGGCTGGCGAGGTCCCCGGTATGGTGGACGCTTTCATCCGCGCAAACGAGGACGGGACGACGGATCTCCGCCAGAAATTCGTCCTTGCCGGCCGGCAGCGGCTGTTCGACCAAGGCGACGCCCATCTCGGCAGCGATGCGCAGATGATGCACAAGCGTTTCGTCAGGCCAGCCCTCATTGGCATCGAGGATGATCGCCGCATTGGGCGCTGCCTCGCGAACCGCGCGGATACGGCTTTCGTCATCGCCGGTGCCGACCTTGACCTTCAGGAGGGCCCGATCGGCGTTTGCGCGCGCCTGTGCAGCCATGACGTCAGGTTCGCCGAGCGAGATCGTGAAGGCGGTCGTCAGCGGCTGCGGCCGCGCCAGGCCCAGCGCCATGATCACGGTTTCGCCCGAACTCTTGGCTTCCAGATCCCAGAGGGCGCAGTCAACGACATTGCGCGCGGCGCCGGGAGGCATAGCTCGCTGAAGTTCCTTTCGCGTCAGGCCGGCTTCAATCAACGGCTTTGCCGCTTCGATCTGTGCTGCCACGCTTTCCATGGTCTCGCCATAGCGGCGATAGGGAACGCATTCGCCTCGGCCGGCAAACCCGTTTTTCCGGATTATGCAGAGGATCACGTCTGCCGACGTTTTGGCGCCCCGCGAGATCGTGAATGTGCCCGCTATGGGGAAGGAATCCGTCCGAATTTCAAGTGACCGTGGCATATTTGCAATCCTGCGCGCATGGAAATTTGGTGCGGCTTGGGTATATTGATCCGAAGCGGCGAGCCGTTAGTTCGCGAGTCGGCAATGTCGCCGTAAGCCTTGAAAGACACAAGCGTTTTGAAGTCCGAAACCCGTAACGCCGCCTCACTGCATGTGGACGACCAGAGCCATGGCGCGGGTCAGTTCGTTCATATCGAAGGGAACTGGCGAAGCGCCAACCTGCATCTCGTTTTGCGTGACTTCGACAAGCTTACCGCCGGCCGAAGCGGCGAGGTGACACTCGACCTGTCAGGCGTGACCGATATCGACACTGCGGGCGTCTGGCTGCTCTGCCGGCTGAAGAAGCAGGTGGAAGGCGCCGGTGGGATCGTGCGCTTCGAAGGCAGTAACACCCATATCGACGAGATGATCGCGGAGTTTTCCGAGGAACCGCCGCAGCCCGAGCAGGAGCCGCAGCCAAGCGCAAGCTGGCCGGAGCGGATCTTCGCACCGATCGGCAAGATCACCTCCGAGCTCTGGAACAACCTCGCGGCCGCGATGTATATCCTCGGCTCCGCTGTCCGCGGCGCGCAAATGAAATTCGGGCGAGGCAGCGGCGTATCGCCGGCGTCGATCGTCAACCAGATCGACCACATGGGCGTGCGCGCGGTGCCGATCATATTGCTGATGTCGTTTCTGATTGGTGCGATCATCGCGCAGCAGGGCGCCTTTCAGCTCCGCTATTTTGGCGCCGAAGTCTTCGTCGTCGATCTCGTCGGTATCCTGCAGCTTCGAGAAATCGGTGTGCTTCTCACCGCCATCATGATTGCCGGCCGCTCGGGCAGCGCCATCACGGCTGAAATCGGCTCGATGAAGATGCGCGAGGAAGTGGACGCATTGAAGGTCATGGGGCTCAATCCCGTGGGCGTGCTGATTTTCCCGCGCCTAGTTGCCCTTACGGTGGCGCTGCCGCTGTTGACGGTCATCGCGAACTTTGCCTCGCTCGCCGGCGCAGCCGTGGTCGCCTGGGCCTATTCCGGCATCACCTTCGCCAACTTCGTCTCCCGCCTGCATGAGGCGATCACGCTGTCGACGGTGCTGTCCGGGATGATCAAGGCGCCGTTCATGGCGCTGGTTATCGGTATCGTTGCGGCGGTCGAGGGCTTAAAGGTAGGCGGCAGCGCCGAGTCGCTTGGCCAGCACGTGACCGCGGCGGTAGTGAAGGCGATCTTTGTCGTTATCCTCATGGACGGGCTTTTTGCCATGTTCTATGCGGCCATCAATTTCTAAGGATTGTACGTGGACGGGCAGCATACAGAGACCGGAAACAACGAGGGGCGAGATGTCGTGCTATCAGCGCGCGGCGTGACCGTCGCATTCGGGTCGAAGGTTGTTCTCGACCATCTGGATCTGGATATCTATCGCGGCGAAATTCTCGGTTTTGTCGGAGCGTCGGGAACGGGCAAGTCGGTCTTGATGCGGACGGTGCTTCGGTTGCTGCCGCGGCGCTCTGGAACGATCAAGATTCTCGGTCAGGACTTCGATGAGTTGGACGAGCCGCAGCGCAACGCGCTCGACATGCGGCTCGGTGTGCTGTTCCAGCAGGGGGCGCTGTTTTCCTCGCTGACCGTCCGGGAGAACATCCAGGTTCCAATGCGCGAGTATCTGGACCTGCCCCAGTCGCTGATGGACGAACTCGCGCAGCTCAAGATCCGCCTCGTCGGGCTTGCGGCTGATGCCGCCGACAAATACCCGTCGGAGCTTTCGGGCGGGATGATCAAGCGTGCTGCGCTGGCACGCGCGCTTGCGCTCGATCCGGAATTGGTCTTCCTTGACGAGCCAACGTCGGGCCTCGACCCGATCGGTGCCGCGGAGTTCGACGAGCTCATCGCAAGGCTCAGGGACACCCTCGGCCTGACCGTCTACATGGTCACGCACGACCTCGACAGTCTCTTCTCGGTCTGTGACCGGATTGCGGTGCTTGGCAAGAAGCGGGTATTGGTCGAGGGAACGATCGACGACATGCTGGCCTGCGACGATCCCTGGGTTCAGGCTTATTTCAAGGGCAAGCGGGCGCGTTCGGTCGTGCCGCAGCGTGGCCACGCAGGCAAGGACAGCCTGGCGCAAGATAGCCGCGGGAAGTGAGCGGATACGATGGAAACAAAAGCGAACTACACGATTGTCGGCTTTTTCACGGTGCTCGTTATCGCGGCGGCGTTCGGTTTCGTCTACTGGATGGCGGAATATGGGCGCGGTGGGCCGATGGCCGAACTGATCGTCCGGATTCCCGGCTCCGCGAACGGCTTGAGCGTCGGCTCGCCGGTGCGGTTCAACGGCATTCAGGTCGGTTCGGTCAAGTCGCTGTCCATCGATGCCGACGATCCCAGTTTCTCACTGGCGTTCACCGAGGTGCGGGTCGACGCGCCTATCTATCCCTCGACGAAAGCCATCCTTGAAATCCAGGGTCTGACGGGTGCTGCCTATATCGAACTTTCGGGCGGGAGGATCGGCGAAAAGAACATCCTTCAACAGTCCCTCGAGACCGGAAAGCGAGCGGTCATCGTCGCGGATCAGTCGAGTGTCACGAATCTTCTGGCGACGGCAGACAAGATTCTTGACAGAGCGAACGATGCTGTCGGGCAGATTCAGGGCTTTGTGACGGATGCACGCGGGCCGCTGACGAAGACATTGCAGAATGCCGAGACCTTCTCCGATGCACTGGCCAAGAACTCAGGCAACATCGACTCGTTCCTGCAGAGTGTCGGCCAACTCTCCGAGACCGTGCGTAAGGTCTCGGGTCGTGTCGACTCGACGCTGGAAGCGGTCGAGGCCCTTGTGAAGGCCGTCGACGCGAAGAAGATCGACACCATTCTCAGCAATGCCGAGAAAGTCAGCCGCGACGTCGCCGATGCTTCGGGCAACTTCAAGGGAGCGATCCAGAAGTTCCAGGAAACGGCGACGACCTACAACGACCTCGGCAAGAAGGCGCAGGCGACGCTCGATCGAGTAGATACGTTGGTCGCGCAGATCGACCCGGCGAAGGTCAAGGGATCCGTCGACGATATCTCCCAGGCGACAAAGGACGCACGCACCGCAGTCGCTTCGATCAAGGACGTCGCGAACACTGTTTCGGCTCGGCAGAAGGACATCGACCAGACGATCCAGAATGTTTCGCAGATGGCGAACAAGCTGAACGCGGCGTCCACACGTGTCGACGGCATTCTGATCAAGCTGGACGCGCTGCTCGGTACGGACAATACGCAGTCGCTTTTTGCGCAGGCGCGTGACACGCTCACCTCATTCAAGAAGGTCGCCGACAATCTGAATTCGCGCATCGGTCCTATTGCGGACAACTTGCAGAAATTTTCCAGCGGTGGGCTGCGCGATGTGCAGTCGCTCATCAACGACACGCGCTCCACCGTGCAAAACCTCAACGATGCGATCGGCAATTTTGACCGCAATCCGCAGCGGCTGATCTTCGGTGGGGATACCGTAAAGCAATATGACGGCCGGACGCGGCGTTAATAGGGATATTAGGGGAGCGCATATGGCCGTATCGGATCTGTTGCAGCGTCGTTCGTGGCTATCGACGACCGCGATTACGCTGCCGCTATTGGCGGGTCTGGCAGGCTGTGGGACGGCTGCCAGGAACGACACCTACGACCTCTCCGCGTCGGTGACTGGCAGTGGGCCGGCGGCCAGGGGCCGGCAGATCCTGGTGCAGCAGCCAACTGCGTTGCGGGCGATCGACAGCGAACAGATTGTCATTCGGGTGGCGCCGTCGCAGATACAGTACCTTTCCAAGGCGCAATGGGGCGACAAGCTGCCGCGCATGGTTCAGGCAAAGCTCGTCGAAGCCTACGAGAACTCAGGCAAGCTCGGCGGCGTCGGCGTGCCGGGGCAGGGACTGGCGATCGACTATCAGCTCGTGACCGATATCCGCGCTTTCGAGATCGACACGACCGGTGGCAGCCACGCGGTCGTCGAGATTTCGGCCAAGATCGTGAACGACCGGAATGGCACCGTGAGAACCCAGAAAGTGTTCAGACAAGCGGTGCCGGCCAATGGGTCCAACGACGGTCTTGTGAAGGGTCTCGATCGCGCGTTCGCGAGCGTGACGGCTGAGATCGTGAACTGGACCCTCCAGTCGATCTGATCGAGGGCGCCGGCAATGCACCACAAGGTGCCTGCTGGCGCGTGCCGGCCTAGCGCGATGGCGTAACACGATCCACCGTCCACGACCCGACCCGACCTTTCGCAGAGAGCGACGTCAGGACAATCGCCCGAGATGAAAATGGCCGCCTCTTGGGCGGCCATTTCATTTGTTCCTTGAGTGTGGCTTAGCCCAGTCGCCCTGCGGCGTGAGCAAGCATCGTATAGACCTTGCCGGTATCCGAGGTCAGATAGGACTGCGTGATCGTCTTGTCGCGATCGCCGCGGGAAACATCAGAAAGGAGCTTCTCGAAATCGGCGATATAACGATCGACGGCGGTGCGGAACTCCGGCTCGCGATCATACTTGCGCTTGATCTCGTCGAAGGTCTGCTGGCCCTTCAGCGTGTAGAGGCGGCGCGTAAAGACGTCCCGTTCGCCACGCTGGTAACGACGCCACAGATCGACCGAAGCGTCATGATCGATTGCACGCGCGATATCTACCGAAAGCGAGTTCAGCGATTCGACGACGTGGCGCGGATTGCGGCTATCGGCCGTGCGGGCAGGTGCCGCCGCGGCAGCCTCGGCGCGTGGGGCTGGGTGCCGTGCTGGAGCTTCCTCGGCGGTCTCATCGCGCGATGCACCACGCAGGAGGTCGCTGATCCAGCCGCCGCTTGCCGGGGGAGCGGCAACGGGGGCGCGCTGCGGCGTTGCGGCTGCAGGCGTCAGGGAGCCACGCAGACCGAGGTTCTCGATCGGCGAGGGTGTTGCTGCCGGAGCCGGGGCGGGGGCTGCGGGAGGGGTGGGTTGGGGCGCCTGCTGGGTAACGGCCGGCTGAGCCGGGCGTGGCGCAGGCTGAGGCTGAGGCTGAGCAATGGCCCGCGGCGCAGGCTCGGAGATCTCCAGTTGCTGCGTCGAGCGGCCAACGATGTGCGAGATGTCCTGCAAAGCCTTGATCTGCTCGGCAACGGCGCGGCGCATGGCAGCAGCGCTTTCCTTGGCCTCTTCCGGAAGATCGAATGCACCGCGTTTCAATTCGCTGCGGGTCATGTCGAGTTCCTTGCGGATATCGCCGGCCGAGCGGCGGATCTCCTCGGTGGCGCCGGAGAAGCGGGATACTGCCTCCTCGACTGCCTCGCGAAGCGACTCGCGCATGGTCTGGGCAGCGCCGTCGGATGCACGACCTGCCTCGCCCAGCATACGCTCGACTTCCGACAGGGAGGCCGTCAGGCCGCCACGCAAGCGGCTGGAAAGCTCGCTGGAGCGACGTTCGGCGTTGCCGAAGGCGCCGTCGATTGTGGCATTGGCGTCTTCGCCGGCCTTGACGATCGCAGCGCGCATCGTTGAGGCGGCTTCCTCAGCCCGCTTTTCGGTTTCGGAAAGAACGCGGCCGATGTCGGAGAACGAGGATTGCACGCTTTCGCGCAGCGTTCCGCTGACCTGGTTGGAGCGCTGTTCGGCGCGGTCGAATGCGGATTCGACCATGCCGCCCAGGGCACGCATCGTCCGTTCGATTTCCTCGGAGCGCTGGACAAGTCCCACGGAAAGGTTCTGGAGGGCGCTTTCGCGATCCTCGAGCGTTGACACGAGGTTGGATTGAGCGGCTGCCAGCAGGCCGGATGCCTGGCTGAGCACCTTGGAGTGTTCGTCGAACCGGCCGATGATACCGCCGACCTGGGCAAGCGTCTGGCCCGAAATGTCCGAGAGGCGGTCGACCTTGCCTTCGAGCAGGCGCGTCGAGGCAGACACCATTTCGGCGGCCTTCTGGGCAGACTCGGTGAAGCGCGACGTCGTATCGCCGAGGCGGCCATCCACTGCCGCGAGATTTTCGGCGGCACGGCTCATCACCTGGCCCATAGCTGAGCTGTTGTCCGACAGGCGTTCGATCAGCTTGTTGACGTTGGCAAGCAGGCTGTTTTCCATCGCGTCGACGGCCGAGGATGCGCTTTCGGTCCGTGCCGTGATTGCGTTGACGAGCGCCTCATTCTCACTGCGCAGGCGCTCGGTGCTGCGTTCGGTCGCTGTCGTAATGCGCGCGGCGGCGTCCTTACCTGCTTCGGCATAGCGGTCGATCAGCGGTCGCGCCGTCTCCTCGAGAATGCGCGACAGCTCCGTGGAACGACCGGACAGCATCGAATTGAGCTCGCGGGTGCGATCGTCGAGCGTCGAGCGGATGGCGTCGCCACGCGCCTCGAGCGCCTTTTCGACATTGGTCAGCGTCGAGTCGATTTCGCGCGTGCGATCCTCGAGGTTCGAACGGATTGCATTGCCACGTGCTTCCAGAGCACGTTCGACGTCTGCCATGGTTGAGGTAATTTCCTGACTTGCGTCGGAAATCGTCGTGCGGATACCGGCACCATGGTTTTCGAAAGTCGCTTGGGCGTCGCCGAGGGCGCGGGAAATGGCGCCAACCTGGCCACTGACGAGGGTCTCGGCTTCGGCGACCTTCTTGATAATGGCATTGCCGGCTTCCGAGAAAGTCTGGGCAACGGCCGCTGCCTGGCCGGCCAAACGGTTCTGGGCGTCGGAGACGCGGCCGACGATCTGCTCGGAACGCTCTTCGATCGTGCGGGCGAACTCGTTGCTCTTGGCGTCGAGGCCTTCGGCAAACTGCTGGCCGGTGCGGCCTAGGTTTTCGGCGGCGCGGGCTGCTTCGTCGTCGATGCCCTTCGTCGTCTCGGCGACGGCGCTGCGCAGCGAAGCCGCGAGCCCGGCAGCCTTACCTTCGATCGTGCGATTGACGGCGTCGAGGCCGACTGTGAGGGCCCGGTCCATCGTGGACAGGCGCTCCTCGATGCGGACGCTGCCGCGTTCCATCGCCTCGTCGATGCTGACCGTACGGGAGTCGATCTCCGAGGTGAGGTTGGCGGTGCGGCGATCGATCGTTTCGGTAAACTTCGTGGCGCTGCCGTTGATCGCCGCAGCGATACGGTTCGTTGCGTCTTCGCCGAGCGTTCCGAGGCGGGAAATGCCGTCGGACAAAGTGCTGGAGAGGCGACCGCCAGCGGCGTCGACCTGCTCGGCCACGCCGCCGACGCCGTCACGGATGCGGTTTTCGAGGGCGGCAAGGCCGGCCTCGACGCGCGAGCCGGTTTCCGCAAAGCGGCCCGTCATGCCCTCGATCGACTGGTCGAGCTGTGAAGAGAAGGTCTCTGCCGAACGTGAGATCTCGCCAGCAGCCTCCTGGAAACGGCCGGCAATGTGACCGGTGCTGTCGCGCAGGCGGTCTTCCAGGGCCCGGCCACTGTTGTCGATCGCCTGGCGAAGCGAGACTTCATGGTCTTCCAGGGACATTTCCAGCATGCCGACGCTGGTGGCAATCGAGGCGCTGATCGTCGTCGCCTGATCGGAGAGCGTATCGCTGATACGGCTGTGGGCGTCGGTGAGGGCGAGGTTGATAGCCTGCTCGCGATCGGCCAGCGTCGAACGGATGCGTTCATGGGCCGAGTCCAAGCCGCTTTCGATACGCGTAGCGGCATTGCCGGTCAGGGCTTCGAAACGATCATGCGCAGCCGCAAGACCGCCTTCGATGCGGGCGGCAGCGTCGCCGTGCAGTGTTTCCAATTTCTGATGCGCATTGCTGAGGTTGTATTCGATGCGGGCCGCGGCGCTGCCAGCCAGCTGCTCGATCCGATCGCTGCCGCTCGACAGCGTGCCGGCAAGCGTCGATGCGTGTTCGTTCAGGGAACGCTCGAGGCGCTCCTGGCTTTCCGTGTAGGCGCTGCGGATGGCGTCCGACTTGTCGACGAGGGCGCCGGCAACCCGGGACTCGGCGCCGGCCACGGTGTCGAGCAAGGCGTTGGTGCGGGCTTCCAGTGCATCGTCAAAACGGCTCTGGCTTTCTCCGAAGGAGATCGCGAGCGCCATGGCCTTCTCGTCCAGCGTATCCGAGAGGCGGTCCTGGACCGTAGCAATCGAATTCGCGATGGTATCGACGCGCCGGGCAAGCGCCTCGTCGATGCGGCTATGACCTTCGTTCAGCGATACCGTAAGCGCCATGACACGGTCATCAAGCGCCTCGGTGATCCGGTCGTGCCCGCCGGCAAGCGAGTTGCTGATCGTTTCGGCGTGATGGCCGAGCGTGTCTT
Organism: Rhizobium sp. IBUN; assembly: GCF_000510625.1. Classification (NCBI taxonomy): domain Bacteria; kingdom Pseudomonadati; phylum Pseudomonadota; class Alphaproteobacteria; order Hyphomicrobiales; family Rhizobiaceae; genus Rhizobium; species Rhizobium sp. IBUN. Next base: position 21,040 of record NZ_AZNV01000035.1, read on the forward strand.
CAATGCGCGACTGGCCTTCGTTGAGGGAGATGGCGAGGGCCATTGCCTTGTCATCAAGAGTATCGGCGAGCTTCTCATGGCCGCTGGCGATCGAAGCGGCAATCGCTTCCGCACGCTTGGCGATCGCATCCTCGAAGCGGTTCTGACTCTCATCCAGCGAGATGGCCAGCGTCATGGCCTTGTCGTCGAGTGCGTCCGCAAGGCGCTCATGGCTGCCCGAGACGGCGCTGATGATTGCGTCCGAGCGGCTTGCCAGGGTGCTCTCAAAGCGGTCGTGGCTGTCGGCAAGGGCGGCAGTCAGCGCGCCTCCGCGATCGGTCATCACGCCGTCGATCCGCTCATGCGCGGAATCGAGCGCGTGCGTGATATCGGCAGCGCGCTTGGAGATCATCGTGTTCAGATCGTCGGCGCGGCCGAAGGCCGAAGTAATTTGCTCGGTGCCCGCGGAGACGGCCGAGCTGAGATCGGAGGTCGTGGACAGCAATGTTTCTCGGAACTCTGTCGCGCGTGCGGAGAGATTATTGTGGAGTTCCGAGGTGCCCGACGCAAGCGCCAGGGAGATTTCGGACGTGGCGTGGCTCAACGCCGAGGTCATGCCTGTCGTGTGGGTATGGATAGCCTCGGTGACCTCGGAGACCTTGCCTGCCAGCGAGGTTTCCATAACTTCCTGGCTGGTCGCGAGGGCAGTGGCCAGTGCGAACGATTGATCGGTCAGCGACGCGCCAAGGCGTTCGATGCTCGAGCTCAAAATGCCGTTCAGCGACTCCGAACCGCCGGTCATGGTGTCGTTGATGCGGTTGAGGCTCTCCATGAGCTTCGTGTCGAGCGAGCCGGCACGCTTGTCGAAGGCATTGGCGAATTCCGCGACGCGCTCATCGAACGAGGTCGAGAGCTGCGCGACAGTCGCTTGCAGCCGTTCGTCAAAGAAGCCGGAACGAAGGTCGAGATCCATGATGGTGTCGTCGACGCTCGACTGCAGGCTCTGGCGGAAGGTCGAACCCTTCTCGTCGAGCGCGCTGTTGAGCTTGGAGAGAACGTCATCAAGCGTGGTGCTGATCGTGCGCTCGCCACCGGTCAGGCTCTCGTTGATCTCGCGGGTGCGGGCGATCAGGATTTCGTTCAACTGGCGGGCACGGTCGTTCAGCGCGGCGTTCAGCTTCTCGGCGTTGCTGTCCATCGTGGACGCACGCGTCTCGAACTGCCGAAGGACAAGCTCTCCATGCTCGCTCAGGCTCGACGCCAGGGTATCCAGCCGCGTGTCGAATTCGTTGGTGAGTGCGAATCCGGAGGAGGTGAGCGTTTGCAGCAGTGAATCCGTCTTTGCCGCAAGCAGCGTGCCGAGCGACTGGATGGCCGATTCCGACTTTTCGGTGATCGCCGCGGCGCGCGTGTCGATCATCGAGGCGAATGCTTCGCCCGAGGTCGCAAGGCGTATCGCGATCTCTTCCGTGGCAAGAGAGAGGTCTTCCTTGAGCTGATCATGCACGCCCGAGATCGACGTGCGGATGCGCTCAGCGTGGTTGACGATCGCTTCGCGCTCCGACCCGAGTTCATGGACGAGGCCGCGCACGCGCAATTCATTGTCGGCGTAGCTGCGCTCGAGGGCGTTGACCTCGGAGTGGACGAGGGTTTCAAGCTCCGAAGCGCGTGCGATGGTGCGTTCGATGCCTTCGTTCATCGCCGAGACTTCGCGGCGAACGGCCTGGCCGACCGTCATGATGCGTTCGGAAGCGACGGTCTCGGGCTCGGAGAGGCGAAGCGCAACTTCGGCCATGGAGCGTGCTGCGTTGCGCATGTCCTGGGCGCGCGCCATCATGACGGCAAAGGCATAGAACAGCAACACCGGCACGATGATGCCGATGAGGCCGGCAACAATGCCCGGAAGAGCCAAAAGATCGGCGATCGAGCGGATCTGCCAGATCTGCGGCGAATAGAGCAGGGCCATGAGGCCGAGACCGCCGACGATCCAAAGCAGCGACACGATGGTTGCGTTGCGAACAGCCGATCGGCTGGAGCCGGTCTCCAGGGACTTGAGAAGCGTAGCCGGCGATATGCGGTTGGCGTCGTTGGCGGCGAAGGACGGGGCGCGAGACGGCTGCTCGGGCTGGCGAGGCGTATTGGCGGGGCGCACGCGCTCCTTGGAGCCTTGTTGATTGCGGGCACTCGGTGTTTCGGACAATTTGGCCTCCGGGGCGTCGGTCTTGCCGTTGCGAGACAGCGTATCGTCTTCTCCGAAGTCGATCTGGAGCGCCTCGTCCAATGCCTTGAACGCCTTGTCCTCGATCGATTCGCTGTACTTGTTGTTCGCCATTTACGTTACGCCTCGTTACATCCCAGCCGGTTCAACAACGCCTCGGGCTTCCCGCGGAGCCCGCACAAAACCTTAGCCTCTGAGCCCGCCCGTCGACATTGCCGAGGACGGATAAGCATATCATTTCAGAGTGGATAGCTGCTTTTTCATACAGACGGTATCAAAACATTACCATTATCCACTTGGCGAGCAAAGGCAGGTACCGGAAAGCTCGCCCAGTAGTATCGTAGTGACACATCCGGGACTGCTAGACAATTAACGCAACCGCTCAAATTCCCGGATAATAAGGTCTTGTTAACATCATTTAATAAAAGCGGGCCTTTGAAACCAAAGCGTTAGAGACGTTTAGCTGGCGTTAACCATACCTCAAGAAATCCGCCCTGAATGTGCCGGAATTTAACGCGATGGCCACTCGGTGCCCGCACTTTTGTGGAAAGTCGGCATGGACGACGGAGGATTGGCACATGGCAGCAGTCAGTATTGCGTTTGCGGCGCCCGACATTTGCAAGGGACCTCGGCCTTCACAGGAGCGTCCGGTAGATCTTGTGCATCTGGCAAACCAGACAATGGGCGACAAGAGCCTGGAAATCGAAGTTCTGCAAATGTTTGCGCGTCAGGCGCGGGCCTGCCTGCAGGAAATATCGTCCGGTGACGCGAAGATCGTTGAAGCCGCGGCCCATCGCCTCAAGGGCGCGGCCGGAGCGGTTGGGGCGTTTCGCGTCCATGCGGCTGCCGAGGCGCTTGAGGGCAATTGCGGCGACGCGGCCAGCATGGCGGCGGTCGGTACTGCCGTGATCGAAGCGGAGAATTTTATCCTCAAGCTTTGCCGCTGAGTTCTATAAATCTGACGGAATAGAGGCCCGCTGATCCATTTCGGAGCAGCGGGTCTTTTTGTGACCGCCAGCATGGCGCATTTTGACAAGCGCGTCGCTTCTCAATCTGTGATGAAGGACACCGAGCGGTCGATGTTGACTGCCTCGGCGATTTGTTGGAAGAAAAAATCCAAACCCTCCCATTGACGACCACCGGAAATCATCATGCCCAAACTGACCATTGTCGCCTTCGACGGCACGCGCTTCGATCTTGATGTCGATCAGGGATCGACCGTTATGGAAAATGCCGTGCGCAATTCGGTACCAGGTATCGAGGCCGAATGCGGCGGCGCATGTGCCTGCGCGACCTGTCACGTCTACGTCGACGACGAATGGACGGAACGCGTCGGCTCGCCTGAGGCGATGGAAGAGGACATGCTCGATTTCGCCTTTGACGTGCGTCCGACGTCGCGCCTCTCCTGTCAGATCAGAATGAAGGCGGCTCTGGACGGGCTCGTGGTTCACGTGCCCGAGCGGCAGGCCTGATTCCACCACAGTCCAAAAAAAGCCTCGCTTGCCGTTAGACGAGCGAGGCGAGGTAGGCGCATTACCTGCGGACGAGGGAGGATCATCCGCGGCTTCGCAACGCGCCAGGAGAACCCAGGAGCGAAAGTTCGGGCTTACGGACCTGAACTTTCGAATGTTTGAATATTACCGCGTTATGGTTGATTTAGCTAGACCGAGAAATAACCACTAAATCACTGGGGCGATTGCGGTTTCGCACAAGTTTTGTTACGCGGCTAACCTTTTGTGATCGCGTTAAGCTTGAGAATCAGCTATCTTGCGCCGCCGGATATTTTAATCCGATCGTTCAGAAGTCTCATCATTCGACTTTGAAAATTGACGGCTTCGATTCGGTCGAATCGGGCCTGCAACCTGTCGTGCTCATCGATGCCGCGGGTCGATACCTCGGTGACGAGCTCCTGCATACGCTCGCAGCTGCGCTGCGGTGGAAGTGCGAGGATCTGCTTTTCCATGACACGCGCCTGGTTTCGCGCGATCTCTGCATGGCGCTCCTCGTGCCGCTTGATGTCGCTCGCAAGTGCATCCCAGATGATTGACAACTGCTTGCTGGCACCCTTGCGGTCGGTCCAGCGGGGCAGGATTATCTGCGTATGGACGGTGACCTTGGCGCTGGAGACGCGGCAGCGCCCTCCGGCCTGAACATAGGTCGCATCGCCGCCGAAGCGGATCTTGGTCGCACCCGGGTGGCGGGCGGACGAGCCACTGGCCGTCGGCCCGTTGATGCTCAGTTGCTGGTCGAGTTGGTCCGCGGTTTTGCCCTTGATGGGAAAATAGGAATAGCTTCGCGTCGCGATTACGGTGGCGGCAGCTGGGCTGCACGCCGCTACGGCCATGGAAAAGCCGAGGAGGAGGGGCATATAACGCGGTACGGAATGCATTCTGCAGATACTCATGTTGAAGTTTGCCGGAGCTTGGGGCATAGCCACGGCCAGTGCAAGGTCATGGGCGCCTTTTTCGATCGATAGGATGAATGCCGTTGGCACAGCTTGAGAGCAGTTTCTGGCGCGTCGGGCATGGCCGCGAGATCGAACTGGGCGCGCGCGCCGTCCTTATGGCGATCGTCAACGTGACACCGGATTCTTTCTCGGACGGCGGGCGATACGAGACGGTCGATGCGGCCGTGACGTATGCGCTCCAGGCGGTAAGCGATGGCGCTGAGATCATCGACATTGGCGGTGAATCGACGCGCCCCGGCGCAGACGTCGTCACTCCACTGGAAGAACAGGCCCGGGTGCTGCCGGTGATCGAGGCGTTGCGCGGCAAGACCGATGCCTTGATCTCGATCGACACCTATCGCGCTGAGACCGCCCGGCTTGCCGTCGCTGCAGGCGCGCATGTAATCAACGACGTATTCGGGTTGCAGAAGGAGCCGGAGGTGGGAAGGATCGCAGCCGATACCAGTGCGGGACTGTGCCTGATGCATACCGGCCGCGATCGGGAGAAGCTTCCGGATGTGATCGGAGACCAGTTCTACTTCCTGGAGCGCTCGCTCGCGCTCGCTTCGGCGGCCGGCGTGCCCAAGGATCGCATCGTACTGGATCCGGGCTTCGGCTTTGCCAAGGATATACAGGAGAATGTGGAACTGATGGCGCGTTTCGGAGAACTGCGCCGCTTGGGGTTGCCGCTGCTTGCCGGCACGTCGCGCAAGCGTTTCGTCGGCGCGATCACAGGTCGGGAAGCCGCCGATCGGGATGTGGGAACGGCTGCGACAAGCGTATTGTTGCGTTTGGCGGGCGCTAGCATTTTTCGTGTACACGATGTCGCAATCAACAAGGACGCTTTGGCCATCGCCGATGCTATGCTCGCGGCGCGCTATAGCTTTGAGCAGGGACAATTGGCATGAGCACCACCTACACCATCACGCTTCAGAACTGTGCCTTCTTTGCCCGCCATGGCGTTCATGACGAAGAAGAGTTCCTCGGCCAGCGCTTCTTTGTGGATGCCGAGCTCGACGTCGTCGCCGGCGACGCCCTGGAGAGCGATTCCATCAATGACACGGTCAATTATGGCATTGCCTTCACCGTGATCGAGGAGATCGTGACGGGCAAGCGTCGCTATCTGATCGAGGCGCTTGCGCTTGATATCGCCAAAGGGCTGTGTTCGAAGTTTCCGCAAATCACGCGTGCAAAGATTACGGTGCGCAAGCCGAACGCGCCGGTGCCGGGCGTTCTGGATTTCGTTCAGGTGAGCGTCGAACACTTTGCCTGAGTCCATTTTCAAGACGGCAACACTCGGCCTTGGCGGCAATCTCGGCGAGCCTGTGCACGCGATGGCCGTGGCATTGAGGGCGCTTGACCAGCGCTCCGATTGTCGTGTGGTAGCCGTGTCGCGGCTCTATCGGACGCCGCCATGGGGAAAGACCGACCAGTCCTATTTCTTCAACGCTTGTGCTGAAATCCAGACAACGCTTGGCCCCGAGGCGCTTCTCGACGTCTGCCTCGATATCGAACGGGAGATGAAGCGCGAGCGTATCGAGCGGTGGGGGCCGCGAACGCTCGATATTGATGTCCTGACCTACGCTGATGTGGTGCAATCGGCACCGCGACTTGAGCTACCGCACCCGCGCATGACGGACCGTGGCTTCGTGCTGATGCCGCTTGCCGATTTTGCGCCTGACATGCTTGTCGAAGGAACAACCGTTCTCGAGTGGCTGGCGAAGGCCGATGTGCAGGGGATCGAAGTGGCCGATCAAAGCAGCGCTTGGTGGCATATCGCCTGAAATGCAAAAGCGGCGGAAAATCCGCCGCTTTGGAATGTCTGGGGTTGGAACGCTATTCGACAGAGCCGACCGTGATTTCGTCGACCTGGCGCGTCAGCGTCAGGCCGATGACAGGGATCATCTGGCTTTCGACCTTGACCGAAACGGTGACGTTCATGGTCTTGTCGTCACGGACACGGGCGATCATGGCGCCGTTGAGCTTGGAGCGATTGAGGCCGACGACGACGGTATCCTGCGTGACAGCACCTGACACGACGTCGAGCCCCTTGCCTTCGGCGCCGTCAAGAAACTTCCCCTTGTAGGAACTCCCCGACTGGGTGATGAGCGCGGTCATCGGCTGCTTGAAGACGCCGACCCTGCAGCTTCCGTCGAGCTTGATGCCAGCACCTCCGGCGCTCACTGGTTCGCCCACCAGATTGCAGGTGAATTTCGTGCCTTTGTACTTTCCGGCAACGATCTCGCCGGGACCGCGCCAAGTGCCGGCGACAGACTCGAAAAAGGCTTTGTCACGTGTCGCCGCAGTCGCCGACGAAGCCATGTCGGCGGCCGGTGACAACGCCACCGCAGCCAGGCCGAAAAGAAGAAGAAACTTGCGCGAATACATGGATTTTCCCTAGCGACACCATCGCTTAACTAGGTTCAAGTTTTGCCGATGAATGGTTAATGCTTGGTTTCTTTTAGGCCGAAAAGCACTGAGCAGCAAGTAATTCCGCGGCTCGCAGAGGACGGCGCGGAATGTTAGTGCGTTGAATTCTTGACGAGTATTTTGGTGCAGCGCTTCTGCCACGGCAGGCGCGACGAAAGTTTCAATTCTCAGGAATTCTTGTCGCGCGCTGTCATGGACGGTGTCAGGTCCCCGATGAAATCGCCGATTCCCGGACGTTTCAGCGCGTGAAAAGAAAGGGGACGGCAAAGATCCATCGCCGCGATCCCGATGCGGGCCGTCATCAGGCCGTTGATGACGCCTTCGCCGAGGCGCGCCGAAAGCTTCGACGCCAATCCATGGCCAAGTACCTGCTGCACGAGGCTATCGCCGACCGCGATCGAGCCCGTCACGGCGAGGTGCGCCAGAACATCACGCATCAGCCGGATCATGCCCAGCGTTCCCGGCCGGCCGCCATAAAGATCCGCCATGGCTCGGACAAGCCGGGCCGCCTCGTAGAGCACGTACAGGAGATCGACGATCGCGCGCGGGCTGACCGCCGTAACGATGGAGACCCGTTTCGAAGCGTTGACGATCAAGGCCCGCGCCTGCCGGTCGAGCGGTGCCAGAAGCTCGCGTTCCGCGAGGGCGATGAGATGCGGTGGGTCGATGATGTCGCCTTCCGCCGCCTTCAACGTGGCCCGGCCCTTCGCCGTCTCCGGCTTTCCGGAGAGCAACGATTCCAGCCGCTTGACCAGCGCACGTGCCTTCGCCGACTTCGTCTCCACCATGGCGGCCTCAGCTTCCGCCTTGATTTCCTGCACGGCCGCCAACCGCATCATGCCCGCCGTTTCACGAACGACGATGGCAATCACCGCCAGAATGCCGATTGCGAGCGCTCCAAGGGCCGCATAGCCGAGCCAATCCGCGCGGCTGAAGAGATTGCGGATGAGGCTGTCGGTCCAAAGCCCGAAGGCGAGGGAGAAGAGAACGCCGAAAGCGGCGGCAGCGATTTTCGCGAATGAGGTGCCACGCTTGCGCGGCAGGGCGACAGCAATTGGAGGGACATCCTTTTCGGGGTTGAGGAATGGATCGTCCTCGTCGGCGGTCAGCACGACATCGTCCGTGAAGCTACCGGGCTTTCGCGGGCTGTGTTTGGTCGTGACAGGCGTGGAGGGCGTGTCCTCCTCGTAGGAGAAGGCGGCCGGCGCGCGCCGTGCGGGGTGTTCGGAGGGCGGCTTGATCATGCGAGGCGATCTCCGAACAGAAACTGCATGGCACGGTCGAGGCGAATATGCGGGACCGAAAGCTTTATGCCGCCACCGGTCTCTTCGAGGTGCGGCGGCCGAAAACGCACAACGCTGACATCGGGCAGCACGATATTTTCTCCGGATTCGATACGCTCGAACAGGTTCTCCGGGTCTGCCGGCAGGTCGCCCGGAAAGATTGCCGTCTTCTTGTGGCCGTCAAAGCTCTCTCCACCGATGGTCTCGCCTGCCATCGGTGTTCCGACGATGACCGGGAGGTCATGGCCGTCGCGTTTCACCGTCGCTTCGCGCGTGGCGCGGACCGAAGCCAGTGCCATGACGTCGATTCCCGCGCCTGTGACACCAATGCGTTGGACGGCACGGTCGACCAGGCGGCGGGTGAGGGCGTCGAGCCGGTCATGGCTTTCATGGTGCAGGTGGTCAGCTTTGGTTGCGGCGACAAGGACGCGATCGATACGGCGGCCAAGCAGCGACGTCAGCCATGAGTTCGTGCCCGAGCGGAAGCAGGCCAGAACGTCCGTCAGGGCGCGTTCGAGGTCCTGCACGGCCTCCGGACCACGGTTGATGGCTTGCAGCGCATCGACGAGGACAATCTGCCTGTCGAGACGGGCGAAGTGTTCGCGAAAGAAGGGCTTCACGACGACGGATTTGTAGGCCTCATAGCGTCGTTCCATCATCGCCCAAAGCGATCCCTTTTGCGGCTTGGCTTCCGGCGTGAGTGCAAGCGGCGCGAAGGTCAGGGCAGGAGAGCCGTCGAGATCGCCGGGTAGCAGGAGGCGGCCAGGCGGCAGCGTGGAAAGCGAGCGTTCATCGGCTTTGCAGGCTTTCAGATAATCGGCAAAAGCGGTGGCGAGGTCGCGAGCCCGCATTTCGTCTGCCGGGGCGTTGCTATCTGTGGCGCGTGTAAGGGCAAGCCAGGCGCGTGAGAGTTCCGCACGAATGCCCGTTCCGGCCAAGGCGATCGTCTCTTCGCAAAACGTCCGATAGTCCTTTCCAAGCAACGGAAGGTCAAGAAGCCACTCGCCTGGATAATCGACAATGTCGATCGACAGGCGGCCGGGCGAGAAGAGCCGGTTCCAGCCGCTGGCGCTCTGGTATTCGAGCGTAATGCGCAGTTCAGAGATTGCTCGCGTCGAATCGGGCCAAACGCGGTCCTTCACGAGTGAGCGGATGTGATCTTCGTACTGGAAGCGCGGCACGGCATCATCCGGCTGCTGCTCAAGACGCACCGCCGAGACACGACCTGACTGCACTGGCTCGAAGAGAGGCAGCCGCCCGCCGTGCAGCAGATTGTGTAGCAGCGAGGAAATGAAGACCGTCTTGCCGGAACGCGACAAGCCAGTGACGCCAAGGCGCACCGTGGGATTGATGAGGCCCGATGCCCGGTCCGCGAAATTGTCCAGGGCGATGCGCGCGTCATCGGAGAGTGAGGTCAGGCTGGGCGGCAAGGCGGAGTTCCGGTTTCTAATCGTGACAAGCCATATAGGAAGGGCAGATCGACGCGAAAAGACGTTCCGCGAAAAGACCTTAGTCGATCACGAAATCAACGAGCTGCCAGCCTGTCAACTCGCTGTCATAGTCCAGAACCGCAAGTCCGGCAGTCGGAAAGCCTGTCGGCAGTGCCTGATGGAGCGCCTCGTGACCGATCAGCGCTTCAAGCGTCTGCTCCATGGTCGGATTGTGGCCGACAAGCATGACAGAGCCGAGCGCCTCCTGGGCGTCGATGATCTCGAGGTAGATATCAGGCGATGCATTGTAGAGTTCATCGACGAATCGAAGCTCGAGCGTGGAGCCCATGGCCCGATGCACCGCGTCGGCAGTATCGCGGCAACGCGCTGCCGTCGAGCTCAGAAGCAGATCCGGCCGGTACCCCTTGTCCGCCGCTTTGTCGGCGATGAGCTCGGCGTCTGCATAGCCTTTCGCGTTCAGGGGACGGTCGAAATCACGCTGCCCGGGTGTTGCCCAAGCGGCTTCGGCATGCCGCAGCAGATAGATCCGGGAGGGTGGAGGCGTGATTGCAGCCATAGGAAAATCCACGTCGAAGGGACTTTTTCAGTAGCGGGTCGGCGGCACGCACGTCAACCGCAGCGCCAGGTGTTGCGGCCAAATCCGGGTAGGAAAGTGCGGGGTTACCGGGAGGCGAATAGGCGTTCGGGGGAATAGTGATGAGAAAATAGTCTGTTAGCTCAAAAATATGACAGATTTAAAAAACTGTTTACCTAGCGTATTTGGCTTGAATCACCAGTAGTGCTCGCGATATACACCCGCCACATGAGATCTGCTTCAGGAGAATCGCGTTGAGTGAGAAGATCGATCTTAGCAACTACGTACCCTCGGAAGAGGAAGAGTTCATGAACGGCAATCAGCGGGCTTACTTCAGAGCCAAGCTGGTCGCCTGGAAGAATGACATCCTCAGAGAGGCGCGCGAAACCCTCGACCACTTGGCCGAGGAAAGCGCAAACCACCCGGATCTTGCTGACAGGGCATCGTCCGAAACCGACCGGGCCATCGAACTGCGCGCCCGCGATCGCCAGAGAAAGCTGATTTCCAAGATCGACGCAGCACTGCAACGTATCGAAGACGGCACCTACGGCTATTGCGAGGAGACCGGAGAGCCGATCGGGCTCAAGCGGCTTGATGCTCGACCGATTGCGACGCTCTCTATCGAGGCTCAAGAGCGGCACGAGCGGCGGGAAAAAGTCTACCGGGACGAATAAGTCCCTACATACCGACAACAAAAAGGGCACCGCGACGCAAACCGTGGCGCCCTTTTTGTTTTGTTCGGTTGATCCGCTACTTGTCGCGGTTAACGCTCATCTCGCCGAAAATGCGTGCGACTTCGTTTTGAAGAGCGGCATCCGCGCCGGTGAGCGGCGCCATTTCAGGATCGCGGCGAGGCTGGTTGCCTGACGCCGGACCGGGTTTTGCGGCGGGCGCCTGTGGCGCCGGCACAATACGCTCGGCGGCAAGCGTGCTCGTCATTTCCTCTTCGAGAATGCGCTGGAAGTCGCTCGGCTGCGCGGCAGGCGCCAGCGTGCCAACCTCGACGAACGCCGATGACGGCTGTGCGGGCGCGGGAGTGCTCCGGACGGAAGGCTGCGTCACCTGCGGCTCGATGCGCTGCTGCGGCAACACGCGTTGACGGGCGGAATCGAGGATGTCTGCCGCGGCCGAGGCTTCGATCGGGGCTGGTGCCGGTCGCGGTTCAGGACGCGGCTCGAAAGACGGCGCTGGGCGTGGGGCACGCTCACGTTCGGCGATGACGGGCGCAGGCGAGGCGGGAGTCGCAACCATGACCGGTTCTGGCCTGGCTTCGATCGGCGCACGTTCGGGCACGTAGGGTTCGGATGGCGTATGACCGCGGACCGGGGGCACATACTGGGATTCGGTCGGTACGATGTGAACGGGCGCCGGCGGCTCTGGCGCTGCCTCGAGCTGTGGTGGCGCGACAGGGGCAGGAGCCGGCGCCACCAGGGCTGGGGCTGGTTGAGCAGTTGCCTCGACCGGTGCGGACTTGTCGGTGGCCTCACCAATCCTGCTCTCGATGACGATATCGGTCGGCCCGCCGATCATGATCAGATGCTCGACGTCATCCCGACGGACGAGGACGAGGCGGCGGCGCGCATCGACGGCGGCTGCATCGAGGACCTGCAGCCGTGGTTGGCGGTTGCGGCCCCCCCGAAGGAAGGGCGAAGGTGCGCGGTTACGCATGAACCAGAGCACGACGATCAGCAGTAATAGAGCTATGCCAACGCCGCCGGCTGCGAGAAGGAAGCGGCTCCCATAGGCTCCCATGAGATCATCGAACATCTTGGCTTACTCCCTTCGCGGTTTTGAACCACATGGCGACTTTTACCACTTCGTAGACAAGTCGTGATGGCCTTGTCCAGTCATGCCAACCCGAAGTGGAATTCGAACATGCTTTCTTAACAACGCATTTTAATGGCGAAATTGGCGCTCTTCGTTGTGAATTCAATCAGTCTTCACAGAGAGCAGTGTTTTTGCGGAGACCGCAAATTGGTAAGAAGGAAAAGGCGCCTGATTCCTGCTTTGTCTCCCTGTTACGAGTGAAGCCCGGCAGGCCATGCGAGGGAATAGATGACGAGACCGCGTCAGGCCGACGATTATAGCGAACCGCTCTTGGACCGCGGGGGCCGCACGGGAACGGCTTTGCGGATCATCCTGCTGGCCCTTGTGCTGATCGGCGCAGCCGCGGCGTTCGTCGTTTTCAAGAGTTCTCTCGACAACGAAATGGTGCTCGGCGTTCTCGGCGTGCTTGCCATGGTCGGGATCTTCTTCCTCGTGTCGTCGGTGATCGGCTTTATCGAAGTCATGCCGCAGCGGCAGTCCGACAGCCTGGCGCGGGCATTTTTGAACAGTCACCCCGACGGCTCTCTCATCACCGACGACAAAGGCCGTATCGTTTATGCGAACGCGGCCTATGGCGAGTTGACGGGCGCTCGCAAGTCAACTGAAGTTCAGACGCTCGAAGCGCTGCTGTCGCGTCATCGGGAATCGAACGAGGCGCTCTATCGCCTTTCCAACGGGCTTCGCGAAGGCCGGGAGGGGAGCGAAGAATTCCGGCTGCTGCGGTCCCTGGGCCCCTCGACAAACGGTTCCGGAGCGCATTGGTACCGCCTGAAAGCACGGACCCTGCAGAGCGAGGAGATCGGACGCAAGCCGCTCCACATCTGGCAGATCAGCGACATTACCTCCGAGCGCGACGATCAGGAGCGGTTCTTCAAGGAACTGCAGAATGCGATCGACTATCTCGACCACGCACCAGCCGGGTTCTTTTCGGCCGGCCGCAAGGGAGAGATCTTCTACCTCAACGCAACGCTGGCGGAATGGCTTGGCATCGATCTTACCAAGTTCGTTCCGGGTTCGGTCACGATCGGCGATTTTGTCGCGGGCGAGGGGCTTGCGCTTATTCAGTCGGTGCAGGCCGATCCGGGCCTGAAAAAGACGGTGACGCTCGATCTCGACTTGAAGAAGATGAACGGCCAGAGCCTGCCGGCGCAGATCGTCCACAGCGTGACGTCAATGCGCGATGGCGCTCCTGGAGAGAGCCGGTCGATCGTACTGACGCGGCAGAAGAGCGGCGAGAACGATCAGTCCGCCTCGGCGGCCGCGATGCGATTCACCCGCTTTTTCAACAACACGCCGATGGCGATTGCCTCGGTGGATGGGGCAGGCAGGATCCTGCGAACCAATGCCCCATTCCTGAAGCTGTTTTCGGGTATCGTTTCCCGAGACGATGTCGAGAACGGCGCACTGCTCGAAGTCATTGTGCAGGACAGCGACAAATCCAAACTGCAGCAGGCGCTCGCGGCGGCGAAGGACCGCCAGGGCGATATCCCGCCGATCGATTCGCGCACGCCGACCGATGAAGCACGCCATTTCCGCTTCTACGTCAACGCGGTGATCGACCAGAGCGACGAGACGCCGGAAGAGGCGGCGATTGTCTATGCCGTCGAGGTGACTGAGCAGAAGGCGCTCGAAGCGCAGATGGCGCAGACGCAGAAGATGAATGCGGTCGGCACACTCGCGGGCGGGATCGCGCACGACTTCAACAACGTCCTGACCGCGATCCTGCTGTCCTCCGATCATCTGCTGCTGCAGGCCCGGCCGGCGGACCCTGGCTTTGCGGATCTGATGGAAATCAAGCGCAACGCCAATCGCGCGGCCGTGCTCGTGCGGCAACTGCTGGCGTTCTCGCGCAAGCAAACGATGCGGCCGACGGTGCTCAATCTCACCGATGTGGTTGGCGACCTCAGGATGCTGGTCGATCGCCTGCTGTCCGGTACCAACGTAAAGCTCGACGTCGAGTATGGCCGTGATCTCTGGCCTGTGAAGACCGACCTGTCGCAGTTCGAGCAGGTGCTGATAAACCTCTGCGTCAACGCGCGAGATGCGATGCCGCAGGGCGGGAAGCTGACGCTTCGCACGAAGAACGTGACGGCGGCAGAGGTGGCGGCTTTCAACTATTCCTACATGCCGCATGAGGACATGGTCCTCATCGAGGTCTCGGACAACGGGACCGGCATTGCGCCTGAGATCATGGACAAGATTTTCGAGCCCTTCTTCACGACGAAAGAAGTGGGCAAGGGAACGGGCCTTGGCCTCGCGATGGTTTACGGCATCGTCAAGCAATCGGGCGGCTACATTCAGCCGGAGTCGGAAGTTGGCAAAGGCACGACGTTCCGCGTCTTCCTGCCGCGCCACATTGTCGAGCCAGCGGTTGCCGCGGAAGGCGATGCCGTCACGCCTACTATCGGCACACCTGCGGAACAGGCGCCCACCGCGGTGGAGCAGCCCGAGGATCTGACAGGCTCGGCCGTGATCCTGCTGGTCGAGGATGAGGAAGCGGTGCGTCGCGGCGGCAAGCGCATGCTTGAGACGCGCGGCTATACAGTTTACGAGGCCGGGTCCGGCGTCGAGGCGCTCGATATCATGGACGAGCTCGCGGGTAAGGTCGACATTGTCGTTTCGGATGTCGTGATGCCGGAGATGGATGGTCCATCGCTGCTGCGCGAACTGCGCAAGAACTATCCGAACCTGAAATTCATCTTCGTTTCAGGCTATGCCGAAGACGCGTTTGCCCGCAACCTGCCGCCGGATTCCAAGTTCGGCTTCCTGCCGAAGCCGTTCTCCCTCAAGCAGCTTGCCGTCGTCGTCAAGGAGACGCTGGACAGTTAAGGGGCGCCGCAGCGCCCCTTCTTCAAACTCAGCCAGCCAGCGCGACGGCAATTTCTGCCGCGAGTCGAGCATTGTTTTCCACCAACGCAATGTTGGTCTTTAGGCTCTGGCCGTCGGTCAGGTCGAAGATCGTGCTGAGCAGGTAAGGGGTTACTTCCTTGCCGCTGATTTCGTCGCGCTCGGCGCTGTCGAGGGCGCGCTCGATATAGATTTCCATTTCCTCGCGGGGGATCTCGTCTGCCTCCGGCACCGGATTGGCAATGAGCATGCCGCCGTCAATGCCGAGCTGCTCACGTACAGTCTGGAAGTTGGCGATGGCAGCCGGGCTGTTCAGCGTCAGCGGACTGCGCAATCCGGACGAGCGTGACCAGAAGGCCGGGAATTCCTCGCTCTCGTAGGTGACGACAGGCACGCCCGCGGTCTCCAGGACTTCAAGGGTCTTCGGTATATCGAGGATCGCCTTGGCGCCGGCACAAACGACGATGACGCTGGTGCGGCCGAGTTCCTCGAGGTCAGCGGAGATATCGAAGCTTTCTTCCGCGCCGCGGTGGACGCCACCGATGCCACCCGTTGCAAAGACCTTGATGCCGGCACGCTCGGCGGCGATCATCGTTGCTGCGACGGTCGTTGCGCCGTGACGGCGCTCGGCGATCGCAAAGGCGAGATCGGCGCGCGAAACCTTGAGGACGTCCTTGGCCTGCGCCAATTGCTCCAACTGGTCGGATTCGAGGCCGATATGCAGCGTACCGTGAATGACCGCGATGGTGGCTGGGACCGCGCCCTGCTCACGAATGAGCGCCTCGACGCTGCGGGCCATCTCGATGTTGCCAGGGTAGGGCATGCCATGGGTGATGATGGTCGATTCAAGCGCCACGATCGGCGCGCCGCGCTGCTTGGCGCTTGCGACTTCCTTGGAGTAGGCGATCGGCAGGAGGGGGGAGATCGGTTTCGTCATTGTCGCTTCCATTTCATCGGTATTGCCTTCAATGCAAAATTCTCGCCGGCGGAACAAGGGAAAGTGTCTCCCTCACGAGATCTGGGGAGAGGTTTTCATTGACGGCATGCGGCGATTGTACGGTAAGTGCCGCGGCCGCGGCGCCCTCCCTGATGGCATCGGCCAAGGAAATTCCACGCATCAATCCGGAGATAACGCCGGCTGCAAGCGAGTCACCCGCACCGGTGACATCCGCGACATCTTCGAGGTTTGCCGGCTGCTGGGCAACAACATGGCGATCCGCGAAGGCGATCAGCTCGCGTTGGCCGCGGGTGACGACGCCACCGCGTAAACCGATGTCACCCAGCAGTGACGGCCAGTGCGCGGGATCGTTTGGGCGCTCGCCGCTCAATGCGGCAGCCTCGGCCTCGTTGAGGAAAAGATAGTCGATCCCTTCGATGCATGGTTTGAGCTTGAGGGCCTTCGCGGGCGAGATGGCGATCGCGCCCACCGGCTTGCCGAGAGCTTTTGCGCGCTCGACGATCGATGCCAGCGTCTCTGCCGGCAGGTTGGCATCAATGAGAATGAAATCGGTGGCGGCAAAGGCGTCACGTACGGCACGGATCGAAAGGCGCCGCGGCACAAACATCCGATAGAGATCCATGTCGGCAAGCGCAATCACGAGGTTTCCGTCGTTCTCGATGATTGCGGTGTAACTCGGCGTCTTCCGATCCAGGAAAATGAAGGGGCGATCATGAACCCCAGCGAAGTCGGCCGCCTCGCCGACCATCTCGCCGATCGGATCGCCGCCACGCGGTGAAATCATCGTCACATCGAAGCCCAACCTGGCAAGGTTGCGCGCCGCATTGAAGCCGCCGCCGCCCGGCTCCTCAAACCATGAGCCTGGATTGCTGGCGCCGAGCACGGTGTCACCTGAGATGCGTCCGCGCCTGTCGATGTGGGCTCCGCCGAGGACAAGAATCTTCCGCTTCATTTCATCGTCCCGCATGGTCGAAAGATACGAATCGTCCTGCCGCCGCTGGTCGGCTGGCGACCAGAGCGCTATATCTAAGCCGTTGCATTCCATCACGAAAACAAATGTAGAACACTGGCAATTTTACCTTTTTGTTTCAATCATTTGCTCCCAGCTTGCGCAATGAGAACAAATGCGGTACAAAATCGCCATCGCTGGCGACATTGCTTGAGCGGCTTCAATAACCTAAAGGTGGATCGAATGTCACAGAATACATTGCGGCTTGTAGAGGACAAATCGGTGGACAAAAGCAAGGCACTTGAAGCGGCACTCTCACAGATCGAGCGGTCGTTCGGCAAGGGCTCAATCATGAAGCTCGGCTCGAACGAGAACGTCGTCGAGATCGAAACGGTTTCGACAGGTTCTCTCGGGTTGGATATCGCGCTCGGCATCGGCGGCCTTCCAAAGGGCCGTATCATTGAGATTTACGGACCAGAAAGCTCGGGTAAGACGACGCTGGCGCTGCAGACGATAGCGGAATCGCAGAAGAAGGGTGGCATCTGTGCCTTCGTCGATGCGGAACACGCGCTTGACCCGGTTTACGCCCGAAAGCTCGGTGTCGATCTGCAGAACCTCCTGATCTCGCAGCCGGATACTGGCGAGCAGGCGCTCGAGATCACCGATACGCTGGTGCGTTCCGGCGCTGTCGACGTTCTTGTTGTCGACTCGGTTGCCGCGCTGACGCCGCGTGCCGAAATCGAAGGCGAAATGGGCGACAATCTGCCGGGCCTTCAGGCGCGCCTGATGAGCCAGGCGCTGCGCAAGCTGACGGCTTCGATTTCGAAGTCCAACACCATGGTCATCTTCATCAACCAGATCCGCATGAAGATTGGTGTCATGTTCGGTTCGCCGGAAACGACGACCGGCGGCAACGCGCTGAAATTCTATGCGTCCGTTCGCCTCGACATCCGTCGTATCGGTGCGGTCAAGGAGCGCGAAGAGGTCATCGGCAACCAGACGCGCGTCAAGGTCGTCAAGAACAAGATGGCGCCTCCCTTCAAGCAGGTCGAATTCGACATCATGTATGGTGAAGGCGTTTCGAAGACCGGCGAGTTGGTCGACCTTGGCGTCAAGGCTGGTATCGTCGAGAAATCAGGGGCCTGGTTCTCCTATAACAGCCAGCGTCTTGGCCAGGGCCGCGAAAATGCGAAGCTGTTCCTGCGTGACAATCCGGATCTCCTGCGCGAGATCGAGACGGCGCTTCGTCAGAATGCTGGCCTGATTGCGGACCGCTTCCTGCAGAATGGCGGCCCTGATGCAAATGACGGCGACGAGGCTGCAGACGGCTGATTTGCCTGACGGTTTCCCAGAGTTCAAAACCGGTCGCATTCCTAATGAGATTGCGGCCGGTTTTGTTTGTCTGCTGGACAGTGGTTAAGGCGAGCGATAAAAGCCACTGGATTTAAGTTTTGACCTGCCTTCCGGCAGCATTGAAGGGCATAGCATGAGCGGTGTGAATGATATCCGGTCGACCTTCCTCGACTACTTCAAGAAGAACGGCCACGAAATCGTTCCGTCGAGCCCGCTGGTGCCGCGCAACGATCCGACGCTGATGTTCACCAATGCCGGCATGGTGCAGTTCAAGAACGTTTTCACCGGTCTGGAGCAGCGTCCATACAAGACGGCCTCGACCGCGCAGAAGTGCGTCCGCGCCGGCGGCAAGCATAACGACCTTGATAACGTTGGCTACACCGCACGCCACCACACCTTCTTCGAGATGCTCGGCAACTTCTCATTCGGCGATTACTTCAAGGAGCGGGCGATCGAGCTTGCCTGGAACCTGATCACCAAGGAATTTGCGCTCGACGCCAAGCGGCTGCTGGTCACCGTCTATCACACGGATGATGAGGCCTTTAACCTCTGGAAGAAGATCGCAGGCCTGCCGGACGAGAAGATCATCCGTATTCCCACCAGCGACAATTTCTGGGCGATGGGTGATACCGGCCCGTGCGGCCCATGCTCGGAAATCTTCTACGACCACGGCGCTCACATCTGGGGCGGCCCTCCCGGTTCGCCGGAGGAAGATGGTGACCGCTTCATCGAGATCTGGAACCTCGTCTTCATGCAGTACGAGCAGGTCACGAAGGAAGAGCGCATCGACCTTCCGCGTCCGTCGATCGATACCGGTATGGGACTGGAGCGCGTCGCGGCAGTTCTGCAGGGCAAGCACGATAACTACGACATTGACCTGTTCCGTGCCCTGATCGAGGCTTCCGAGGAGGTCACGGGTGTAAGGGCCGAGGGCGAGCGCCGTGCGAGCCACCGTGTCATCGCCGACCACCTGCGCTCCTCCGCGTTCCTGATTGCCGATGGCGTGTTGCCGTCCAACGAAGGCCGCGGCTACGTGCTTCGCCGCATCATGCGCCGCGCAATGCGCCACGCCGAGCTCCTGGGTGCCAAGGAACCGATGATCTGGAAGCTGTTGCCGACACTCGTTCAGGAGATGGGTCGCGCCTATCCGGAGCTGGTGCGTGCGGAATCGCTGATCTCCGAGACGCTGAAGCTGGAGGAAACTCGATTCCGCAAGACGCTGGAGCGTGGTCTTTCACTGCTTTCCGATGCAACGACGACGCTCGGCAAGGGCGACATGCTCGACGGCGAAACCGCGTTCAAGCTTTACGACACCTATGGCTTCCCACTCGATCTGACGCAGGATGCGCTGCGCGCCCGCGAAATCGGCGTCGACATATCAGGCTTTACGGACGCCATGGAACGCCAGAAGGCCGAGGCGCGCTCGCACTGGGCCGGCTCCGGCGACAAGGCTACCGAGACGATCTGGTTTGAACTCAAGGAAAAGCACGGCGCGTCCGAGTTCCTCGGCTACGACACTGAGACCGCAGAAGGCGTTGTTCAGGCCATCGTGAAGGACGGTGCCGCGGTCGATGCTGCGTCGGCCGGCGACAAGGTTCAGATCGTCGTCAACCAAACGCCGTTCTACGGCGAGTCCGGCGGCCAGATGGGCGATACCGGTGTCATCACCTCCGATACCGCGAAGGTTGAAATCACCGACACCCAGAAGAAGGGCGAGGGCCTCTTCGTCCACATCGGCATTGTTGTCGAGGGCACAGTGAAGGCCGGCGAGCCGGTTGCGTTGACGGTCGACCATGCGCGCCGTTCGCGTCTGCGCGCGAACCACTCCGCCACCCACTTGCTGCACGAGGCGCTGCGCGAAGTGTTGGGCACGCATGTGGCTCAGAAGGGCTCGCTCGTTGCGCCCGAGCGCCTGCGCTTCGACGTTTCGCATCCAAAGCCGATGACGGCCGACGAGCTGAAGGTCGTCGAGGACATGGCGAACGAGATCGTGTTGCAGAATTCGCCGGTCACGACGCGCCTGATGAGCGTCGATGACGCGATCTCGGAAGGCGCCATGGCGCTGTTCGGCGAAAAATACGGTGACGAGGTCCGCGTCGTGGCCATGGGCCAGGGCGTGCGCGGCGCAAAGGCCGGCAAGGCCTATTCGATCGAACTTTGCGGCGGCACGCATGTCGGCGCGACCGGTCAGATTGGGCTGATCCGCATTCTCGGCGAAAGCGCGGTAGGCGCCGGCGTGCGTCGTATCGAGGCGGTCACCGGCGAATCTGCGCGCGAATACCTGGCGGAACAGGACGAGCGCGTCAAATCGCTCGCAACGTCGCTGAAGGTGCAGCCGGCCGATGTTCTTGCTCGCGTTGAGGCGCTGGTGGACGAACGCCGGAAGCTCGAGCGTGAGCTGGCCGATGCCAAACGCAAGCTTGCGATGGGCGGAGGGCAGGGCGGCCCTGCCGATGCGGTTCGTGATGTTGCCGGCGTCAAGTTCCTCGGCAAGGCAATTTCCGGAGTCGATCCCAAGGACCTCAAGGGCTTGGCCGATGATGGCAAGGCAAGCCTCGGTTCCGGTGTCGTCGCGCTGATCGGCGTCGCCGAAGACGGCAAGGCGAGCGCAGTGGTTGCCGTGACCCCGGATCTGACGAGCCGGTTCAGCGCCGTCGATCTCGTGCGCGTTGCATCGGCGGCTCTTGGGGGCAAAGGTGGCGGCGGTCGTCCCGATATGGCCCAGGCCGGTGGTCCGGATGGGACGAAGGCTGATGAAGCCATTGAGGCCGTTGCGGTCGCACTGGCAATCTGAGCGAATTGAAGTTTGTAAAGGTCTTAGAGAGGCGGGGCTGGTCCCCGCCTTTTTCTTTGCGGATTCGCCAAAGTCCGCAGGATTTGTCAAACCGGGCTATGGTTTTCTGCAGCCGATCGATTTGCAGGAGGTTTTGACAATGAACGGCGAAACGGCATGGGCGCTCTACGAGAACCGTCTCAGACGGGTATCAGCCTATATCCATGATCATCTCGACGAAGAACTCGACATGGATAAACTTGCCGGGATCGCCTGCATGTCGAGCTACCACTGGCATCGGATCTACCACGCGATTTTCGGCGAGACACTCGCGGCGACAGTCAAGCGATTAAGGCTGCATCGTGCAGCCGGCGACATGGTTCGCACGGATCTTTCTGTCGGGGAGATAGCAAAGCGATCAGGCTATCCCAACCTCCAGTCTTTCAACCGTATCTTCAAATCGGTCTATGGCATGCCGCCAGGTCAGTACAGGAAAGAGGGAAGCCATAAAGCCTTTGAACCCTCACCTAACGGAAAGACTGCAGCGATGTTCGACGTTACCCTACGGAAGATTGAGCCAATTCAATTGCTCGGAGTGCCGCACACCGGCTCGTACATGCAGATCGGCAAGGCGTTCGAGACCTTGTTCGGCACGCTCTATGCGCGCGGGCTTGCCAAGCCGACGATGCGGATGATCGGTGTTTATCTGGATGATCCCGATATCGTGCCGCCCGAGAAGCTGCGCTCGATCGCATGTGTGACTACGGACGGCGAGGTTGTCGCGACGGCGCCGTTCGAAGCGCGGATGCTCGACGGAGGCGAGTATGCCGTACTGCGTCACAAGGGGCCTTATGCAGACATGCACAAGGCTTACCAGTGGCTTTATGCGGAATGGTTGCCCGCCTCGGGTCGGCAGCTTCGCGACAGTGTGATGTTCGAGGAATACCTCAACAACCCACGTGAGGTTCCGCCGACCGAGCTCTTGACCGATATCTACATGGCGCTTGCCTGAGCGACCTGTTTCTACTGGGCAGCCTTCATGGCTTCGTCATCGATCGCGGTGGCACGCTTGTAGGCCGGGCGATCGGAGATGCGGCCGAGATAGTTGAGGAACGCTGGGCGCTTTTCAAGCGTACCTGTGCTCATGCCCCAGCCAATATGGGAGCCGACGTAAACATCGGCTCCCGTGAAACGATTGCCGGCAACGTAAGGTGTCGCACTGACGGCGCCTTCAAGCGCGTTCATCACGTCGGCGAAACTGCCATATCCCGCCATCCGGGCTTTGTCTGGTGGCGTCTCGAAGCCCAATGCCTTGTTGGTCGCCGCTGCCTCCAGCGGTCCGGCGGTAAAGAACATCCAGCGGTAGTAGCTGCCGCGTTCATCTGATGTTGGAGCGAGCCCGGCTTCGGGGAAGGTCTCAGCGAGGTAGGCGCAGATCGCTGCGCACTCAGTCACGATCGTTTTTCCGTGCCTGATGGCCGGGACCTTTCCCATCGGGTTGACGGCGAGATATTCAGGCGCCTTCATCGTTCCGCCGAAGGTCATGATCTCTGTTTTGTACGGTACGCCTGTCTCTTCCAGCATCCAGCGGGCGATGCGGCCGCGCGACATGGGGTTCGTATAAAATACCAGTTCGTCTGCCATGAACTCCTCCTCGTTTGCTGAATGCAGCGTATCAAGTCCGCCATCAGGGACATAGGACAGAGAGGTCCGGCGCAAAGGCCCTAACTATCTACAGCGGCTTGCGATATTGGATGAAACCGGATCGTTCGGCGATCCTGTCGTAGAGTCTTCGGGCGGTGGCGTTTGTTTCATGCGTCATCCAGTAGAGCCGGCCAGCCCCATTCGCGCGGGCAAGATCCGCCACGGCATCGATGAGAGCCGCACCTGTGCCGAGACCGCGCTGCGTGTCGTCGACATAGAGGTCCTGAAGATAGCAGGTGTATTTCGGCAGCCAGGTCGAACGGTGGAAAATCGCATGAACGATACCGACAAGGCGGCCGCTGTCGTCGAAGGCGCCAAGCGCGTGCATGTCTTCGCCTGGATCCTGAAATCGGCTCCAGGTCAGGTTCGTCGTCTCGGGCGGGATAACAACCTCGTAGAAGCGCTGGTAGCCGGCCCACAGAGGCTCCCAGGCGACCCGGTCGGATGGTTGCAGCGGACGGATTGTTATGGTCATCCTCTTGTTCCCTTTGCTTGTCCTTGAAACGAAAACGGCGGGGAAATCCCCGCCGTCCATTCGGATATTGGCCTTGGCTTAGGCCATCGCCTTCTGCAGGTTCTGATCGATCTTGTCGAGGAAGGCAGTCGTGGAGAGCCACGGCTGATCCGGACCGATGAGCAGCGCCAGGTCCTTGGTCATGAAGCCGGCTTCGACGGTGTCGACGCAAACCTTTTCGAGCGTCGCTGCGAACTTTGCGAGTTCCGCATTGTCGTCGAGCTTGGCACGATGGGCGAGGCCGCGGGTCCAGGCGAAGATCGAGGCGATTGAGTTCGTCGAGGTTTCCTGGCCCTTCTGGTGCTGGCGGTAGTGGCGGGTAACCGTGCCGTGTGCGGCTTCGGCTTCGACCGTCTTGCCATCCGGCGTAAGCAGAACGGAGGTCATCAGGCCGAGCGAACCGAAGCCCTGGGCAACCGTGTCCGACTGGACGTCGCCGTCGTAGTTCTTGCATGCCCAGACATAGCCGCCGGACCACTTCAGCGCCGAAGCGACCATGTCGTCGATCAGGCGGTGCTCGTAGGTGATGCCGATTTCCTTGAACTGGTCCTTGAACTCGGTCTCGTAGACTTCCTCGAAGATGTCCTTGAAGCGGCCGTCATAGGCCTTGAGGATGGTGTTCTTGGTCGACAGGTAGACTGGCCACTTGCGCATCAGGCCGTACATCATCGAAGCGCGGGCGAATTCGCGGATCGACTCGTCGAGGTTGTACATGGCCATGGCAACGCCGGCGCCGGGGGCGTCGAAGACTTCCTTTTCGATGACCTGCCCGTCTTCTCCGACGAACTTGATGGTCAGCTTGCCCTTGCCCGGGAATTTGAAGTCGGTCGCGCGGTATTGATCACCGAAGGCATGACGGCCAACGACGATCGGCTGCGTCCAGCCGGGAACCAGGCGCGGAACGTTCTTGCAGATGATCGGCTCGCGGAAGATGACGCCGCCGAGGATGTTGCGGATCGTGCCGTTCGGGCTCTTCCACATCTGCTTGAGGTTGAATTCCTTGACGCGTGCCTCATCTGGCGTGATTGTCGCGCACTTGATGCCGACGCCGTGCTTCTTGATGGCGTTGGCGGCGTCGATCGTCACCTGGTCATTTGTGGCGTCGCGGTTTTCAACGGAAAGATCGAAGTAATCGATCTCGAGGTCGAGATACGGATGGATCAGCTTATCCTTGATGAGCTGCCAAATGATGCGAGTCATTTCATCGCCGTCGAGATCGGCGACGGGATTGGCGACCTTGATCTTCTTCATGTATCTGCCTCGTTAAGCTTGGAAGGGACCGACGTCCCGGGTGGGTGATATAAAAATCCCGAGCGCTATAGCATTGTGGACCGGGAGTGCAAAGCCGGAAGCAGGATGCGGCGGCGTTTTTGCGGCCATTGCCAAGCGGAGGAAAATGGCTAGTCTCCGGCGCAAAACCATTGCCCGGATATTCGCCATGAAGAAGATTCCCCTTGTCCTCGCGATCCTGCTCGGTTCGACCTCGCCGATGCTTGCCGCCGACGTTACCGCGCCTGTGAAGGAGATCATGGATGCGACGATCAAGAACTGGTCGGGCGCAGATAGCGACTGGATCGACATCTTTGATCCGGGCAAGCTATCGCGGCTTTACAGCAAGGATTTCGTGACGAAATACCAGGGAGCGATCCAGAACCCAGCTGCTGACGAAGATGGTGTCTCGCCCTTCGACTACGATGTGATCGTGAATGGTGAGGATGCGTGTCCACTCGAAGATTTGACCTATGAGCCGAAGCCGACCGCCGGTGGCGCGACGGAGGTCGTCGTCACCTTCAAGAAGGCAACCTGCATGGACGACGGATCGGACAAGCAGGCGGTGACGACCGTTCGATTCGAGATGCTTGAAGAAGCCGGCAAGCCTGTTATCGACGACATCGTCACCGAGGGCGATCCCGGGCAACCGGCGAACTCGCTCAAGAATACGATGGTGCAGATCGCCAAAGGTCAGTGAAGCGCGGACTGCATTTTTCCAACGAAGCCTGTGTGCTACGTTTTCGTTGTTGAAGGGCGGCCGCTTCGGGTGATGGGGGGGCCGTCCTCGGTGTGTCGAGAAATTCCCTCGGCCATTGGCTGTCGGGGGCTGAATGAGAGGCCAGGGCCGCTTGCTTTCCGATTTTGATTTCCGCGACTGGCTTCTCGCCAACGACCCGGCGCTCTCGCGCTTGCGAATGGCGTCGCGCGTGACGCTGACAATGGCGCTCTCGTTCGGGGTGCTATTGGCAATCGACAGGCTGCTGCTTCCGCTTCCGACCGCCGCATATGGGTTGGGGCTTGTCCTGTCGATCGAGGGTGGCGTCGCGGTAAAGGACAAGGGGAGCGCACCGCAACTCGTGACACGCTTGCTCGGCTGTGCCGCAAGTGTCTGTGTCGTCGGCCTTGCCGCGGCCCTGGAATCAAATCGCATCGTTTCGGATGTGGCCTTTCTCATCATCATCTTTCTTGCTGCTGCCGGGCGAGTGTTCGGGCCACGCGGACACGCAATCGGCATGTTCGCCTTCACCTCCTATTTCATGGGTGCCTATTTCCGCCCCCCGCTTGGTGAGCTTCCGTTGATTGCGATGGGGCCCATCGTTCCGGCATTGATCGGGCATGTCGTGCGCTCTCTTGTCCTCCCCGATGATTGGCGCCCGGATCTCTTGCGCTCACTCGAAAGTGTGCGCGGCCGCATCAACCAGATCCTGTTCAAGATCGCGACGCTCGCCTCCGTTGGGCGAATGACGGCGAGGGATGCGCACAAATTAGAGCAGTTGGAAAACCGCCTGAAGGAAGTCGTTCTGATGGCCGAGGGGTTCATTCCGCGGCCGCCGTCCGGCGTGTTTGATGGTACGGAGCCTGCGGCAATCCTGGCGATCCGACTGTTCGACGTCCACCTTGCCGCGGAGAGTGCGATTGTGCTGAGCTCGCAGAGCTTGCCGCCGTTCGCTCTCGTTCATGCCGTCATCGAGGGCGATCCCGTTCTGGTGGAGGCGAAGAAATCGGATGATCTGCAGGCCAAGACGGCTCGATCCTTGATCCGGCTGGGAGAGGCGCGAGCGCTCCTCTCGGAAACGATCGAGAAGGGCTACTCGACAGGATTTGCCGAAGTCGGGGCCGTAACCGAAGCGACTGCTGCTCCCGCGAAGATCGACTTCTCGCTGGCCAATCCCCTGATCCGCGCGGCCCTGCAGATTACGCTGGCATCGGCAATCGCAATGACCCTCGGGCTGATGCTGTCACGCGAACGTTGGTTCTGGGCGGTGCTTGCATCCTTCCTGGTGTTCACCAACACGAATTCGCGTGGTGATACGGCGATGAAGGCCCTCCAACGCTCGCTTGGGACGCTGTTCGGGATTGCGATGGGCTTGTTTCTCGCAACAGCTCTGACGGGGCATATGGCGGTTGCCCTAGTAATCACCACGATTGCCATCTTTCTGGCCTTCTATTTTCTTCAGACATCCTACGCGACAATGACCTTCTTCGTATCGATTGCGCTTTGCCTAGTCTATGGCATGACGGGATCGCTGACAGTCGACCTGCTGTTGCTGCGCGTCGAAGAAACAATGCTTGGGGCTGCAGCGGGCACGTTCATTGCCTTCGTCGTTTTTCCTGCGCGAACGCGCAGCGCGCTCAATACGGCGCTGGCGACGTGGTTTTCGGCATTGGAAGAGCTGCTTTCTGCCGCAGCGGCGGGCGAAGCAACGAACGCGCTGATCGCTCTTTCGCAGAAGCTCGATGCGGCTTACCGGGACATAGCTGCAGCTGCTCGCCCACTCGGTTCGACCTGGTCGGTTGTCACCAGGCCGGGACACATACGGCAGACGCTCGCGATCTTTCTTGCGGCGACCTATTGGGCGCGAATCCTGGCGAAGGATTTCGACAGGAGCGCGTGTGACAACGATGGCATGAAACTGATCGATGCTGAACGTGAGCGTGCGACGCTTCTCGCAAAGCGCCAGTCTGACTGCTTCTTCGTCGACCAAAAGGCCAGCAGTGCACCGGAACGGCATTTGCCGCTGTCGCATGCGGGTGCGCGCCTTGGGGTCGAGATGATCGGCTCGACGCTCGATCGCCTCTACCCGAATGGTTGACCCTTGCCGTTTCGGCCCGGCTTGGCTATTCCGCCCGTAGCAAAAGGATCCAGCGTCATGGCAGGCACGAACAGCGAGCGGCAACTTCTCACGGAAGGTCCGGTAATCATTCTCGTCGAACCCCAAATGGGGGAGAACATTGGGATGGTCGCGCGGGCCATGGCGAATTTCGGCCTCTCGGTACTGAGGCTCGTCAATCCGCGTGACGGTTGGCCGAACGAGAAGGCACAGGCCGCCGCCTCGAAGGCCGACCACGTCATCGAGGGCACCAAGGTCTACGACACACTCGAGCAAGCTATCGCCGACCTGAACTTCGTTTATGCAACGACAGCGCGTGAGCGCGATGGCTTCAAGCCCGTACGGTCGCCCGTCGTGGCGGCGCAAACGCTGCGCGCGAAATTCCAGGCAGGCGAGGGCAGCGGCATCCTGTTCGGCCGCGAGCGCTGGGGACTCACGAACGAGGAGGTTGCGCTGGCCGACGAGATCGTCACCTTCCCGGTCAATCCTGCCTTTGCGTCGCTCAACATCGCCCAGGCGGTATTGCTGATGTCCTACGAGTGGATGAAGTCGGGCATGGAGGATGTCGGATCCGTTCCCTTCCAGGCGATGTCGCAGACGCAATCCACGAAGGAACAATTGTTCGGTCTCTACGACCAGTTGGAAGAAGCGCTGGATGCACGCAACTATTTCCATCCACCCGCGAAAAAGCCGAAAATGGTAGACAACCTCAGGGCAGTCCTTTCCCGTCGCGCGTTCACGGAGCAGGAAATCAGCGTGTTGCGCGGCGTAATCTCCTCCCTCGACCGCTTCTCGCGGAAATATCCGCGCGGGAGGCGGCCGCCTGTCGACGTCAAGGAACAGTCGGAAGATGACAGCAGCGCTGAATGAGCTGAAACCGGTTCTGGTCTTCGATTCCGGTATCGGAGGGCTGACCGTATTGCGGGAGGCGCGCGTGCTGATGCCGGAGCGCGGCTTCATCTACATTGCTGACGATGCCGGCTTTCCCTATGGCGGCTGGGAAGAGCAAGCACTGAAGGAACGGATCATTGGTCTTTTCGCCAAGCTGCTTGACGAGCATGATCCCGAAGTCTGCATCATCGCCTGCAACACGGCCTTTACGCTTGTTGGCGCCGATCTGCGTGCGGCGTTTCCGCAGATGACCTTCGTCGGCACGGTACCGGCGATCAAGCCGGCCGCCGAGCGGACACGCTCGGGGCTTGTCTCCGTGTTGGCAACGCCGGGTACGGTCAAGCGGGCCTATACGCGCGACCTGATCCAGTCCTTCGCGCAGCAGTGCCATGTGCGTCTGGTCGGGTCCGAAAATCTGGCCCGAATGGCCGAGGCCTATATCCGCGGTGATGTGGTGTCGGATGAGGCTGTTCTTTCCGAGATAGATCAATGCTTCGTGGAGAAAGACGGATCGAAGACCGATATCGTCGTGCTCGCCTGCACGCACTATCCCTTCATGGCGAACGTCTTCCGTCGACTTGCGCCCTGGCCGGTAGATTGGCTCGATCCCGCTGAGGCAATTGCCCGGCGTGCCCGCAGCCTCGTGCCGCATGTCGCCGATGCCGTGCATCCCGATAATTTCGACTTTGCGGTCTTCACCTCAGGCAATCCCGATTTTGCGACGAGGCGGCTGATGCAGGGTTTTGGTCTCAAGGCTTGATGGGCTGCTTGCAGGGCTGACCGGCTGGTCAGGCGGTTCCCGCGCAATCGCGTCGAACGTTGATGCGATAGGGGCTTTCGCAAGACCTAATGACTGCGCAAACTGAGGGTTGTGATTCGCATCGATCCCGCCAGGCTCCGCATGTCTTTCCAAAAACTTGTTATGGCTATCTTCTTCCTGCAACCGATTGCATTTGGCAGCTGGTTGCCGCGCATTCCCGAAATCCAGGCTCGTCTGGGGCTCGGTCCTGCTGATCTTGCGCTGGCGCTGCTCGGCATGCCGGTCGGCATCCTCACGACGCTGCCTGTCGCCGGACGTGTGGTGTCGCGCATCGGCGGCAAAACCACCGTCATCGCAGGATTTGTAGTTTTCTCGGTGATTGTCTGCCTTCCGGCCTTCTCCCGGACGCCGGTTGAATTGTTCATCGCGCTTGCCCTCCTTGGCGTTGCCATGTCGACGCTGGAGCTTGGGTTGAATGTCGAAGCCGATCGTGCTGAGAAGGATACCGGCTCTGTAATTATGAACCGGTGCCATGGCTTCTGGAGCCTAGGCATCATGGCCGGCAGCCTGCTTGGTTCGGGAATGGTGGCGATTGCCGTGCCGGCCGAATGGGCGATCATGGCGGCAGCCTTCGTCGTTTTGCCGTTTGCCATAGTGGCAAGTCTCCGCCTGCCGCCCGATCGCGAAGCTGGCGCGGCTCCGCCGCATATGCCGTTCAAGCTGCCAAGCAGCGCGCTTCTCGGCATCTGCGCCTTCGTCTTCGGGATTACGATGACCGAAGGAGCGATCGCCGACTGGTCTGCCGTCTATCTCAAGGACGTTTTCCAGACCGACGGCATGATGACCGGTATCGGATATACGATTTTCGCCATGATGGTGGCGGTGGGCCGTTTCAGCGGCGACCATCTGAAACAGCGCCTCGGGGCGATTTCACTGGCCCGGGGCTGCGGCGCGGCTTCGCTGGTGGGCATGCTCATGGTCGTCTTTGCCTGGCATAGCCTGGTGACGCTGGCGGGCTTTGCACTGGTTGGGATCGGTGTGTCGGTCGGCTTTCCGTTGGCTGTTACCGCGGCGGCAAGCCTCAGGGATCGACCGGCGGCCGCCAATGTCGCGATCCTATCCTTCATGGCACTGACCGGCTTTCTGATCGGACCGCCTCTGATCGGTTTTATCGCGGAGGTATCAGGGCTACGGGTCGGATTGGCGGTCTTGCTGGTACCTCTCGCGGTCAGCCTGGCCTTTACGCGAATGTTGAAGGCAAGTTTCTGACGTTTTTCTTCTGTGGGTTTGCGCGGGCGTGTTGCCAAAGACACGGCCAAACCTGCTAGGACGCCGTGTTTGATTGAAAGAGGAATGTGACATTGCAGGTTGGTATCGATATGGGATCGGCGTCGGGAGGCAATCCGGCCACGCTCGATATCGAAGAGCTTCTGGCTACCCGTCTTCTGGTGCAGGGCAATTCCGGCTCCGGCAAGTCGCATCTGCTCCGCCGTCTGCTGGAGCAATCAGCGCAGTGGGTGCAGCAGGTCATCATTGATCCCGAAGGTGATTTCGTCACACTGTCGGACAAGTTCGGCCACGTCGTCGTCGACGGCGAGCGCACCGAGGCCGAATTGGCCGGTATTGCCAATCGTATCCGCCAGCATCGCGTCTCCTGCGTTCTGACCCTCGAGGGTCTCGATATCGAGCAGCAGATGCGCGCCGCAGCCGCTTTCCTCAACGGCATGTTCGATGCCGACCGTGAATACTGGTATCCGGTTCTCGTCGTGGTCGACGAGGCGCAGATGTTTGCGCCTTCGGTCGGCGGCGACGTCTCGGAAGATGCCCGCAAGATGTCGCTTGGCGCCATGACGAACCTGATGTGCCGCGGCCGCAAGCGCGGTCTTGCCGGCGTGATCGCGACGCAGCGCCTGGCAAAGCTTGCCAAGAACGTGGCCGCGGAAGCCTCGAACTTTCTGATGGGGCGCACCTTCCTCGACATCGACATGGCGCGTGCTGCCGATCTGCTCGGGATGGATCGCAGGCAGGCGGAAATGTTCCGCGACCTGAAGCGTGGCAATTTCGTTGCGCTTGGGCCGGCCTTGTCCCGCCGCCCGCTGCCGATCCAGATCGGCAATGTCGAGACCTCGGCGCGTTCGTCGAGCCCCAAGCTCATGCCGCTGCCGGACGCACCGCAGGACGTCGAAGACCTGATCTTCACCCCGGATCCGGAAGAATTTCAGCGGCCGATCGTTCGGCGCGCCGCGCCCGCACCACGGCCGACCACCGATATTCTCGCGGAGTTGTCGCGATCGGCTCCTGCTGCCTCGGCTCCGGTTTCGGAGACGCGTGCGCCTCAGCCCGAGCTGTCGGTCGAGGAACGGGAGGAGCGGCTGACGGCGGTGCTCAACGAAATACTGGACGATCCGAGCTCCGGATTCCGAACAGATTCCGTGCTTTACCAGGAGTTCCTGGTGCGACTTCGCATGCGCCGGGTTCCAGGTGCTCCGATGTCTTTGTCGGAGTTCCGACGCCGCGTGGCGATTTCGCGTTCCGGCGTAGGTGCGGCGACCGCAGAAACCGAGGCCTGGGGAATGGCGTTGTCGCTCTCTTCTGGCGTCACCGACGATCTTCAGGGTGTTTTCCTGATGTTGGCAAAAGCGGCAATTTGTGGCGAACCATGCCCCTCGGATGCACGGATTGCGCGCGCTTACGGCACCCACTCGGCCCGGCGTGCGAGACGTCTACTTGGCTATTTCGAGGAGCAGGGGACTGTGGTTGTGCACACGGACTTCTCGGGCAAGCGCATCGTCGCTTTCCCCGACATGAGTTGCCAGACCGCTCCCGGCGATGCCAATGCGCCTGATGTGGATGAGGTGCGCTCCGCAGCAGAATGACGGCCGAATTGACGGCAAATAGCGCGCGGACAATGTGCCCGGTTTATACTCGATCTCTAATGTCACACGAAGAAGTTGCTTTTGTCACAAGAGCTTCATTCGGTTGGTGGATAAGGCGCGCGACCCGTGCGGTCGATGCGGATTATCAAAAGGAGATCTCGGTCATGAGAAACAACGTTCGTCACCAGCTGCTGCGCCTTGTCGTCGGCGGCCTGCTTGCAACCGTTGCCCTTCAGCCTGGCTATGCCGATGATGCGGCGAACAAGCTTCTGGAACGTGCGGCAAGCGCGGATCTCAGCGCTCCCGGTGGCGCACGCCGCCTTTCCGGCGACATCACCGAGGCTTATCGCGCCGCGCTCATCGATACCCGCCCGAAGAACGTCATCCTCCTGATCGGCGACGGCATGGGCGACTCCGAGATCACCATCGCACGCAACTATGCGGTCGGCGCGGGCCAGTATTTCAAGGGCATCGATGCGCTTCCGGTCACCGGGCAATACACGCATTATTCGCTCGACAAGAAGACGGGCAAGCCGACCTATGTGACCGACTCTGCTGCCTCGGGCACCGCTTGGGCGACGGGCGTGAAGTCCTACAACGGCGCGATCGGCATCGACATTCATGAGAAGAGCCACGAAACGCTGATCGAAAAGGCAAAGGCTGCCGGTCTTGGCACAGGCAATGTCTCGACAGCCGAACTGCAGGATGCAACGCCAGCCGTGCAGATCGCGCACGTGACCCAGCGTAAGTGCTACAGTCCGGCATCCACCACAGAGAAGTGCCCGACGAACGCGCTTGAAAACGGCGGCAAAGGTTCGATCAGCGAGCAGTTGCTGAATACGCGCCCCGACGTGACACTCGGCGGGGGCGCAAAGAGCTTCGGCGAGACCGCCAAGGCCGGCGAATGGAAGGACAAGACGCTTCGCCAGCAGGCGGAGGAACGAGGCTACAAGATCGTCTCGAACCTTGACGAGCTCCAGGCCGTCAAGCAGGCGAACGACAGTGCGCCGGTACTCGGCCTGTTTGCCGAGGGCAATATGCCGGTTCGCTGGGAAGGCCCGAAGGCCAGCCATTACGGCAATGTCGAGAAGGAGCCGGTCGTCTGCAAGCCCAACGAGAAGCGCACGTCGGCAACCCCGACGTTGGCACAGATGACGGCCAAGGCGATCGAACTGCTCAGGACGAACGAGAAGGGCTTCTTCCTGCAGATCGAGGGAGCGTCGATCGACAAGCAGGATCATGCCGCCAACCCGTGCGGCCAGATCGGCGAAACGGTTGATCTCGATGAAGCCGTTCAGGAAGCGTTGAAGTTTGCGCAAGAAGCCGGCGACACGCTCGTCATCATCACCGCCGATCATGCGCACGCGAGCCAGATCATCGATGCCGACGCCAAGGCTCCGGGCTTGACGGAAGCGTTGATGACGAAGGACGGCGCCGTGATGGCCGTGAGCTACGGCAACTCCGACGATGCGGATGACCAGGGCCATACCGGCTCGCAGCTTCGCATTGCTGCTTACGGGCCGCGCGCTGCCAATGTCACTGGCCTGACGGACCAGACGGATCTGTTCTATACGATCAGCGACGCGCTCGGCCTGAAGACCGAGACGGCCAGCGCCAAGTAGGCCGCGTCGGCGAATGCCACGGGCGAAAACGTGGAATTGTGATTGACATTCCAGCGACTTCGCCCTAAAGACCGCCCCAGCACCGGGCAGAGATGTCCGGTGTTTCATTTGACATGTCCCGTGGATTTGTCCTGTTCGCGTAATGGGATGATCCTGTCGGATCCTCGAAAGAAGATCAAAGGAGGGCGTGTTTCCTTCACGCGGTTTGGCAACAGACCGTTCTAACTTTCTGAAAGGAAATACGATGAGCAAGCGCGAATCGTCCAAGTACAAGATTGACCGCCGTATGGGCGAAAACATCTGGGGCCGTCCTAAGTCCCCGGTGAACCGCCGCGAATACGGCCCGGGCCAGCACGGTCAGCGCCGCAAGGGCAAGCTTTCTGACTTCGGTGTGCAGCTGCGCGCCAAGCAGAAGCTCAAGGGTTACTACGGTGACCTGCGCGAGAAGCAGTTCCGCGCGATCTTCGCTGAAGCCGACCGCCGCAAGGGCGATACCTCGGAAAACCTGATCGGTCTTCTGGAGTCTCGTCTTGACGCGATCGTTTATCGCGCCAAGTTCGTTCCGACCGTTTTCGCTGCTCGCCAGTTCGTCAATCACGGCCACGTGACCGTGAACGGCGTCCGCGTAAACATCGGTTCTTACCGTTGCAAGGCTGGCGACGTCATCGAGGTTCGTCAGAAGTCGAAGCAGCTCGTTTCCGTTCTGGAATCTGTTGGCTTGGCTGAACGCGACGTTCCGGACTACATCGAAGCTGACCATAACAAGATGGTTGCTACCTTCGCTCGTGTTCCGGCGCTCGGCGACGTACCGTATCCGGTCGTCATGGAGCCGCATCTGGTGGTCGAATTCTATTCGCGTTAATCGCGAGGCGTTTTCGCATACGGAAAAGCCGCCTCCTGGGGCGGCTTTTTTGTTATCTGGGGAGATACGATGACGGACTTGCAGGCAGTTCTCGATAGCATCCACAAGGAGCTGACCCCCCGTATCGGCGAGGGGAAGGTTGCGGACTACATTCCGGAACTCGCCAAGGTCGACCCAAACCAGTTCGGCCTAGCGGTCGTCACCGTGGATGGCAAGGTCTACAGCGTCGGCAATGCCGATGTCCCGTTCTCCATCCAGAGCATCTCGAAGGTTTTCATGCTGACGCTTGCACTCGGCAAGGTCGGCGAGGGACTCTGGAAGCGGGTCGGCCGCGAGCCTTCGGGCTCGGCGTTCAACTCGATCGTCCAGCTCGAGCACGAGCAGGGCATTCCACGCAATCCCTTCATCAACGCGGGGGCAATTGCCGTGACCGATGTTGTCATGGCCGGCCATGCGCCACGCGAGGCTATTGGTGAGTTGCTGCGCTTCGTCCGCTATCTCGCCGATGACGAGTCGGTCACCATCGATGATCGCGTTGCAAAATCCGAGACACAGACGGGCTACCGCAATTTCGCGCTCGCAAACTTCATGCGGGCCTATCGCAACCTCGATCACCCAGTCGAACACGTGCTTGGCGTCTATTTTCACCAGTGCGCCCTGTCGATGACCTGCGAGCAGCTGGCGAAGGCCGGGCTGTTTCTGGCCGCACGCGGCAGCAATCCGATGACTGGCCACTCCGTTGTGTCGCCGAAGCGGGCGCGGCGTATCAACGCGCTGATGCTGACATGCGGCCACTATGACGGTTCCGGCGACTTTGCCTATCACGTCGGTCTCCCCGGCAAGAGTGGTGTCGGCGGTGGTATTTTTGCAGTGGCGCCCGGCATTGCCTCGATTGCGGTGTGGTCGCCGGGGCTCAACGAGGTCGGCAACTCGCAGCTCGGTGCTGTCGCGCTCGAAATGCTGGCGGCCCGCACTGGGTGGTCTGTTTTCGGCGATTGATGCTGGGTTGTCGTGACGCTTTCTGCTAAGGCGGAGGCAGACTCTGATTGGACGAGAAAATGAACATCGCAGCCAACATTGCCGATGAGCTGGAAACGCCGAACGCGGATGGGGCGATCGCGCACGCGCTCTTTGCCGAAGCTCCTGACTCGGTGTCGTTCAACAAGCTGCGCAAGCGGCTGTTGCGGAACGTCAGACAGGCATTCGACGATTTTGCGATGCTGAAGGGGCAGACGCGTTGGCTGATCGGTCTCTCCGGCGGCAAGGACTCTTATGGATTGCTCGCCCTTCTTCTCGACCTGCAGTGGCGCGGTCTTCTGCCGGTGGAACTGATCGCCTGCAATCTCGACCAGGGCCAGCCGAACTTCCCAAAGCATATCCTGCCTGAATATCTCACCAAGGTCGGCGTCAAGCACCGCATCGAGTATCGCGACACGTACTCCATCGTGAAGGAGAAGGTTCCTGAAGGAGCGACCTATTGCTCGCTCTGTTCGCGCCTGCGTCGCGGCAATCTTTATCGGATTGCCAAGGAGGAGGGCTGTGACGCATTGGTGCTCGGCCACCACCGCGAGGATATTCTCGAAACCTTCTTTATGAACTTTTTCCATGGCGGGCGGCTCGCTTCGATGCCGGCCAAATTGCTCAATGACGAGGGCAACCTCGTGTTGCTGCGCCCGCTCGCCTATTGCGCGGAAGACGACATGGCGAAGTTCGCGGCTGCCATGCAGTTCCCGATTATTCCATGCGATCTTTGCGGCTCCCAGGACGGGCTGCAGCGCAATGCGATGAAGGACATGCTCGCCGATATCGAGCGGCGTATGCCGGGCCGCAAGGATACGATGCTGAGAGCGCTTGCGCATGTGAACCCGTCGCATCTGCTCGATCCCAAGCTTTTCGATTTCGCTGGCCTGATGGCCGGAGAGACCGCGCCGAAGAGTGAATAGTCGGCGCCCACGGCAAAGAAGGAAAGTCCATGTGTTCCACGATAGATGTAACGACGCTTGCCGATCTCCTGAGGCGGGCGGCGAAGGCAGAGATATTGCCGCGCTTCCGTCGACTTGGAAGCGATGACGTGCGCGCCAAGAGCGAAGCGACCGATCTGGTGACGGAGGCGGACCTGCAGGCGGAGCGGATGATTAAAGCTGAAGCCGCTGCACTCTGGCCGGATGCCGTGTTCATCGGAGAGGAGTCGGTCGCGGCGGATCCTGATCTGCTCGGCAAGCTCGAGGGAGCGGACCTTGCCATCGTGGTCGATCCCGTTGATGGGACCTTCAATTTCGCATCCGGCATTCCGGCCTTCGGCGTGATGGCGTCCGTCGTGTCCAAGGGCGAAACAGTTGCCGGCATCATCTACGACCCGATGGGCGATGACTGGGTAATGGCGGAGAAGGGCGGTGGCGCGTGGCTTCGGCGTCCTGGCGGGGAGGCGGAGCGGCTCGCCGTTGCAGCGCCCGTCGCGCTGGAGGAGATGGTCGGCATGGCATCGACGGGCTTCCTGCCGAAGCCGAAGCGCAGCGAGATCCTTGCCAATCTGGCCAAGGTTCGGTTCCTTGCCAACTATCGCTGTGCTGCCCATGAGTACCGCGCCTTTGCGGGCGGTCACGTCCACTATCTGATGTATAATAAGCTCATGCCCTGGGACCATCTCGCGGGCACCCTGATCAGCATCGAGGCTGGCGCGCATGCGGCCCGTTTTGACGGTTCGCCTTACCTGCCGCATCACACCAGTGGTGGCTTGCTGATTGCGCCCGACAAGGACAGCTGGGACATTCTGCGGATTGAAGTTTTCACGATCTGATATCGGAGCCGCGACCTCCTGCGGGTTGCGGTAGCGTTTCCTGGGGCGCCCAGATTTCGCGCTCCCAGGAAAACGCCATGCGCACAGACGTACAATACGAGCAGGCACGCCAGTCGTAAATGTTCTCCCGCTTTCGAAATGACGAGGAGAGTATGATGGATACAGGGCAGACACTGGCGTTTTTGCTGTTTGCGTTTATCGCGGCGGTTACACCGGGACCCAGTAACACTCTGGTCCTGTCCACAGGTGCTGCTGTCGGCACTTTGAGAGGCATCGGCTGTCCGCTCGGTGCATCGCTTGGCATGGGCGCAATGATTGTTCTAAGCGCCTTCGGTGTCGGAGAAATTGTCGCCGCGGCGCCGGCGATCGTAATAGCGATGAAGTTGGCAGGATCTCTGTTTCTGTTGTGGCTTGCCTGGAAGATCGCCAATGCCGGTACTGTTGAAGCGGATGGCCAGAGGCGCGTGGTTGGATTTCGGCAGGCTTTTCTATTCCAGTGGCTAAACCCGAAAGGTTGGCTGGTTGCGCTGAGCGCAGGCAGCACCTTCCTTGTGTCTTCACAGCACGCTGATGCACGTGGCGCCTTGTGGATGGGGGCGCTGTTCGCAGCCGCCGCGTTTCCCGCCGGGTTCGTATGGCTTGTCCTCGGCGCTCTCGTGGCACAGTTTCTACGCACCCCACGTTCGGCGCGGTTCTTCAATATCGCGATGGCGTTGGCTCTGGCTCTTTCGGTCGCCCTTGTGTGGCGCTAGCTCCCGAAAGAGTTTCGCCCGCAACGGTGTGTTGCGGGCGACAAGGAACGTTATGCGTTGCAAGGCCGTCTACTAGTACTACAGTTGCGTTTTGTGTCTTGTTTTGTAGTGAGCGCTCATTGCGTAGGCTTGATGCTCTCGTCGCCAGAGTGACCATGCGAGAACGAAGGCCGTCCTGATCGGCGGTCGCAGTAGGAGCCGGG
>NZ_AZNV01000036.1:0-60101 GCF_000510625.1 Rhizobium sp. IBUN
GTGGCCGAGGGCACGCACTACAACCCGTACTTCGCCGGTGCTGCCGCTCTCGCCATGCCAAAGCCGCTCTCCGACGGCCAGGTCACCTATGACGATGGATCGCCGGCGACGGTCGACCAGTACGCCAAGGACGTCGCCTCCTTCCTGATGTGGGCCGCCGAGCCGCATCTCGAGGAGCGCAAGCGCACCGGCTTCATGGTCATGGTCTTCCTCGTCATCTTCTCCGGACTGATCTACCTGACCAAGCGCTCCGTCTACGCAAACAAGGAACACTGAGGGATTTGGCAGCATCGTTCCAAAACGGTTCTCTTTGCTTAAGGCCAACGATGTGCCAGGGGCAGTCGATAGAGTGATGCAGCTTTCGAAGCCGCGCGGAAGCCTCCCGATCAACAGTGCGGCGGCAGGAGTTCAATAATGGGTTCGTTCAGCGCGTGGCATTGGCTAATCGTACTTGCAATCGTGCTACTTCTATTTGGCCGTGGAAAGATCCCGGAACTAATGGGAGACGTGGCGCAGGGTATTCGCGCCTTCAAGAAAGGCGTCGAGGACGAAAAGGACGAATAGACCTTCCGGCGGAGATCCCGGCAGCGATTGGCGCTTCAATGGCCAACATGCCCACGCCGATTTCCCTTCAGGAGTGTCGCGACAAATTGGCGTGCCCAGACGAACAGCGCAGGGGGATCACTGTTTAGGGTAGACGTGGCGCAAAGCTTTAGCGCAAGGGCGAGCTTGGTCGATTTCTTGTGACCGCGTCGGGTTTCGAACAATGTCAAGATCTTCGCGAACACGTCTCCGTCGACGCAGCGGTAAGTGGCAAGGTCGCCAGATCGCGAAGGTCATCAGGCCCGTGGGTGTTCATCGGGTCCCATGTTTCGAAGTAGAGGCGCCTCGAAGCAGCACGTTGCCAACCTTGGCATTGTCATCCACCGAAAGCTTGTCACGCATCGTGTGCAGGGTTATTCGCAACACTTCGTAGGCGACGCGCTGCTCGCAGCCGAGCGCACCATGCGCGCGCCTCGAGGACACAGGTCGGGAACCAGGCGAACGGGATGGAAAACCAGCGCCTACCCAAGCCGGATGGCGTCGGGCTCATTGCACAGGATGGACGATGGCAGACGTGTCGATCATTATCAGCCCGGAATTCCGTGCTCGTCAAAGCCGACGATCTCCTCGTCGCTGCGATTGTCCAATTCCGGCAATTGCGCCACTCTTTCGCGGATCCGGCGCAGTTCGTTAAGGAGACGTTGCTGGGTGCCATCGCCGTAGCCCAGGCGATGCAGGCGTTCGCTGAGGGTCTGATGAATGGCGGCGGTCTTGCTGATACCCTGGCGGCGGGCAAGCTCGTCGGCAAGCGCGACGGTGGCCGGGTTTTTGATGTTCAGGGACACGACAGGCTCCAAAGTCTACGTTTTATTGATTTTCTCGCTGTGAAGCCGAGGCCTGTCAAGTTGGTCCGAACTCGTGATGGAGGGAACGAGTTTCGGGTGTTGATCGGCGAAACTTATCTCGGAGACATGCCCCAGCTTCGAGGTGGACTGGCGAAACGAGCCCCTGTGCAATTCGGCTATCCGTCTGACGATCTTCAAACCGATGCCGAGGCTGTCGGTGCGATCGGACGTGCCGGCCTCTCGTCTCATGCCGCCTGGATGTCGATCCTGNTTCTGGAAAAGCGCAACAAGGTGGCGGCCGCCGAGCCGGTCAAGGCCTGAGCGTGCGACAGGAAGGGAAGAGACACATGAACAAGCTTGTTACCAGCCTCCTGTCGCTGGCCGTCGTCGCTGGTTTGAGCGGCGCGGCACTNGCNNAGGAANCCACCCCGAACGGNGCNGCGCCGGCAGAGCATGCCGAAGGCGCAACGCCGCACTATCCGCTCATGCATCCGAAGCATGAGCACTGGACCTTTGCCGGCCCGCTCGGCCATTACGACAAGGGCCAGCTGCAGCGCGGCCTGAAGGTCTACACGGAAGTCTGCGCCGCCTGTCACTCGATGAGCCTCGTGCCGTTCCGCACGCTCGGAGCTCTCGGCTACTCGGACGCGCAGGTGAAGGCCTTGGCCGCCAACTACGAGGTTCAGGATGGCCCGAATGCCAGCGGTGACATGTTCACCCGCAAGGCCATTCCGTCGGACCATTTCCCGTCGCCGTTCCCGAACCACGAGGCGGCGGCTGCCGCCAACAATGGTGCGGCGCCGCCGGACTTCTCGCTGATCGCCAAGGCGCGCGGCATCGAGCGCGGCTTCCCGCAGTTCCTGATCGACATGATCCCGTTCGTCGGCGGCTATCAGGAAGGCGGTCCGGACTACATCTACTCGCTGCTGACCGGCTACGACCAGCAGCCGCCGGCCGGCGTCCAGGTGGCCGAGGGCACGCACTACAACCCGTACTTCGCCGGTGCTGCCGCTCTCGCCATGCCAAAGCCGCTC
Organism: Rhizobium sp. IBUN; assembly: GCF_000510625.1. NCBI lineage: Bacteria > Pseudomonadati > Pseudomonadota > Alphaproteobacteria > Hyphomicrobiales > Rhizobiaceae > Rhizobium > Rhizobium sp. IBUN. The sequence continues at coordinate 2,423 of NZ_AZNV01000036.1, forward strand.
TCCGACGGCCAGGTCACCTATGACGACGGATCGCCGGCGACGGTCGACCAGTACGCCAAGGACGTCGCTTCCTTCCTGATGTGGGCCGCCGAGCCGCATCTCGAGGAGCGCAAGCGCACCGGCTTCATGGTCATGGTCTTCCTGGTCATCTTCTCCGGACTGATCTACCTGACCAAGCGCTCCGTCTACGCAAACAAGGAACACTGAGGGATTTGCCCCAGAGTTTAGGGAAAGGCGGCCTTCGGGCCGCCTTTTTTGTTGGTTCCGGCACTGGCAGTTGATAGGGTGCAGCCGAATTGAAGCCCTGCAGAATACGGACATTCCATGAGTGATACGATTTCGGAGCTAGCAGCCAGCATCCGCTCCATCCCGGACTACCCCAAGCCCGGTATCATTTTTCGCGACATTACCACGCTTCTCGGCAATCCGCGTGCCTTCCGCCGCGCCGTTGATGAACTGGTCCAACCCTATGCGGGCCTGAAGATCGACAAGATTGCCGGAACCGAAGCGCGGGGCTTCATCCTGGGCGGAGCCGTCGCACACCAGCTCTCCGCCGGGTTTGTGCCGATCCGGAAGAAAGGCAAACTGCCACGCGATACGGTGCGCGTTGCTTACAGCCTTGAATATGGCGTGGACGAGATGGAAATGCACCTGGATGCTGTTCAGCCGGGCGAGAAGGTTATCCTCGTCGACGACCTGATTGCGACCGGAGGAACGGCCGTCGCCGCCACGCAGCTTCTACGGCAGATGGGGGCGGAGGTTGTTTCTGCCTGCTTCGTCATCGACCTGCCGGACCTTGGCGGTCGCCGAAAACTGGAAGAGCTTGGCGTGGACGTTCGCACGCTGGTGGAATTCGCGGGCCACTGAGGCCCGCGACTATTCAAATTCGATGACGGTGCTTTCGAACCGGACCACCGGCGTGCCGTCAGCGAGCACCCCCTCGCAAAAAATGGTGTTCAAGCGACGCCCCGGGCGGGACACCAGCGGGCGGCTCGAAAGCAGCGTGACGGAATAGGTCACTTCCTCGTCGGCGAAGACCGGCCGGAGCCATTGAAGTTTCGTGAAGCCGGGAGAGGGGCCAAGCTTGGGCGGCTTGATACCCTCGCTTGCCAGTCGCACGCATTCCGCGCTCCAGTAGGCAACGAAGGTTTTCATCCATGCCGCGCAGGTGTGCCATCCCGACGCGCAAAGGCCGCCAAAGAGCGAAGACTTCGCTGCCTCGGCATCCAAATGGAACCGCTGCGGGTCGAAGCGCTCCGCGAAGTGTACGATGCGCTCGGCCGTGAACAGGTAGCTGCCGATTTCTGTCTTTTCGCCACTGGCGTAGCGTTCAGCCATGATCATGCGGTCTTCTCCAGCATGTCACGCAGGGCGAACATGATCGAGTTCTCTGAGAGGCAGACGAGTTCGCCCTTCTGGTTTTCGACCTCGTGGCGAAATTTCACCATACCGATGCCCGGTCTCGAGCGCAGCGCGCGCGACTCGATGACCGTCGAATGGCCGGAGAGCGTATCGCCGGCAAGGACAGGCTTTCGCCATTCCATGAAATCGACACCGGGCGCACCTTGGGAGAACGAATTGACGAGAAAGCTCTCCGCCATCATGCGCATGAACAGCGCGGACGTGTGCCAGCCGGATGCCGCCAGTCCACCGAGAATGCTGGCGCGGCCCGCTGCCTCGTCGACATGCATCGGCTGCGGGTCGAATTCGCGCGCGAACTCGATGATCTCCTCTGCCGTTACTGCTCTCGGGCCGAGCGCAAAACGCCGACCCGGCTGAAAATCTTCAAAGGCGAGTTTCTGATCGGACAAATTCTTCTTCACCTCGTAGGAGTTTCAGAACGACTACAATAGCATTCGACGCGACTCAACGATTCCCACGAGATTTTGAACATGCCAGAACTGAAGTTGATCCTCGATGAGGCTGAGCGTGAAGGCATCATTGCGCGCCAGGCTGCTGACCGGCTACTGCCGTTCCTGATTGCGCGCGGCGTCAAGGTCGATCAGCCTTCGCCCGAATTGCACAGACCGTTGGCGCCTTTTTCGGATACCGAAACGCCGAGCTTCGTGCGCGGCTTTCACGACGTCCTGATAACCATCGGCATCATCGTAGCTTTGGCCGGCCTTTGGGGCATCGCTTCGATCTATGCCGTGCTGCCGGCAATCGTTGTCCTTGCCGAGATCCTTGTTCGGCGTCAAAGGCTGGCGTTGCCGGCCGTTGCGCTAACGATCGCACTTGCCGTCTGGACGGCAAGTTCGGCCGCGCAGTGGCTGGACGACTCACTTTCCTTCGTTGCGATAGGTGGCAACGTTGCGCTGCAGTACACCCTTGCCTTTCCAGTCGTGCTGGGGCTCTTCTATCTGCTTTATCGCGTACCGCTCGCGCTTGCCCTGACGATCATGGGGGCGGCTGTGGTCTTTCTGCAGTTGGTCCTGCGCGCGCTTGGCTGGCTGACCGGCGATCCTCTGTTCGAGGTCAATCATCCGCACGTGTTGTCGATCATCGCGATCGCGTGTGCGGTCGGTCTTTTTGCCTTGGCCATGACATTCGACCTGCGGGACCCGCTGCGTCGTACAGTCAATTCCGACGTTGCCTTCTGGCTTCATTTGGGTGCCGCGCCGGCTTTGCTCTATAGCGTCATTTCGCTTGCGGGGCTCAGCGGCGGTACGCTTGCCGCGTTGCAGACCGTGTCGTTTCGCACGCCGGTGGTCATCGCGACCGTCATCGCGCTCATGCTGATCGGGCTTGTCATCGACCGGCGTGCCTTTGTAACATCGGGATTGGTATCGCTGGGCTTTGCTGTCTACGGCATCTTCCGCCAGGGGGACGCGCGCGTCGATACCTATATTTACATCACGCTTCTGACCGTTGGCGTGATCGTGCTCGTCATTGGGACCGGATGGATGCCGCTTCGGCGGTTCGTGATGCGCCGGCTGCCGGTTGCGATCCAGGAGAAACTGCCGCCGGCATAGGCGGCAGTCGCCTCGGTTCCGCTTTAGGTGTTGAAGCGGAAGTGGATCACGTCGCCGTCCTGGACGACATATTCCTTGCCTTCGTCACGGCCCTTGCCTGCTTCCTTGGCGCCGACTTCACCCTTGAAGTTGATGTAGTCGTCGTAGGAGATGGTGAAGGCGCGGATGAAGCCGCGTTCGAAGTCGGTGTGGATGACGCCGGCAGCCTGTGGCGCCTTGGTGCCGCGAACGATCGTCCAGGCGCGGGTTTCCTTGGGGCCGACGGTGAAATAGGTGATCAGGTCGAGCAGATGGTAACCGGCACGGATCAGCCGGTCCAGCCCGGCTTCCTCGAGGCCGAGCGCCGATAGGAACTCGGTTGCTTCTTCTTCGGGAAGCTGGGCCACTTCGGACTCGATCGCGGCCGAGATGATGACGCATTCGGCGCCCTGCTTCTCGGCCATGGCGGCGACTGCCTTTGTGTGTTCGTTGCCGGTCGAAGCGTCGGCTTCCGCGACGTTGCAGACATAAAGGACCGGATGCGACGTCAGGAGGTTGAGGCCCTTGAGGATCTCGATCTCCTCGGCCGCCAGCGTCTTCAAGAGCAGGCGTGCGGGCTTGCCTTCGTTCAGCAGCTTGATCACGGCTTCCATGACCGGCAGCTGTGCCATCGAGTCCTTGTCTTTGCCGGTGGCGCGCTTGCGGGTCTGCTCGACGCGGCGCTCAAGGCTTTCGAGGTCGGCGAGCATCAGCTCGGTCTCGATCGTGTCGGCATCGCCGACCGGGTTGATGCGGCCCTCGACGTGGGTGATGTCGTCGTCCTCGAAGCAGCGCAGCACATGCACGACGGCATCGACTTCCCGGATGTTGGCGAGGAACTTGTTGCCGAGACCTTCACCCTTCGACGCGCCGCGCACCAAGCCGGCGATGTCGACGAAGGAGATGCGGGTCGGGATGATTTCCTTGGAGCCGGCGATTGCCGCCAGCTTCTGCATGCGGGGATCTGGAACGGCGACTTCGCCGGTGTTCGGCTCGATCGTGCAGAAGGGATAGTTTGCCGCTTGCGCTGCTGCCGTTTTGGTGAGCGCGTTGAAGAGTGTCGATTTGCCGACATTCGGCAGACCGACGATACCGCATTTGAAGCCCATGGCCTGAAAACCTGCTGTTCTTGAATTCGTTGGTGCTGGCTATGGGATAAAACGCGCCTTGCGGTCAAGCTTTTAGCGCAAGTCTCTTGCATTCTGAGGGGTTGAACGCCCGCCCTTGCAGCGCAATATAGACATCGGCGAACGTTCTCGCCTCTCCATGTCATCAACGGGTGGGTTTCCGATGAGTGACAACGATATTGCCCTTAAACCGAAGACAAAGTCGAAGCCGAAGCTGGACCGGCCGAAGCTCTATAAGGTGATCCTTTTCAATGACGATTACACGCCGCGCGAATTCGTGGTGATGATCCTCAAGGTCGTCTTCCGCATGAGTGAGGAGACCGGCTACCGTGTGATGATGACGGCGCACAAGATGGGATCAAGCGTTGTTGTGGTCTGCACGAAGGATATCGCCGAGACGAAGGTCAAGGAGGCGATGGATTATGCCAAGGAGGCCGGTTTTCCGCTGATGTTGACGGCGGAGCCGGAGGAGTAGTTGTCGGCGCGCCGGACCTGATAGCCTGTCTTGTCCTGCGTGAAGCCGCAGTTCTCGTAGAAGCGCAGCGTCGCAGGATCCTTCGAGCCGGTTAGCAGCATCACCTTGTAACAGCCTGCTTTCCATGCGGTTTCGATGGCGTGCTGGAGAAGCACCCGTCCGTAGCCCCGCTGCCTGTAGCGGGCCTCCGTGACGACGTTTTCGATCAGCGCATAGGATGCACCATTCCTGGTCAGGTTGGGGACGACGATCAGCGTCACGGACGAAGCGGCGGCCTGACCCGCGATGCCGACTAAGACAGTCATTCCCGGTTGCGCGAGGATCGCTTCGAACCGCTCTTCGGCACGCTCGCGGTCGATGACCGGATCAGCAGGGTTTAGGTCATGGTAGAGAGCAAGCAGGCTCGGAAGGTCGGCGGCCTCGGCGGAACGAATGACGAGTTCGTCGATTGACATACTCAATCACCCTTGTTGCCGAACATCTTCTTCAGCATTTCGGCCATTGGTCCTGTTGTGGGCAACTTCGGCTGGTTGTTGTTGCGGGCCGCGCGGATATGAGACTTCGCCACCGGCTTTTTCTCTGGCTTCGGCGTTTCTTCTTCGGCCTTGCCGCCGAGTGCAAGTGCCAGCTTGTTCATCAGCTGGGAGTCTTCCTTGCGAACCAGCATGTCGGCGTTATCGGCAAGTGCATCCAGCAACGGCTCGAGCCAAGCCTGATCGGCCTTGGCGAAGTCGCCGAGCACGTGATGCTGCACCAATTCCTTGACACCAGGGTGGCCGATGCCGAGCCGCAGGCGGCGATATTCCTTGCCACAATGAGCGTCGAGCGATTTGATGCCGTTGTGACCGCCATGGCCGCCGCCCGTCTTGAGGCGTGCCTTGCCTGACGGCAGGTCGAGTTCATCGTAGATTGCGACGAGGTCGGCCGGCTGCAGCTTGTAGAAGCGCATGGCCTCGCCGACGGCTTCGCCCGAGAGGTTCATATAGGTCTGCGGCTTGATGAGCAGCACCTTCTCGCCTGCAATTTCGCCTTCGGCGATCTCGGCCTTGAACTTCTTCGACCAGGGCGAAAAACTATGGCGGCGGTAGATGGCATCGACGGCCATGAAGCCGATGTTGTGGCGGTTTCCGGCGTATTTGCCACCGGGATTGCCGAGACCCGCGATAACAAGCATGGCTCGTTCATTCCTTGCAATGTGCTTTATGCGTTCACCACCGCGAAACGGCGTCAAAGTCAAGACGGCGAGACCGCAAACGCTGAAAAATCAGTCTGCGGGGCTCAGGCCATACGTGATGAAGATGGACTTCTGCGTGCCGTCGGCAATCAGCTTGTCCAGCGCCGCCTGCATCTTGGCCAGCAGGTCGCCAGGGAAGTCCTTTTCGCAGGCGATCCCCATTTGTTGCGTGGAAAGCACCGTGACCTTCTCCAAGGGTTGTTCTGCCTTGAGCTTCTCGAAGTAGATTTCGGTGATAGGCATCATGTCGATGCGGCCATTGAGCAGCTTGCGCAGCGTCGAATTGAAGTCAGTGGTGACGTCGAGCTTCGTGAAGCCGCTCTCCTTCAGTGTCATCTCCGTATAGTCTTCGCGCTGGGTACCGACCGTATACTTCTTGGCTTCCTCTAGATCCTTGGCTGCCACGCCGGAGCCCGTTCTGGTGATGAGGATGTTGCGATCGACCAGCAAGGGTTCGACCCATTTGAACATCGGGTCGCGCTTCGCATTGTGAGCGGTCGTAAAGACGCAGCTCATAGGGGTGGTCTGGGCAAGATTGTAGGCCCTGGCCCAAGGCATCATCTCGATCGTGTAGTCGATCCCGGCGTCCTTCATCACTTTTTCGACCTGCTCGACCGACGCGCCTTTTACGGTCTTTCCGTCGCGGTAGCTGAAGGGAGGGTATTCCTCCGTGGCGAGTGTGACGCCGGCGGCAATGGCATGTGTCGAGGCACCGAGGCTCAACAGAATAGAAAGCAGCAGTCTCTTCATCGTGTTGCTCTTCTTCCCCGGTTCACGAAGCTCGTGCGATGAGCTGGCCCGACGCTGACAGGCGCTCGATCAGAGCGGCGGCATGCTGCGGACGATGGAATAGGTATCCCTGACCGAAGTCGAGGCCCATATCGCGCAGCGTGTGGCATTCGTCCTCGGTCTCGATACCCTCGGCGATAACGGTGCAGCCCATCCTGTGGGACAGCGTCGTTATGCTCTCCACCAGCGTGCGGCTCTTCTGGCGAACGTCGTCGTTGGCGTCGTTTATTGACCGGGTGAACGACTGGTCGATCTTGATGATGTCGACCGGGAAGCGATTGAGATAGCTCAGCGACGAATAGCCCGTGCCGAAGTCGTCGAGGGCAATCCGGCAGCCGAAGCGGCGCATCTCGGTAACGATAGTGCGGATCAGCGGATTGTTATGCATCAACACTGCCTCCGTGATTTCGACGACGATGCGCTGCGGGAGGATGCCATGGCGGCCAAGCAATGCGGCAAGGCGCGCGGGCAGGGCGGCTTCGAACTGCAAAGGAGAGAAGTTGATGGCGAGATAGCTGTCCTGCATGCCCGGCAGCCTGGAAATGGCTGCAAGGTGGGCGATCGCCTTCTCCATAATGACATTTCCGACGCGAATGATCTTGCCCGTCTCCTCCGCGACATTGATGATCTCGGCCGGCGCCATCAAACCCTTTTGCGGATGGTTCAGGCGCATCAGCGCCTCAAAACCGGCGACTCCGCGGCCGTTGAGGCTGACAATCGGCTGCAAATAGGCGTCGAACCAATCCTCCGCGAGGCCTGCCTCGATGTAGGTCTCGATTTCGGCGCGAGCCCTAGTATGGTCCATCATGCGGTTGTCGAAGAGCTGCGCACCGTTCTTGCCGTCGCGCTTCTTCGCGTACATGGCCATGTCAGACTTCTGCAACAGCTCGGCAGCGTTCGCGGCATGACGCGGGTAGATGGCAATGCCGACGCTGGCGCTCAAGTGCAGGTCCGGACCGAACGGCTCGACAAAGATGGAGGCGATCTGATCGGCCATCGCGCCCGCCCGCCGCGCGGCATCTTTTGCCGGCAGAAGGATTGCGAATTCGTCGCCGCCCAGGCGTGCCGCCTGGTCCGATGGCGCCAGATGCATCCTCAATCGGTCGACAAACTCCCGAAGAGCCCTGTCACCCTCGGCATGGCCGAGATTGTCGTTGATCCATTTGAAACGGTCGAGGTCGACGAACAGGCAGGCAAGTTCCTGACCGAGCGCGTCCGCCTGCTGAATTTTGGTATCGAGCACGGACTCGAAACCCTGACGGTTCAGCAGGCCGGTCAGATGGTCGCGGATTGCTTGCTCGTGATTGCGTGCCTCGGAAGCTTTCAGCTCGGTGACATCGGTCATTACCGACAGCGAGAGCCGGTCATGACCCGCGGTGGCTGCTGTCGATTCGAGGATGAGCACATCCATGATGCTGCCGCTGGCGCATATGAACTTGACCGTCACGTCGAATGCGGCGCTGCCATCGAGGTCATTCTTGCGCCCGAGGAAGGCCTCACGCGTATCTGGTGTAACGAGGTCTGCAAACCTGCGGCCGACCACCTGCGGCCGCTCATAGCCGGTCGCGACGAGCCAATAGTCGCTGACCGCGGTTATGCGGTCATCCTCGTCGAGCGAGAACAGCATCGCCGGCGTCAGGTCGTAAATGTCGACGGCACGGCGATGCGCGAGCTTCAATTCGCGCTCCTCGCTTTCGAGCTTCGACTGCATCTCATTGAAGCCGCTGGCGAGGCGTCCCATCTCGTCGTTCGATTGCCAGTTGACGTGATGACGCGAGCCCAGCTGGCGGGTTGCCTCGACGGCTGCCGTCAGGCGCATCAGTGGCCGGATGATGAAGATTCGATTGCCGATCAAGGCGGCGCTGAAGACGGCCAGCACCGCGAAGATGAAGATCGACATGAAGACGATCTCTTCGTGCTTGAGGCCGGAGAAGAGACCGAGCGCTGGATAGAACACGGAGATCGTGCCCAGGTTCTTCGGGCCGTCGATCGTGTTGTATATGATCGCGCGCGACACCTGGACGAGGTTGCCGTTGAACGACTTCGGTATGGTCGACTGCGTGACGTCCAGCTGGCCGGACTGGTCGCGAACCTGGACCTTGACGATCGCGCCCTGCGAAACGATCGTCGCGCTGATCTGCGTCACGCTGTCATCATCAAGGTCCCAGAGCGGCTTGGCGAGGGCCTGAGAATTGGCGACAAGAAGAACCGAGATGTGGTCGCGTATTTCCTTGTCTGCGCGCTCGGAAGAAAGAAAAAGAAAAAGGACGAACAGTGGAGCAACGAAGAGCAGCAAAGCTCCGCAAATGATTGCCAAAAAACGATTTTCAACGGAATTGTGCATTGTTCCGTTTTGCTCCCATCCGCACTTTGCATTCACGGTTTTCGACGCCCGTGGGTCTTTCAAAAACGTACCGGCATGCTTCCATGAAATGTATTAAATGTTGCTGAAACAGGCTCCTTGCAACCAATGAAAAGGGCCCGCCTTCGAGAGAAAGCGGGCCCTATGCTTTACAAATTATGGAAGCGATCAGGCTTCTGCTTCGCCTTCTTCTGCAACCGTTTCGTCAACGCCGCCAGCCGGGGCGATGACCGTCGCAATCGTGAAGTCGCGATCGGAAATGGTCGGCGTTACACCCTTCGGCAGGGTAAGGTCGGAAATGTGGATGCTGTCGCCGATCTTCTTGCCGTTCAGGTCAACGTTGAAGAATTCCGGGATCGCATCAGCCGGGCAGTGAACTTCGATTTCGTGACGAACGATGTTCAGGACGCCGCCAGCCTTGAGACCCTGGGACTTCTCTTCGTTGATGAAGTGAACCGGGATTTCAACCGTGACCTGGGTGTTGCCGGAAACGCGCAGGAAGTCCACGTGCATCGTGAAGTCACGGACGGGATCCAGCTGGTAGTCCTTCGGCAGAACCTTGTACTTCTTGCCGTCGACCTCGATGGTCGCGATCGTGGTCATGAAACCACCGGCATGAATGCGCTTCGTCACCTCATTGGTGTTGAGAGCGATAGAAATGGGGGCCTGCTTGTCACCATAGATGACAGCGGGAATCAAACCGTTGCGGCGAAGTTCACGGGCGGACCCCTTACCAACCCGTTCGCGCGCCTCGGCCTTGAGCTCGTAGCTTTCGTGGCTCATGACTTTTCCTTCCGAGGTTATTTGGAGAGCCCCGCGGAGGCCTATGCTTGCCGCGGAACTGGAGGCGGGTTACCCCATCCTCATCCGCGTTGCCTCCAAGGGTGTCTGCGCGGACGCGTGCGCTATAGTATAGATGTGACGGAAACGCAAGCTGGTGCCTTACTGGTGGCGCGGATCATGGTGCGGGACAAGCACTTGGCGAGTGGTACCAGGCAACGGTTGCAGAAGTTGAAGCGGATCGCGAAGGCTTAACTATACGGCCGGATTTCCCCCAGAGATTAAGTAATACAAAATGTCGGCGCGGTTATGAAGGCCAAAACGCAACCTGGTCTCTCCGATGCCACGTCTCTTTACCTGCATTGCAGCCGAACACAGCTGGCCGCACCTGATCTTTGCAACCGTGATCTGCCTGCTTGGCTCGCTACTCACGGTAAGGCTTTTTTCGCGGGTTCGGCGCACCCATGGGTTCCAGAAATTCAATTGGCTGTTCCTGTCAGGGTTCGTCGGCGGCGCGACAATTTGGACGACCCATTTCATCGCCATGCTTGGCTTCCGCGCGCCGACGCTCAGCGGTTATGAGTCGGATCTGACGCTGCTGTCGCTTTTCACCGGCATCGCCTCCGCCATGATCGGCTTTTCGGTCGCCTCGATGCGAAGCCAGGACGCGCTTGTCGAGGCCGGGGGCGCAATCGTCGGCCTTGGTGTCGCAGCGATGCATTACGTCGGTATTGCCGGCTACAAGGTGGCCGGCGAGGTCCAATGGAATACTGCCTATGTCGTTACTTCGCTGATTGCGGCGGCCGGTTTTGGCGCGCTCATGGCGCGCCGGGTTGTACGGCCGACGGCGCGCTTCAGCCCGGTTGGGGCGGCCTTGCCGCTGATCCTTGCGATCGTTTCCACGCATTTCCTCGGCATGGCGGGCATGACGATCGTCCCGGATGTGACGGTCGCAGTTCCTCGAGAAATTCTCTCGGTGGGCGTGATGACCAGCTTGGTCGGTACCGTCATGGTCATCATCCTGCTCCTCGGAGCATCCACCTACATTATCGACATGCAGTCGACGGAAGCGGCCGTCGCTCGCTATCGTCATCTCTCGCTTCACGATCCACTGACGAACCTCGCAAACCGCGCGGCGTTGAACGAACATCTCGCCACCGTGACCAAACGGACCCATGAAATCGGCTGGAATGTCGCCGCTCTCTGCTTCGACCTCGATCGTTTCAAGGAGATCAACGATGTGCATGGTCACGCGGCTGGCGACGCCGTGCTGCGGGCGATCGGCGAGCGGCTGGTGAAGGTCATGCAAAAGGGACAGTTCGTGGCCCGGATCGGCGGCGATGAATTTGTGGTCGTCATGCGCGATCACGTTGGCCGCTCCGAGGCCAGAAGTGTTGCGCAGCGCCTGCTCGACGAGATCGAGCGACCGGTCGAGTGGAACGGCCAGTCGCTTAGCGTCGGGTCCAGCATCGGCATCTCCAGCTTTCCGGATAAGGCGCGCACCGTCGATGACCTGCTTTCGCAGGCTGACGTTGCCATGTATCGTGCCAAGACGACGGCAGGGAGCAGTATCTGCTTTTACGATCCCTCGATGGACGAAGCAGCGCGGGAACGAAGTGCGCTGGCGATCGAGATGCGCGAAGGGCTGAAGAGGGGCGAATTCGAACTCTTTTATCAGCAGCAGAACGATACCATGACACGTGCGGTGTTGGGTTTCGAGGTGTTGCTGCGCTGGAAACACCCGACGCGCGGCTACATCTCGCCGGTCGAATTCATCCCGATCGCCGAGAAAACGGGTTTCATCATGGAGCTCGGCGAATGGGTGTTGCGTAACGCCTGCGTGGAAGCGGCCAGCTGGAAGAACCCCTTGAGCATAGCGGTTAATGTCGCGGCCCAACAGCTCGCAGACAGCCGCCTGCCGCAGATTGTACAGCAGATTCTCGCCGAAACGGGTCTGGTGCCGCCACGCCTCGAACTCGAGATTACGGAGACCGGCATCATTGCCGACCACGGGCACGCGTTGAACGCCATCCGCCGGCTGAAGGAGCTCGGCGTCAAGGTGGCAATGGACGACTACGGCACCGGCTATTCGTCTCTCTCCACGCTTCAGAGCTTCCCGTTCGACAAGATCAAGATCGACCGTGCTTTTGTCGATGGCGTCGTCACCAACAAGCAGTCGGCAGCGATCGTTCGCTCAACGCTCATTCTTGCACAGAGCCTTGATATTCCGGTTCTCGCCGAAGGCGTAGAACGCGAAGAGCACGTCGATTTCCTTCGCCGCGAAGGTTGCCTTCAGGTGCAGGGCTTCCTCTTCGGAAAGCCGATGCCACGTCCAGACATCGAGGCCCTCGTCAATGGCGATGGAACAGGCGCGACAGATCGCCAGGTCGTTGCTTCGAGGGCCGATGCGGCGGACTGACCACCGCACTGCAACACGGCTTGACATCCGCCGCGTGGAAACCTCACATGCTCGCAAAACACAAGCGGCGGAGGAGTTCGGATATGCGGCTCAATCTTATTGCGGCAACGAGTACGATCGCGCTCGCCTTGGCATCTGCGGCCTATGCCGCTGACATCAACCAGGCTGGGGCCAAGCAGGTTCAAGAAAGCCTGACGAGACTGCTGCCGAAGAGAGTGGCGAAAGACGGTTTCGTGACCGTCAATCCGGCTGGGACACGCTACGAGATCATCTATGATTTTGCGAAGCTTCTGAAGAGCATCGATCCGGGCAGCTTTACAGTCACCGGCTTGACGCCCTGGTCGATGTTCGCAACGCGATTGGATACCGGTCTGTGGAGCGTGGAGGGGAACAATTCCCTCAATGTGTCTGGCAGCTTCAAGGCGTCGGGACAGCCAAAGACGGAATTTGCCTACATCATCGAGACCTTCATTTTCAGTGGCGTTTTCGACCCGGCGATCGGCTATCTCCGCTCGGGCGACTTCTCTACGAAGGCCGTGAATTTCTCATCCAAGACCGAAGCCGAGGAAGTAAGCGCCGGCTTTGATAGCATGAAATACAAACTGACGTCGTCGGAGGGTGCTGCGGCCGGCACGACGAATTTTGCCACCAGCGGCTCGGCCGCGGGATTCCTAGAGAAGATCAGCAGTCGCGAAGTGCCTCCGGTCGAAATCCGCGCTGACACAATCGATTTCGCAGCGGCGGTGAACGGCCTGCCCGTGAACAAGGTTCGCGACATCATCATGTTCGTGGCCGACCACGCCGACGAGAAGAAACTTGCTGTGGCGGACGGCGAGAAGTTGAAGGAAATGCTTCGTGACGCGTTTCCGTTGCTGACGAGCTTCAACGAAACGATCGACTTCAACAATCTCACAGTGTCGAGTGCCGCGGGTAACGGTGGCGCCAAGAACCTCAATTATGAGGTTGCACTCGACGGCGCGACCGACGCGACGCGCTTTGGAGTGGGTGTGACGGCGGATCAAATAAGTTTCGCGAGCGCGATCGTTCCTGCGGCCTATTCAGACTTCGTGCCCCGGCAATTGCAGCTGCAGTTGGCGATACCCAACATGGATTTTGCGGCGTTCGGCGATGAGTTTCTCAAGGTCGATTTCAGCGGCGCATCGTCAGAAGACAGCGGCAAGAAGGCGGTCGAGCGGCTCTTCAAGGGCGGCGAATTGGTCATGGAGTTCCCGAAGATCACCGCGGTCTCGAGCGTTTACGATGCCGAGATTTCCGCAAAGGTCCGCGGACGGGTCGATACTTCCAAGGATTATTCCATGGAAGCGACGGTTCTGGCGCGTGATCTCGACAAGACGATTGCCGCCGTTCAGGAGCTTGCGAAGACCAACGCCGAGCTCAATCAGGTGTCGTTCGGCCTGATGATGGCCAAGGGCTTTGCGAAGACTGATCCCGACGGGCGTCAACGCTGGGATATCAGCGTTGCGCAAAACGGCTCCGTCACGATCAACGGCCAGGTCATCAAGGGCGCGGATTGAGCCTGCTACGTTAGCCTTGCAGCTCAAGGCGAGGGGCCTTGCGGGGCGCCCCCGGCAGGTCCATGCTGTGCTGCCAGTGTCGGCTCTCTAGGTGAGGCCGGTGCGCTCAGAGAGGCAGGCCGATGAATTGTGCCGCCTGTGGTTTTGCGATCGAAAGTAGTTTTGCGTTCTGCCCGAAGTGCGGCGCAAGACAACCGATCGTCTGCGCCTCATGTGGCGAGACATGCCAGCCCGATTTTGCGTTTTGCCCAAAATGTGGAACACCTCTTGGCCCGGCCGAAGGTCGTGCAGTTCCTGCCGAACCGCCGCCGCGTACAGTCCCGCCTACATCGATGCCTGACGATGCCGCCGACCGGCGTCCGCTGACCGTTCTGTTTGCCGATCTCTGCGGCTTTACTGCGCTCAGCGAGAGAACTGACCCGGAACTGATGCGCTCGCTGCAGAACGAACTGTTCGAGGAGTTGACGCGGGCCGTAGAGGCTTATGGCGGCTATGTTGACAAGTTTGTCGGTGACGCGTTGCTTGCGCTGTTCGGGGCCCCGACAGCACATGAGGACGATCCCGATCGTGCCCTTTGCGCAGCACTCGACATGATTGCGGGTGCTGACCGCCTTGGCGCCAAATGGCTGGATCTGGCCGGTGGAGATCCGCTGCAGCTGCATGTCGGCATCAACACAGGGCCGGTGGTCAGCGGTGGTTTCGGAGCGGCGGCTGCGCGATCCTACTCGGTGACCGGCGATACAGTGAATACGGCCCAACGATTGCAAACGATGGCGGGTCCAGGCGAGATACTGGTAGGCCCGGTAACCTACCGTCTGACGCGGCACGCGTTCGCGTTCGACAATCTCGGTTCGCTTGCCCTTCGCGGGAAGACGGGAAATGTACAGGTACATCGTCTCCTCGGACGGATGGAGACGCCTCACGCCGCGCGCGGTTTGGAAAGCCTAGGCCTGCACGCCGAACTCATCGGGCGTGACTCGGAACTGTCGCGGATGTCCAATTGCCTGGATCGCGCCAGTGGCGGCAATGCGCAACTCGTCCAGCTCGTCGGTGAGGCTGGCATCGGCAAGTCAAGATTGGTCAAGGAGTTTCTGCAGAACGTCGCCGAAGCCGAGCGGTTCAGGCAGGTGGTGGTACGGCGTGCCGTCTGCTCACCCCTCGGGGAGCAATCCTATGGGACGCTAGCATCGGTTCTGCGCAGCGCCTACGGGATAGCTGAGCGGGAAACCGCAGCCCGGACGGCCGAACTGCTGGCGGCGGGATTGGTCGACCTTGGTTTTAGCGAGAGCGAGGTCGCGGGTCTGACGCCGCTCCTTTCTCATGTCTTGGGCCTCGGCGATCCGGATGGAGCGCTGCGGTATGTCGAGCCAGAGCAGTTGCGGCGGCAGATCTTTTACGCCACGCGTACGATTTTTGAACGGCGGCTGTCGCTAAGCCCACTGCTGCTGGTGGTAGAGGATCTCCATTGGGCGGATGCCGCTTCGATCGAGGCGCTACGCTTCGTCCTGGACCGGCTCGAACGTACGCGCCTGATGATGCTGACGACAGGGCGGTCGGTTGCCGAGGGCGAAGGCCTGGAGTCAAGCCGGATCAACCGCACCGTCATGCGGCTCGCGCCGCTTTCGAGTAAGGATGGCGAGGCTCTGCTGACGCAATTCTTTGGCGTGGACAGTTCCGTGCCTGCGAAGACGCGCTCACGAATTCTCGCGCGAGCGGGCGGCAATCCGCTGTTTATCGAGGAGATCGTACGGGCGCTGATCGAGACCGAGGCACTTCATTTCGAGAACGGATGCTGGCGCATGGCGGGTGGCGAAATGGGAACCGAGGTGCCGATGAACCTGCAGGCGATGCTGCTGGCGCGCGTCGACCGCCTGCCGCCCGACGTCAAGCGTTTGGCGCAGGAAGCTGCCGTTATAGGTCCACGCTTCGATCTGGCATTGCTTCGCGCCGTCGCATCGGATGCAGAGCGTGTCGAGCGTGGGCTGGATTATCTCTGCGAGGCCGAGGTCGTTGAGGAAACGCCTGGTGCTGCTTCGGCAAAGGCGATCTCTTATTGCTTCCCGCAGCAGCTATTGCACGATGCCATCTATGGCAATCTCTTGCTACAGCGCCGCAAGGAGCTGCATGCCCGTATCGGGGCCGCGATCGAGAGAATACATTACGGCATACCCGCTCGACTCGAGGATATCGCACAACTCGGCCGTCACTACTGCCGGGCCGACGAGGTGAGCAAGGGCGTCCGATACCTCATGGCCGCGGGCGATTTGGCCCGCAAGACCTACGCAAACGACGATGCGATGCGCCTCTACCGCGAGGCGCTTGCGGCAATTTCGGATAACCCGCAAGCCGGTTCGGAGTTGCTTGCTCTTCATGAACGGTTCGCTGATCTCTGCGGGCCGGCGGGAGAGCGGGAAACGGCCCGCGAACACTATGGCCGCGCACTGACGACCTTAAAGGAAGCTGGTGATCAGCCGGGTGCGGCGCGGATCCTGCGCAAGCTCGGCCGCCTCAATCTTGCTGCGGGCAGAAGTGATCTTGCGGACGCCGACTATGCGCAGGCCGCCTCGCTGTTGAGCGAGAGCAATGCACCCATCGAACTCGCCCATCTGCTTCAGGAGCGTGGGCATCTGGCCTTCCGCAAGGGCGATCAGAACGCTGCCGCGCGTTGGGCCGATGATGCACTGTCCTGCCTCAACACTGCAACATTGGATGGGGAAGGCTCCGTGGCCTCGGAAGCTGCGCAGGTGCGAGCGGAGGCGCTGAATACAAAGGGGGTGGCGCTGGCGCGGCTGGGGCGGCACCGCGAGGCGGTGCGCGAAGTCGAGCGAAGTCTGGAGGTTGCCGAAACGGCGGGGCTTCTCGGCGCGGCCTGTCGCGCCTATTCCAATCTCGGCGTTCTCTATACGATCGTCGATCCGCGGCGTGCCATCGATGTGTGTCGCCAGGGCCTCGATGTTGCCAAGCGCATCTCCGACCTCGGTTTTCAAGCCCGGCTTTTCGCCAACCTCGCGGTCGCCTGCTGCACCTTCACCGACAACTGTGCCAAGGAGGGAGTGCCGGCGGCTGAAAGAGCGATCGAGATCGACCGGGCGCTGGATCAGCGCGATCACCTGGCGGTGCCCCTCATCGTGCTCGGACAGATCCATCAGTGTCACGGGGAACCAGACTTGGCTCGGAACTACTACGAGGAAGCGCTTCAGCTCGCGCGTGAAATCGGCGAGCCACAGCTTCTCTTTCCATGCTATGATGGGCTTGCGACGTTGAACCTGGAAAAGGACGATATGGCCGAGGCGGAGCGCTACTTTTCGCTCGCGCAGGATGTTTGCGTCAGGCATGGGCTGGATCCCGACGCGCTGGTCGTGCTGCCCTTCCTGGATTGAATCAATGCCGGCAGGTAAGGTGCTGAGTTTTCGCTATTTTTTCTTCTGCTCGGCTTGCTCGCCGACGCGCAAATGAAGGAGGGTGCCATGCCCGAAAATCAAAGCGAGAGACCGCTGCAGCCCGGTGACCGCGCGCCGAACGTCATTCTCGATGCGATCACGCGTCAGGGCAAGATATCGATCGATGACTTCCGAGGACAGAAGCCGGTTTTGGTCGGCCTGTTTCGCGGGCTCCACTGTCCATTCTGCAGGCGGCAAATCGCCGCGATGGCGAGCCTGGCGGGCGACCTCCAGCAAAAGGGCATCGAAAGTCTGACGGTGGTCAATACGCCTATCGATCGGGCACGCCTCTATTTCCGGTATCATCCCTTGCCCAATCTGCTGGCGGCCTCCGATCCCGACAGGGTATCGCATCGCGCCTTCGGGCTTCCCAACATCGAGTTCACGCAATCGGAAACAGCGTGGCCCTACAAGGTTAGCCTCGACACGCTAACGTCGATGCGCGTCGATATGCCTGACCTGCCTGAGCCGATGGCCCCGCTGGCGGCTGTTGAATACCTCGACAATGCCGATGGTTACGAGTTCACGGACGACGACAAGCGGATGATTGCGACGGGTGAGGGCCAACTGGTCGGCGAGTTCCTTCTTGACCGCGACGGCGTCGTCAGATGGTGCTTTACCGAGGTGGCCGACGATGGCCGACGTATGTTCGGCGTACCTGCTCCCGAGGAGGTCATGTCGGCCGCGTCAAACATTGCTGCCTAAGCGACTGCGGTCAGTCAGATCCGCTTGTCGCGCTTTTACTCGTTTCGAAAAACGGAGTTCGGCTCCCGCATAAGCGGAAGCCGACTTGTCAGGGTCGCCACTTCATTACCTGCATGCGCCCTGGCGTATGATGCGGAAGCCGCTGTTGTTAGCTTCACAGGTATTCGAGAAGGTGCGCAGTTGTGAACCTCGTTGGCCGCAGACTGGGCGGTACTCACGCGTGCATATGCCACCGGGCCGCGGCGGTGGCGGACGCTGAGGGCGCACTGTTATGCCGGGCTGGCGGCGGCACTGGCCGCGGCTGATGACCGTAAAGTTGGCTGCTTGAGCTTGGCACGCGTTAGAGAAGGTCTGAACACGTCCGCTGCGTTGGCCGCAGACCGGAGCGTACTCCATGGTACACACCTGCGGCCTCGACGGAAGAGGTGTCGGACGCGATGTCATCGGAGGCGGCCGGCGGCACTGGCCACGGCTGATGATTGTAAAGTTATTGGCACGCGCCTGGCATGCACTGGCGAAGGTCTGGACACGTCCGCCGCGTTGGCCACAGACGGGATTGTATTCCAGAGTGCATATCTGCGGACTGGGCGCGCGAGGTGGCGGGCGCCAATAATTGGGTCCTACGTCGGCAGTGCAGGCAGACAGAAGCGAAATGAGCCCAAACAGGGCGATCTTCCGAGGCAACAGGAAACCGGCGAGCGTCATGACTCTTCCCCTGCAGCTAGATTTCTTTTCAAATCCTAGCTCAAGTTGCATTTTCGGGGAAGATCAAACGTCTGCGGTGTTGAAAGTTTTGAAACGCTTCAGTCGAACAGGCTGGAAACCGACTCTTCCTGGCTGGTGCGGTTGATCGCTTCACCGATCAAGCTCGCCGTGCTCACAACGCGGATGTTGTGAGCTGACTGGACAGCCGTCGTCGGCTGGATCGAATCGGTGATGACGAGCTCGCGAAGCTTCGACGAGGTGATGCGGGTGACCGCGCCCCCCGAGAGAACGCCGTGGGTAATATAGGCGGTGACGCTTGCCGCCCCTTTGGCAAGCAACGCATCGGCTGCGTTGCAGAGCGTGCCGCCGGAATCGACGATGTCGTCGATCAGCAGGCAGTCCTTGCCTTCAACTTCGCCGATGATGTTCATGACTTCGGATTCACCCGGGCGGTCGCGGCGCTTGTCCACGATCGCCAGGAGACAGTCGAGACGTTTGGCGAGCGCGCGGGCACGAACAACGCCGCCGACATCAGGCGAAACCACCATGACGTTGCTGATGTCGTAGTTGGCCTTGATATCACGGGTCAGGACCGGGATGGCGTAGAGATTGTCCGTCGGAATATCGAAGAAGCCCTGGATCTGGCCTGCATGCAGATCGAGGGTTAGCACGCGATCGGCGCCGGCTTCCGTTATGAGGTTGGCGACGAGCTTGGCGGAGATCGGCGTGCGCCCCGAGGCACGGCGATCCTGGCGGGCATAGCCGAAATAGGGAAGAACCGCAGTTATGCGGCGCGCGGACGAGCGGCGCATCGCATCGATCATGATGAGCAGTTCCATGAGATGGTCGTTCGTCGGAAAAGACGTGGACTGGACGACGAACACGTCTTCACCGCGAACGTTTTCCTGAATTTCCACGAAGATTTCCTGATCGGCAAATCTTCTGACGCTGGCTTTGCCCAAAGGCACATTGAGATAGCTGCAGATCGCTTCGGCGAGATGCCGGTTCGAATTGCCTGCGAAAACCTTCATCTTGGTCCGCCTATTTCCTGCTGATAGCCGCGCTTTTTAGCCAGCTTGCTCCTGAATGCAAGGGCTAAGGCGTCATCTGCGCTCATATTTCTAAAAACCTTGTGGCTTAACCGCCGCGAGCATCGCGCCACGTTGAGAAGTCGGTGATGGTTTTCGAGGCGATTTGCTGCATAACCGAGGCGGGAACGCCGGCCCAGGGATCCTGCGCCTCCGAGGGTACGCTTTCCTGTCCCTGGATGCGGTGCAGGCGCGCGCCGCTGCCATCGAGAATATCCCAGACATAGACCACGGTGACCTTGCCGCTGTCGGAAAAGGCGGAGAGGTATCCCTTCAGAATGTAGGCGCTTGAGCTGTCGTTCGAGCTCTTGATGGAAAGGCCGTGCGAGCGGGCCTCCGCTCCGAGTTGGCGCGAAAGCGGTGTAACCGCCTGAACCGGTGCCCCGATGATCGGAAGGAAGCGGACGGTCGTCCCACCTGCCGAGGACGAACTCGTATTCAGCATGGCAGTCTGGGTTTGCTGTCTAGGCGGTTCGCGAGCGGGCGCTTCCACCATGTCTTCTTCCTCGGCCTGGGCGTTGGATATTGGCTCCGGCAGGGTCTGCGCCTTGATTGGCACGGAGGATGCCGGCGAGCGCATATCGCTTTCCAAGGCCATCGCCTGGGCTTCCATCGTGGTAGGCGGTGCGCCTGAACCTTGGCGATAGCTCGCCTGGCTGTAGGCGGGATGATATCCGTTCGACCGCTGCTGGGCGGCAAAGGCCTGCTGGCGGGGCTGGGTTCCTGCCATGCGTTCCACGTCGCCCTGCGTTACCGGCGATGAGCGCATGTTTGGTGAGGAATCGCCGATGTCGACCAGCGGGACCAAGGCGTCGGTGGTGTTGCAGGCGGTTAGGGCAAAGCAGGCAAGGAGCACTGGCGCAGTCGCGACTCGCGTCATCCCTCGTTACATCCTTCCCAGTGCCGGCCCCATGCACTTTATGAAGGCCGGTGCCGGTCTGTGTCAATTCCGGATTCTTGTCTCAGACGTTGATGAAATCCAGAGAGTGGCGGGAAAGCGCGCGGGGTGTGTTGTCCGTCGTGAGATAAGTCTGCCCGAGGGTCATCGCAGTTCCCGTGTCGGAATCCATGATGATCATGTGCACGAAGAGCGACATGTTCGGTTCGATTGCTTGCGGATTACCGACATGGAACATCTGATGCTCCATCCAGGATGGCGAGAAACGGGCGCCCAGCGAGTAGCCGCAGGCATTGAGGCGATGGCGCGACAGGCCGCGCTCGTCCATGATTTTCGCATGCATATCGAAGACGTCGCCGAAGCTGTGGCCCGGCCTCAATACCGTTTCGATTGCCTGGATGGTTTCGAAGCAGGCGTTGAAGAGTTCGCGATGGCGATAGCTCGGTTCGCCGATGACGACGGTACGCATCATTCCCGCATGGTAGTGCGCGTAGGCGCCTGCCCATTCGAGCGTCAACTGGTCGTTGGTATCGAGCTTGCGGCGGCCGGCCTTGTAGCGGCAAAGCAGGGCGTCCTCGGCAGAGCCGATGATGAATTCGTTCGCGGAATAGTCGCCACCACCGGCAAAAACGGCGCCCTGCATCGCGGCCAGAATATCCGCTTCGTCTGCGCCGGGATTGGTCAGCGCGAGTGCCGCATCAAGCGCATCGTCGGCCAATACAGCAGCGCGTTCAACATAGGCGACTTCGGCTGGGCTCTTGATCAGTCTCAGGCGGCTGACGAGATAGGACGCGTCGACGATCTGGCCGAACGACGTCAACTGCGCGTCGAGCATCCGGGCTACGCGGCCCGTCATGCCATGGGTGTCGTATTCGACGCCGATCCTGGCTCCGAGCAGATCCATCTCGACCAGCAGGTTCCGAAGGTCGACGGTCGGATCGGCATTTACGCGGTCGACCCAGACTTGCACGTTTTCCAGAATGGAGGTGTGTTTCGCCTGACGCAGGTCGGCAGAGCGCGTGATCAGCGCCATCGTCCCGTCGGCCTTGACGACAAGCGTTTGGAAGAAGCAGTAGCCGAAGGTGTCGTAGCCGGTCAGCCAGTACATGCTTTCCTGCGCAAACAGCAGCAGGGCATCCAGCTTCTCTTCGCGCATCTTGTCTGTCAGACGCGCGAGGCGGACGGCGAATTCGGGTCGGTCGAAGTGCAAGGCCATACCGCTCAAATCTCCCTGATTGCGATTGCAGAAATCTGCCGACCGTAGTCCGGCTCTTTGTTATGTGTGGTCCGGCGGTACGAGAAGAAACGCTCGGCATCGGGATAGGTGCAGAGCCCAAGGCTTTCTGCGCGGATGCCGGCGGCGCGCAGCCGGTCGATCGTCAGGGCAGGGAGGTCGAACATCGCGTGTTCAGGCTTTCCTGATGGCACGAAATAGCGCTCGTAAGATGGATCCTGAGCGACAAAGCGTTCCACAAATTCCGGCCCAACCTCGTAGCTCGCCTGGCTGATCGATGGGCCGAGGCAGGCAACGATGGCTTCGCGCTTCGCGCCAAGCTGGACCATCGTGTCGATCGCGTTTTCCAAAACACCGGTAAGGGCACCCTTCCAACCTGCATGAGCGGCGCCAATGACACCGTTTTCCGAATCGGCGAAGAGGATTGGCCCACAATCGGCAGCCAGCACCCCGAGCGCTATGCCCGGAGTTGCCGTTACCAACGCATCCGCTGAGGGGCGGGAGCCGTTAAAGTTCCTGTCGACGACGACCACATCGGGAGAGTGTACCTGGTGGACAGTAGCGAGACGCTCGACAGGCAATTCAAACCAGCTAGCCACGCGGCGGCGATTCTCCTGAACCTTCTCGCGCTCATCGTGCGAGCCGAGGCCGACATTCAGGCCGCGATAAATGCCGTCCGAAACGCCGCCTTGCCGGGTGAAGTAGCCATGGAGAATTGCGTCACCGGTTGCCTCTTTCAGCAGCGCGCTTTGGATCGGTGCCGGAGATGCTGCTTGCGTCATTAGAACTTCCAAAATTGCTTGAATGCTTGTGCGCCTTACTGGATGGCAATGCCTGGTCGATTGCCTCGGATGTTGGCCCAGCGGCGCTCGCGCTGTCAATCCACCGAACGGAAGGGCATCAAATCCACCGTCGGGTGCGAGACCGCCAGCACCTTGAAGAGTTCGCCCATACGCCCTTCACCTTCGCCGGCCAGTCGGTCGACTGCGGTCTGGATGATTTGCTGCGTATGTGGTGCTCGATCCCGGCCAAGCGCGGCAGCGCGATCGAGAATGCCGAGGCCGACGAGAAAATCGCCCTGGTGAAGCATGCCGTTGACCTGGACCCCGGCCGCAGTGGCGGTCTGTGCCAATGCCTGGAAATCGACGTGGCTCGTCAGGTCCGCTTCACCGGGATGCGCCAGCGGCGGATCATACTCATGCATGCGCACCGCCTGTAGCGTGTCGCCGTAGCCACTCACAACGTGCCCATAGTCAATGGCGACAAGCGTCCCGCCATGTTCTTTCAGGCGATCGCAGATCGATAGCATCACCGACTGGCGCGCCGGCGAGACTTCGAAGATTGTTCCCGGGAGTACGTCCTCTTCCGGCCAGGGGAGGAGGCTTGAATCGATCCCGGCCACGCCGGCGCCGAATGTCAGTTCGCCTGCTGCGTCGACGCCCACCATCCGCTCGCGGAAGCCCGCCGGCGTCCGCACGAACTGACGGATCGGAATCGCATCGAACAACTCATTTGCCGCGACGAGCGAGAATCCCGGCGGGACTTCATCGAAGCCCTGATGCCAGCTGACCTTGTCGCCGTGGGACGCCAGCGTCTCCTGCTGGATGTCGCGCAGCCGCTCGCTTGTCTCGACGAGGTGCACGGTCATGTCTCCGAAAAGCGGCGGCGCGATACGGGAAATGACGCGCAGCATATCCGACATCATCGTGCCGCGACCGGGACCGATTTCGACGAGACGGACACCTTTGGGCGTCCCGTGTCGCTGCCAGGCATGGACGATGAAGACGCCGATCATCTCGCCAAAAAGCTGGCTTACCTCGGGTGCAGTCACGAAGTCACCTGTGCGGCCAAAAGGCTCGCGGGTCCTGTAGTAGCCATGTTCGGGGTCGGCGAGGCACAGCGAAAAAAAGTCCGTGACGCTGATCGGGCCGTTCGCCTGAATGATAGCCTTGATCTTCTCACCGAGCGCGGTGCTCATGAATGCCCCTCCTGTCCGGCTGCGATCAGTGCTGCAGGGCAGCCTGACGGCGAGCGCGAAGCATGGCCCAGATTCCCAGCAATACCATCGGCGTGGAAAGCACCATGCCCATGGTGAGCCAATTGGTGCCCAGCAGGTAGCCCAGCTGGGCATCCGGTTCGCGGAAGAATTCGACGAAAATGCGGGAAAGCGCGTAGCCGCAGACGAAAACGCCGGTGACGAAGCCAGGGGTCTTCAGTGCGCGGAAGCCGTAGATCAGCATGGCGAGAACCAGGAGGAGCACGATGCCCTCCAGACCTGCCTCGTAGAGCTGGCTGGGGTGGCGAACAAAGTCGCCGCCGGGGCAGTAACCGTCGGCCCGCTCGATATATTGGTTACAGAAAACCATGCCCCAAGGCACATCGGTCAAGCGCCCCCAAAGCTCTCCATTGATGAAGTTGGCGACGCGGCCGCAGAACAGGCCGATCGGGACGACTGCTGCGACAATATCGAACAGGCTCCAGATCGGTATGCTGTTGCGCCGCGCGAAGACGATCATCGCGATGGTGGTGCCCGTCAGGCCGCCGTGGAAGGACATGCCGCCATTCCATATCTGTATCGCCCGGATCGGGCTCTCGATGACAGCAGGCATGTCGTAGAAGAGGATGTAGCCGATGCGGCCGCCGAGGACGATGCCGAGCGCGACCCAGATGATGAAATCGTCCAGTTGCACCTTGGTGATCGGGGACACGTCGCCCGGCCACAGCTTGTTGTTCCCGGCGATCTGACGCGCATAGTACCAGCCGAGCATGATGCCGGCGACATAGGCAAGTCCGTACCAGTGAATTGAGAGGGGGCCGAGCGAAAAGGCGATCGGGTCGATCTCGGGGAACGGCATGATCGCCATGTAATTGGCTGCTGTCGGCAAGGTTGTCCCATTCGGTGGCGCAAAGCCCGGAATATGGAATCGGGCGTCTGACGCGGTTCAGTTCAAGGCGTCCTTTGCGACTTTCTGAAGGCGCGCCGAGCTTGATGTGGGCGGAAGATGGCGCTGCGATCAAGAGCGGTCAAGTCGATTGTTGGCGATCAGAGGCCGCCGGCTGGCTTATCCAGAGCAAACCGCTTGCATCCTCCGCGGCGAAGCCCTACCTCATTCTTGAGGGGCCGAAGTGGCCCTAACTGGTCTATAGCAAAGGGAGAAAATCGCCATGACGACTGGAGCAAACCGCATCATGGACGAGTTCGCCAAGCTGATGACGGATGCGGCTGGCGCTGCCCAGGGTGTGCGCAAGGAAATCGAGACAGCCTTCAATGCGCAGGCGGAGCGCTGGCTCAATACGCTCGACATCGTGAAGCGCGAGGAATTCGAGGTCGTACGCGAAATGGCGATCAAGGCGCGCGATGAAAATGATGCGCTGCTTGCGCGGATCGCCGCCCTTGAAGAGAAGCTTGCGGCCAAGGGCAAGTAATTCCCGTTGTGAGACAGGCCGTGGTGTGACCTTTATGAGACACACCGCGGCTGCGGCCTAAAAACCAGGTGCGGTTATCCACCTGTGGACACTGCCAAAAAGATCAATGGGCAGAGTCATTTAAACCTCCTTCTGAATCTAAACCCGAAAAGCTTTCCACAGTGCCGTTCCCTAAAACGGCCTTCAGGGGCTGGCGTGTCGCCGAGCCCGTTATACACTGATTTTAAATGATGATTCGAAGCGGTTGGTAAGCTCCAGGCAGGTTTGACTGCGTTAAGTCTGGTAGTGGTTCAACGGTCATCACGGTTGGTGGTTCCGGCTGTTGCGTGTGTTCTCCTTGTGTCTCGTTGACGAAGTTGGTTCGCATTCACTCCGGTCAAGAAGGTGCTGCATGAGCCTCATGGAATTGGAAGTCGAGCGTCAGTCGAACCCGGTCGATATGATCGAGTACGTCGCCGCCAATAACGACTGGTCTTTCGAGCGGTCGGGTGACGACGAAATTGCGATGACGGTTGAAGGGAAGTGGGCCGACTACCACGTTTCCTTTTCCTGGATGGAAGAGTTCGAGGCGCTGCACCTTGGCTGCGCCTTCGACGTCAAGGTTCCCGAACAGCGCGTTAACGAGGTCACCAAGCTCTTGGCCGCGATCAACGGCCAGGTCCTGATGGGACACTTCGATCTTTGGCGCCAGGAAGATGTCATCATCTTCCGTCAGTCGCTGCTGCTTGCCGGCGGTGCGGAGCCGACCAATCGACAGGTCGAGGTTTTGCTCGCTAGTGCGCTCGATACCTGTGAGGCGTACTATCAAGCGTTCCAGTTCGTGATCTGGTCGGGCATGGAGGCGAACCGCGCCATGGAAGCGGTTCTCTTCGAAACCGTCGGCGAGGCGTAAATGTCATCCGCATCTTCAGGTCCTATCGTTCTTATCGGTGCCGGCAATATGGGGGGCGCAATGCTCTCTGGCTGGCTGAAGAGCGGAGTGGCCGGTTCTTCCATCGTCGTCATCGATCCCGGTCCGTCCGAACAGATGATGAAAACAATCAACGATGCCGGCGTAACGCACGTTACCTCGGCTCATGCCGGGCTGACGGCAGGCGTTCTCTTTCTGGCGGTCAAGCCACAGGTGATGGATGCCGTGCTGCCTCCGGTCAAGGGAACGGTGGGATCAGAAACCGTCGTTGTGTCGGTCGCCGCCGGAAAGACGCTGTTGTTTCTTGAAAAGCATCTCGGTGAGGCTGCGATGGTGCGCGCTATGCCGAACACCCCGGCCATGGTCGGTCGTGGTGTTACGGGTGCGTTTGCCAATGCCCGCGTCACCGATGCGCAGCGTGAGCACGTCCATTCTCTCTTGCGTGTATCCGGTCCGGTAGAATGGGTTCCAACCGAAGCCGACATCGATGCCGTTACGGCGCTGTCGGGAAGCGGACCGGCTTATGTGTTTTATCTCGTCGAGTGTATGGCAGAGGCAGGCCGTAAACTTGGCTTGCAGGCGGACCTTGCCATGCGTCTTGCACGGGAAACGGTCGCGGGGGCTGGTGAGCTTTTGCACCAGTCCCCCGACGACGCCTCGCGGCTGCGGCAGAACGTGACATCGCCGGGCGGCACGACCGCCGCCGCGCTTTCGGTCCTGATGGCCGAGGACGCGATGCAGCCTCTTTTCGACAAGGCCCTCGCGGCAGCGCGCAAGCGCGCCGAAGAGCTTGCCGGCTGAGGACAACCTGTATGGCTGACGAAATCACATATGCCGACTTCGAGCGTGTCGACATTCGTGTCGGTACGATCGTCGAGGCAAGTCCGTTTCCGGAGGCGCGAAAGCCGGCCTTCAAGCTGCTGATCGACTTCGGGCCAGAGATCGGTCTCAAGAAGTCGTCGGCCCAGATTACGGTTCACTATACGCCCGAGAGCCTTGTCGGTCGGCAGGTTCTCGGCGTGGTGAACTTTCCGCCACGGCAGATCGGCCCGGTCCGCTCGGAAGTCCTGACCTTGGGCTTCGAGGATGAGGCGGGAGCGATCGTTCTTGCAAGAACCGACAAGCCCGTACCGAACGGCAAGAAGCTGATGTGATCAGTGGATCTCGCGCGACAGCGGATCGGTCAGCGAGAAATCGTGGAATACGGCTTCGAAGCCGGCGCGTTGCGGCGAGCAGAATACCGGCCCGACGGCAACCTCTGCATACGCCGGATCGATCCACGCAAGGCGTGCCATGCGCCAATCTTCCATGCGGTCCGTTCTGTATTGAATGAACAGCGCATCGCCATTGCGTGTCACCCGCACGCCCATGCGCTCGAATGTGTGGTCGAGCCGAAAGGCTGACCAATCGGAATTGCCGTTGGTCACGACGACGCTGAAATGCATGGCGCCATCGGTATATTCGATCCCGCATTTCATCCAATGCGTGGCATCAGCCCGTACCATGAGGCCAGCCTGATCGTAGAGTTCCTGGTAGCGTCCCGAGAAGGAAACCTCGGCGGTGAAGTCGCCTTGTCGCGACCGGTGCAGGAAATGTCCGTCGTCGCGGTGGAAGCCGTAATAGGTCCCCTGCCAGAAATCGGTCTTGGGTCCCGACCAGACATGCAAATCCC
Source organism: Rhizobium sp. IBUN (assembly GCF_000510625.1). Taxonomy (NCBI): domain Bacteria; kingdom Pseudomonadati; phylum Pseudomonadota; class Alphaproteobacteria; order Hyphomicrobiales; family Rhizobiaceae; genus Rhizobium; species Rhizobium sp. IBUN. The sequence goes on from NZ_AZNV01000036.1 coordinate 30,212, forward strand.
CGCCGCGCATCTCGAAGCGAGGCGGCGGGTTCAGCCATGTCATTGAGCTCGTGTCCATCGTCATCTTTTCCTCACGCGGGCAGGCGAACGGTCGCCCGAAGGCCACCCAGAGGGCTGTCGCCAAGCGTGACGTTGCCGCCGTGGCTTCGTGCGATGTCGCGCGCGATTGCGAGGCCCAGGCCGGTGCCCGAGGCATCGAGATTTCGGGCTTCGTCGAGCCGGAAGAACGGCTTGAAGACGTCCTCGCGGTTCCTTTCTGGAATTCCCGGGCCGTCATCGTCAAAGGTGATCGTCAGCCACTTGGCGCTGTGCCTGGCGTTGATGTCGAGCGTGTTGGCGTAGCGGCGGGCATTTGAGGCGAGGTTGGTCACAAGGCGCGTGAAGGCGTTCGGACGCACCAAGATCTCGTCGTCTCCGTCGATCGAGTATGTAAGCCTCTTGCCGTCGTGAAGTTCGAAGTCTGCCGCCACTCGTGCGAAGAGCTCGCTGAGCTTCAGGTCGCCAACGTCCTCTTCGACCTCGCTTCGGGCAAACGCCATGTAGGCCTCGAGCATCGACTGCATATCGTTGACGTCGTCGTTCAGGCCGTGAAGCTCCGGATTTTCGCCGGCCAGTGCCAGCTGCAGCTTGAAGCGGGTCAGGATCGTGCGCAGATCGTGGCTCACTCCGGTCAGCATCGCCGTGCGTTGCTCGATCTGTCGCTCGATGCGCTCGCGCATCAGAATGAAGGCAAGGCCCGCACGACGAACCTCATCTGCCCCACGCGGGTGGAAGTTGTCGGCCTTCTGCCCCTTGCCGAAGTTTTCGGCGGCGTTGGCCAGCGCTAGGATCGGGCGGATCTGCCCGCGCAGGAAGAGGATCGATATGCCAATCAGGACCAGCGAGGCGCCAACCATCCACACAATGAAGATGTGAGTGTTGGAGGCATAGGTCGAGCTACGCCGTGCCAATACGCGAAGGATCTTGTCTTCGAGCTTGATGCGGATCTCGACGAGGCTGGAGTCGCCGAGCGTGTCGATCCAGAAGGGGCGCTTGATCTGATCGCTGATCTCGTCGCTCAGGATACCGTCCAGGATGGAGAAGAAGGGCTTTGTGCGTGGCGATGGCAGATCGCCGTCCGGTTCGATCGAGATCTGCAAGTTCATCTGATCGCGTGCGATACGGGTGACTTCGCTAAAGTCCGTATCTTGCGGATAAGTCTCGATGATCTGGATGATGGCCGCTATGTCGCGCGTGACGGCAGCTGAAAGGCGTTGGGTCACCATCTGCCAGTGGCGCTCCATGAATACGGCGGCGACAACAGACTGCAGGAGCACCATGGGGATAATGATGATCAGCAGCGAGCGGACGTACAGGCCCGTCGGCAGATAGAGCCGAAATCTGCGCAGCATCCACCGCCAGCCGCGGGCGGGCGAGCGGTCGTCGCGCCGAAGAGAGTCGAATGTCACCATTTGGCCGCTGGTCCTGGGGTTGCGACTGTCAATCGATGCTCAATCGGTATCCTATACCACGAACCGTCTGCAGCCAGACCGGATTTGCGGGATCGTCCTCGATCTTGCGTCTCAGGCGATTGATCTGCACATCGATGGTGCGCTCACCGACATCGACATCGTTGCCGATAAGCTCGTGTCGCGGAATGGTATCGCCGGCGCGTTTGGCGAACAGCAGCATGATTTCCTGCTCGCGATCCGTCAGCCGGACGACTTCGGACGCCTTCTTCAGCTCCTTGCGTGTGAGCGAGAAGGTATATGGTCCGAACATCACCTGTTCGATTTTCGGCGCATCGTTCGAGACATTGCGGCGCAGGATGTTGTTGACGCGCAGCACGAGCTCGCGTGGGTCGAAGGGCTTGGCCAGATAATCGTCGGCGCCTGCCTCGAGGCCCTCAATGCGGCTGCCTGACTCCGCCAGCGCCGTGAGCATGATGATTGGCACGTTCTTGATCGTGCGCAGACCCCTGGTCACTTCGATCCCGGACTCACCCGGCATCATGACGTCCATGATGATGAGGTCGAAATCCAAGCCGGCAAGCTTGCGTTGAGCTTCCGCGCCATCCGCGGCCACGGTCACCCGGAAGCCGTTCTCGGTCAAATAGCGGTTGAGCAGGGCGCGGATACGCGTGTCGTCATCCACAACAAGCAAGTGCGCAGCGTCGTCCGAAATCACTGTCTTTGTCGCCATTCAATCCGCTCTCGAGTTTGGTCTATTCCGCATACCTCTGAGGAAGGCCTTTATGCCTTCCCGTACCTCCGGAGAAGCCCCGTCGAATGCTCTCTCAATACGGCGCGATTGCGGCTCCGCCAGAGCAAGAGCAAGCTCGCGCCCCATCTTGGTAGGATAGAGCTTGCGCTGCCGCCTGTCTTCAGGCCCCGCAATCTGTCGAATATACCCCGAATCAATGAGTTGTTTGAGCACTCTTGCAAGACTCTGCTTGGTTATCTTCAACGTATCCAGCAGATCGGCAACCGTCATGCCCGGGTTGCGGTTAACAAAGTGAACGACACGGTGGTGCGCGCGCCCGAAGCCGATCTCTGCCAGGATGGCGTCAGGATCCGAAACGAAGTCACGATAGGAGAAGAACAGAAGCTCGATGATCTCAAAATCGATGGTTTCTGTGTTTTCCATCGGCATTTTCAGCAGTTCGGGCTTGCCCGCCTTTGGGCTCGTCTGGCGTGCCAATTTGGCATTTCCTTTCTTGTTGCGCACCTCGCGGGAAGCTCAGATAAAAATATGCCAGCATTTGACGTATCTTTGCGCCGTTGCTTGCTTCCCCCACGCGTCGCGAAGCCGGAAGGGGATGCCGTTTCCACCGGAAATTTGGCCCCACTTCGCAAACTTCACCACAATGCGTAATTTTCCCCTGTGTCAGTGGATAAAACGTATCGGGGATAACAATCAACAACAATGGCGTACGGGCGCCGGAGGAGAGCGAACGGCTGCGGTGCGTTCGTTCAGTGGAAAAACGCAAAGATCCACGTGTCGACCTATGGGTTTCACTCCGCAACCTGGTGTTCATGGGAGAACACGGCTGGGCGGTGACGGAAATCGGGCCACACCGGTTTATGCCGGCGACGATCAGCGAAACACTGATGAGCGACTATGTAAGAGAGATAGATCGCGTGGCCGCTGCCGCCGACTATCCTCCAGCAAAGGACAGCGACCGGGTTCCCAGGGAGCCTCGGCCGCTTCTCGATGGGCTATCTATCGTGCGCGGGCGGCTACCGCTCCTACGATCGTCGACAGGATGCCGCCGCCGATCAGGCCGCCGATACCGTCGGCAATCAAACCGGTCATTGCAGCTTCGCCGCCGACCATGCCGAGCAGCATGCCACCGCCGATGCCACCGATCGCGCCGGCGATCGTCCGGGCGACGGTATTGATTGCAACCTGCTTCAACGCGCCGCTTGCGACGTTGCCGCCGACTGCACCCGCTATTACCTGTGTGATGATGGGCAATAAGGCTTCCACGATTTCCCTCCTTCGCGTTTCCTCAAACGCCACTGCCGGCTGCGCGATCCGAAAGGATAGCCAGCCCTACAGGCGATCCGACCTCCGACCGGGAGCAGGGGATATCGTCTGAATTTCAGTATTTTATCATAATTGAATATTTAGTGGAATGGAGAGCAACCCACGCGTGAAAGTTTTCCACGCTGTCTGCGTAAAAAAGGCGCCCGCGGGGCGCCTTTTCCGTGTTGTGCGTTACAATCAGTTGTAGACGTAAACGATGCGGCGGGTGCCGGGGTCCACAAGGACCGGTCGATCGTTGATTCGGACATACCGATACTGATAGTCCGGAATTTCCTGGAACGTCACATCAGCCGGCACGGAAGCACCCACGACGACATCGCCACCGAGGCGCACGGTCTGTGCCGGATTGGTCTGGACATAGGTCGTGACGGTTTCAGGTGGGGTAACGGCGTCGACGGAGCCAACCGGTCCAAGCAACTCGTCGCCCGGTGCCGGCTCAGGAGCGACGCTTGCCGTCGTCTCATAGGTCACGACGGGAACGCCTAGATCGGACTGGTGCTGCTCGACGACGACGGGGCTGCCACCCTGTTCGACCTGCAGATACTGAGCATAGACCCAGCCACGCACGCCGTTGACGTCAACACGGCACCAGCGGCTTCCCTGGATGCAACCATCCAGCATTGCCTGCGAGCCGCGCGTCGCGATTCCGATTGAGGGATATTGCGGACCGGGGCCTGCGCGAACGTTCAGATCGTTGATGGCCGTGGCAACCATGTCCGCCTGGGCAAGACCGGCGCTTCCCACGACGATCGCGCCAGCCAGGAACAGATTTCGCTTCAAGGTCATCTCGTTTCTCCTTGTCTTAATACAGGCAAGTAACGTTTGGGGTGCAGACGATGTTCCGCCGCCTTCGCTTTCGCCGGTAAACGATTGTATCGACGTGTTAAATTCGAACGTGGCTGGTGATCGAACCCTGAAGCCAGACTGTGTTCACTAAATCGCGGGCTGCGCACGGTGTGATTTCGGACTATAGGAACCCGGGACAAAGACAAGCGAGGCACTCATGGGCATGCTCCAGGCCGGCATTATTCCGGTGACACCATTTCAGCAGAACTGCACGATCCTCTTCGACCCGGAGACCAAGGAAGGCGTCGTTGTCGATCCCGGCGGCGATGTCCCGGCGATCCTCGAGGCAATCACGGCGAACGGGTTCGACATCAAGGAAATCTGGCTGACACATGGCCATCTCGACCACGCAGGTGGAGCTAGGGAGCTCAAGGAAGCCCTGAACATCGATATCGTCGGTCCGCACGAGGACGATCTTCCCTTGCTGCAGCGGATCGAGACCCAGGCGCAAAAGTATGGCATCCCGTCGGGCATGCAGAATGTCGTTCCGGATCGTTGGCTGAAGGATGGCGACAAGGTCTCGTTTGGCACGCACGAGTTCGAGGTGTACCACACACCAGGCCACGCGCCCGGCCATGTCATCTACTTCAATCGCGCACAGAATTTTGCCCATCTGGGCGACGTGCTTTTCAACGGCTCGATCGGTCGGACGGATCTACCCGGGGGCAATCACCAGCAACTGCTCGATTCGATCCGCGACAAGGTCTTGCCGCTGGGCGATGACGTCGGCTTCATTTGCGGACACGGGCCGGGCAGCCGGATCGGCGACGAGCGACGGAGCAATCCCTTCCTGCAAGGGATCTGAGCACCCAAAACAAAAGCGCCGCTGAGAGGCGGCGCTTCGTGTTTGACTGCGCGTTCAGGCGATTAGCCGGCGTTGCAGAAGTGGCTGCGGCCATCGTTGCCGATAAATGTGCCGCTGCGCGGGTCAAACGACCGGTAGCGATAGGAGCAGTAGCGTTCCCACTGCGGAGTCCAGGGCTCGATGTCGGCGGCAACCGGACGATAGTAGCGGGGCGGGGGAGCGCGATAGACCGGAACGGCTTCGTATTCCGGGTCGTAGGGCGGGTCGATGTAGCGCGGCTCATCATAACGCGGCGCGCTGGCAATGGCTGAACCCACAATCAGACCCGTTGCAAGGCCGACGGCGCCACCGACAAGCGCATCATCGCCATGGTGGTGACGGTGCCAGTCACCAGCCGACGCGACCCCGATCGATGATACTGTGAGGGCAGCAGCGGTTGCCGTCATAAGGAGCGTCTTCGCAAGCCTGTTCATTTGTATTTCCCTGTTTTAACCGATACCGGTTCTGCACCTTGATGATGGCAAGGTAAGGGCCGCGATCTGAATGCAGGCTGAATGACAAAACCCGGCATCGCTGCCGGGCTTCAACTCGAATTGACAGCGTTGGCTAGAGGCTCAGCCTGCGATCTGCAGGTTGACAGCCTTGGGGCCCTTGCCGCGGCGGTCCGGCTCCGTGTCGAAGCTAACCTTCTGATTCTCCGTCAGTCCGGCCAAGCCAGAAGCCTGAACGGCAGAAATGTGTACAAAGATGTCCGCGCCGCCCTTGTCCGGCTTGATAAAGCCAAAACCTTTGTCGGTGTTGAAGAATTTTACTGTGCCAGTCTCGGCCATGCGTCAGGTCCTTTTATCTCTGCCCGCCATCCACACGGGCAGCATCACTGATATTGCCTCCTCACGGAGACGTTAGCAGGCAATTATTGAAATGTGAGAAAAAGGTCCCCTCTAGCACAACCAAACTCACCACGGGACTGACGCCCGCTTTCTCGGAACTGGTTGACCGGAATTTTAGCGTCTCCGGCGCGCACATTCTCAAGGACTTCCCATGCTCGCAAAATGCCCGAACACGGTGAGAGTGCTGCGATTATTAAATTTTGGCAAGCAAAAGTTTTTTAACGCGTCTGTGCTGAAAGGCACCTATAGGAGGCATTTTTGTACGCTCAGAGCAAAATTTTGGTCGTTAGCCGCCGCCGAGCAACGCTTTATATCGTTGGCAATATAGTTTGGGAGCAGATTTTGCCAAAAATGCAACGCTAACGCGACTACGCAAAGGCTAAAGTTTTTTTCTTTTCCGGGCGTTCAACCCAAGTTTGGGCTCGGTTTCAACCTCTCCGAAGCTCGACGGCGCGTAATTTCGGGCACCACCTCAACCAGAAGCATGGCGGTGAACATTAGCGCGCAGCCGGCGTAGCCGAGCGGCGGCATGGTTTCGCCCAGCAGCAGAGCGCCGAGCGAGGCGCCGAAGAGTGCTTCAGATGACAGGAAGATCGCTGCCTGCGACGACGTCGTGTAGCGCTGGCCGATGACCTGCAGCGAGAAGGCGACACCGGACGAGAATATCCCGACGTAGAGGATCTCGGGGGCTGCCGCCCAGACCGCTGCCCAACTGATCGGTTCCGCGACGATGGCAACGACGAGCGCGCAGGCCCCGGTCACCGCAAACTGGGCGGTCGAAAGGGTAAGCGGGCGCCCGGTTTCGGACACTGTGATGCCGGCCAGGGTGATCTGCCCGGCCCAGAAGACCGCGCAGACGACCGTGAGCAGATCACCGGTCGTCAGTGCCGAGAGTTGGCCACCGGACAACATGTAGATGCCGGAAACGGCCATGATCGCGCCGGGCCAGATGATCCAGTGCGGGGAGCGGCGCAGGAAGACGACAGCGATCAGGGGGACGATCACGACGTAGAGGCCGGTGATGAAGCTCGAATTCGTCACGGTCGTCGTCTGCAGGCCGATCTGCTGGGTGGCGGCGCCACCGAATAGCGCAAGACCCGTCAGCAGATAGAGCTTGAGATGGCGCGGCGCGGTCTTTACCCGCGCCTTGCGGGCTTCGAAAAGCATGAACGGCAGGACCGCGACTGCGGCAATCACGAAGCGCAGGCCAATGAACCAGAACGGACCGATTGCCTTCATTGCCGTCGACTGCGCGACAAAGCCGCCGCCCCAGATGGCAGCTGCAAGCAATAGAAGGAGGTTCGCCTGAATGCGCGTCATGTCGTCCTCGGTGCGGGAGAGTATGGGCGAGCGTTAGCAGTTGCCTTTGGTTTGGGCAAGGGTGAAGAATGTCGCCACTGGGTAAGCGCCTGAGAGCAAACGGATGGCAACGAAAACGGTTTCATCGGCGGACGAAAAGGCTGCGCCGCGACAACAGCGCCATGATGCGCCAGCGGGGTATTGCGGCAACTCGCTCACGCGAAAGCTCGGCCTGAGGGAAGGGCAGGCGGCGCTGCTGATCGGTGTACCCGAGATCGCCGAAATACAATCCTTTGAGCATTTCTCCTCCGTTACGAAAACTTTGCCATCAATGATTGAGCGTCGCTTCGACTACGTGCATGTTTTCGAAGCCCGCCGGGTAGTCCTGGAAGGTATTGCCCAGGCTGTATCGGGCGCTCTCAAGCCCGACGGGATGCTTTGGATTTCCTGGCCCAAGAAGGCGGCGCGGGTGCCGACGACAGTCACCGAAGACGTTCTGCGATCGATTTTCGTGCCTTTGGGGCTGGTTGACGTCAAAGTCTGCGCTGTCGATGAGACATGGTCCGCCCTGAAGTTTATGTTTCGAAAGGAACTGCGCGCCGGCCTCTAGGCTTAGTGTCAACCATTGTTTACCGGCGCCCGCGACACTCTTAGCAAGGCACCATCGTCTTCATCCGTGAGGAGCAGCAGGGCGCCGTCGGGTGCGACGATCACATCACGCATGCGGCCATAGGAGCCGTCGAAAATCCGCTCCTCGGCGACGAAAGCTCCGCCTTCATCGCGCTGCATTCGCGACAGCAGCTGGAACTTCAGCGCAGCAACGAGAAAGTTGCCGTCCCATTCGGGAAACATCTTGCCGCGATAAATGGCCAATGCTCCCGGCGCGATCGACGGGTCCCAATAATAAAGCGGTTGCTCAAGCCCTTCCTTGGCTGTGCCTTCGCCGATCTCGGCGCCCGAATAGTCGCGTCCGTAGGTTATGATCGGCCAGCCGTAGTTTTTGCCAGGCTCGATGTAGTTGATTTCGTCACCGCCGCGGGCGCCGTGCTCCACCGTGTAGAGCTTGCCGTCGGCGGCATCGAAGGCGATGCCCTGCGGATTGCGATGGCCCTTCGACCAGACCTCCGGAAGCGCCTTGCCGCCGTCCTTGAAGGGATTGTCGGTGGGAATGCTGCCATCGGCGTTGATGTGGATGATGGAGCCGGCATCGTCCTTCCAATCCTGGGCACGATCCCTGTCACCACGGTCACCGACACTGATGAACAGCGAGCCGTCCTTGCCGAACGCTATTCGGGAGCCGTACTGGATGTTGCCGCCGGTGAAGCGCTTCATCGTGAAGATGGATTTGACGTCGTTCAGCCTTGTTCCGTCATTTGACAGCGTGGCGCTGAGTACCTCGGTGCCGGAGCCGCCCCTGGCCCTGGTCGCGGCCGTGAGGAATATCTGGCGGCTTGTTGCAAAATCAGGCGCGAGCGCAACGTCCATCAGACCACCTTGCCCCCGGGCGCTGACTTCAGGGACGCCGGCGATGGGGGCAGAGAGCTTGCCGTCGCGTATGATGCGCAGCCGTCCCGGTCGTTCGGTAACGAGATAGGAACCATCAGGGAGCACCTCCACGGCCCAGGGGTGCTCGAGGCCTGTTGCAATGGTGTCGACTTGAACCTCGACCGTCTTCGTCTTGACGATGTCGGCAGAAAAGCTTGGGGAGGCGGCCAATACCGCGGTTGCGAGAAAGAAGCCGAATGGAAGCCGTGCAAGTGTCGTCATGGTCTGTCCCAATGCCTATCGTCTGGTCAACGTGGAGCGTCGTCCACCGGCTTCAACCTCATTCGCGTGGGATAACGGCTTTGTGTTTGCCGATGGCGAGGCGACGATCGGTCGCGGGTAGACGAGTGGGGACCTCTGCTTCGGTGGCGAGATCCGCCCACGGTCAAGGCCTGGTGTCTTCGCCACGAAGTTCGGCGGCAAAGGAGTGCTGCGAGAGAATTTGCGACAGTTCGGCCTTGGCCTTGATATAGAGCCCGCCGGCGATCAGCACCGTTCCGTAAAGCGCAAGAGCGGCGATGCTAACGACAATTGCCTTCTCGATGACGGAGAGACGGGGCAGGCGCATACGGTTTTCCTGCGCTGTATTCGCGTCGTAAGCGGTTGCCGCCGCCGTCGCCATGGCGAGCTCGATATAGGTCGGAAGCGGGCCGAATTCATCCGCCTCGTGGTTTCGAACTCTGGGTCCCGAATTCACGGGCGTCATTGGCTGGCTCCGGCAAAGACGCCGTGTAGTCGCCGGCGCCAGATGGCCAGCCCGCATGTCGCGACCAGTGCGGCTAGAAGCATAAGGCTGCCGCGGGTGATCCGTTCGTCAGCGCCTGTCGCCCTTTGCGGCAGCTTTACCGACACGGAATTCTGTGCGCCCAACCCCACTGCCTTTACCGTTGGCGCGGCTGCCATGTGCGATGTGGCTGACTGTGCGGACACCTGCTGGCTTTCTTCGGCGTAGACCGTCGTTACCAGCCCGAAGGTCATAAGGATCGACGCGGCGAAAGCCACAACTGCAACCAGTAGTGAGATGGATACGCGACGGGCGCGAAGGCGCCTGATGACAAACTCGTCTTCCAGAAACATGGGTATGCCCTCAATAACCAATGCCGGATGCAACAAAATGGGGCTTCGATCTCGGCGTGCTCGCGACCGAATTGCGGCAGGCCGCGGCATTTGTTGCGACCAATTCGTGGCAAGGGGCAAAAGTGCCGAGGATTTTGATTTCCGGGCGTAAATCGCGCTCTCTTCAGAAACTGATTCAAGCACTTCGCAAAATGATTCAGCCATCCAAACGCGCGAGCTCGCGAATCAGGACGCTGGGTCAGGCGATTGATCACGAAGAATCATTGGCACCATCACGCCTTTGCGCTTGAAATGCCTGCCTACATTGGACATAGAGCTTAGCGCAGAATTCCGGTCCCGGCTTTTCTGCCCAAATCAACCGTATAGGACCGATATCATGGCCTTTCTTGCCGATGCTCTTTCCCGTGTGAAGCCTTCAGCCACCATCGCCGTTTCCCAGAAAGCGCGCGAGCTGAAAGCAAAAGGACGCGATGTGATCGGCCTCGGCGCCGGCGAGCCGGATTTCGATACGCCTGATAATATCAAGAAGGCTGCCATCGACGCGATCAACCGCGGCGAGACGAAGTACACGCCGGTCTCCGGTATCCCTGAACTCCGCAAGGCGATCGCCGCGAAGTTCAAGCGCGAGAACGGCCTGGAATATTCGTGGGAGCAGACGATCGTCGGCACCGGCGGCAAGCAGATCCTTTTCAACGCCTTCATGGCGACGCTGAACCCGGGTGATGAAGTCGTCATCCCGGCGCCGTACTGGGTATCCTATCCGGAAATGGTCTCGCTGTGCGGCGGTACGCCCGTCATCGTTTCGGCGACGCAGGAAAACAACTTCAAGCTCCAGGCCGCCGACCTCGACAAGGCGATCACGCCGAAGACGAAGTGGTTCATCTTCAACTCGCCGTCCAACCCGTCGGGTGCTGCCTATACGCATGACGAACTGAAGGCCCTGACGGACGTGCTGCTGAAGCATCCGCATGTCTGGGTGCTGACAGACGACATGTACGAGCACCTGACCTATGGCGACTTCAAGTTCGTCACGCCTGTCGAAGTCGAGCCGAAGCTCTACGACCGCACGCTGACCATGAACGGTGTTTCGAAGGCCTACGCGATGACCGGCTGGCGTATCGGCTATGCAGCAGGCCCGATCCAGCTGATCAAGGCCATGGATATGATTCAGGGCCAACAGACCTCAGGTGCGACCTCGATCGCCCAGTGGGCTGCCGTGGAAGCGCTGAACGGTACGCAGGATTTCATTCCCGCGAACAAGAAGATCTTCGAAGGCCGCCGCGACCTCGTCGTGTCGATGCTGAACCAGGCAAAGGGCATCACGTGCCCGTCGCCGGAAGGCGCCTTCTACGTCTATCCGTCCTGCGCCGGCCTGATCGGCAAGACCGCGCCGTCGGGCAAGGTGATCGAGACCGACGAAGACTTCGTTTCTGAACTGTTGGAGAGCGAAGGCGTTGCCGTCGTTCATGGCTCGGCATTCGGCCTCGGCCCGAACTTCCGCATCTCCTACGCGACGTCGGAAGCGTTGCTCGAGGAAGCCTGCAAGCGCATCCAGCGCTTCTGCGGCGCTTGCAAATAGTCAGAACTATCGTCGAAACAAAAGCCCGCCGGAGACGGCGGGTTTTTTGTTTGCAGGATTGGAGTTGGCGGTGTCAGAGATCCAGCGCCGACAGCATCAGGAACGTTGCAAAAAGGATGAAGTGCGTCATGCCTTCGATGGCGTTGGTCTCACCGTCGTTGAGGTTGATGGCCGCCGCAATCAGCGTAATCGCCACCATCACGGTCTGCACCGGCGTCATCGCCATGATGAACGGTTGGCCGGTGTAAAGGGCAATGGCCTCCATGACCGGAACCGTGAGGATGACGGTCGATAGCGACGCGCCCATGGCGATGTTCACGGTCGCTTGCATGCGGTTTCGCAGCGCCGCGCGAAGGGCCGTCAAGATCTCGGGCGACGCCGAGATCGCTGCGACAACGATGGCGGTCAGGACAACGGGAGCGCCAGAATCCCGCAGGCCTTCCGTCATGAAGGTCGACATGAATTCCGCGAGCAGGCCGATGATGACGACCCCAACCAGGATGGTTGTGATCGACGCGGTCGTGGAGTCTTCGATCGAGTGCTCATCCGGATCGCCTTTCCGCTCGCTGCGAGGATAGGCGTAGCTGAAGAAGTAACTGTGCTGACCGACCTGCATGCGCAGGAAGAGTGCGTAGAGGGCGATCATCGCCAGGATGGTGAAGGCGGAGTAGTAGTGCCACTTTTCCGCCGGCACGAATTCCGGAACGATCATCGAGATACCCATGGCGGTCAGGATCATCACGCCGTAGGTCTTGCCCGAATTGTCGTTGTACGGCTGCTCGCCGTGCTTCAAGCCGCCGAGCAGCGCGGCGAGGCCGAGTATGCCGTTGATGTCGAGCATCAGGGCTGAATAGATCGTGTCGCGCACGAGCGTCGGAGAGCTTTCGCCGGTCATCATGATCGCGAGGATGATCACTTCCACTGCAACTGCCGACAGCGTCAGGATCATCGTGCCGTAGGGGTCGCCGACCTTGATCGCGAGAATCTCCGCATGGTGGGCGACACGGATTGAGGCAAGGACGATGGTGGCGACGAGCCCGGCAGCGGCGATCAGCGATATCTCACGCCCCATTTCAAGAAATGCATGTTCCGACACATAGGCGATAGCCGCGACGCCTATCGCCAACACCAGGAACGTTTCGTCTTTCAGCCGCGACGCGATTTTCACGGAAAGCTCCGAGTTTGATTCATCCGACAAGTCTAAAACGATGATTTTGCATGGCAAGCTAGTGAGCGGAGGGAGTAAGTTTGCAGTCTTGAGAATTTAATGGAATACTAACGCATCGGTCAGCCGGAAGCATATCGCGGCGCCCTCTCGTTTCCTCCAACGCGGCCCGCGCACTGGATGCCATCCGGTCAGTATTCGAGCGCGAAACAAGAAGAAGAGGAGTGAGAGGCATGGTCAAGGTGGTCTACGAGGTCGTTCCTCACGACGGAGGCTGGGCCTACCGGTTGGGCGGTGTCTACTCCGAAGCATTCCCGACACACTCCGAAGCGCTTGAGGCAGCCCGTATCGTTGCAGCTGAACAGCAGGTTGGCGGTGATTCCGCCGAGATCAGCTGGCAGGATGACAAAGGTAAATGGCATGAGGAGTATGCCGAAGGCGGAGACCGGCCGGAGACTGAGGTTGTCGACGGCACCTGGAAAAGCCATTCCAGCGAAGCCTCGCCGCGCGCATGAGCACAGGGGTCATCATCCATGTGATGATCAACCCCGGCGTTTATGCACAGCTCCCTTGGTGTAATTCAACAGGCCGTCTACCAGCGCGTCGAACGTGACGCGGTAGCGGCGTGCCGTTTTGATCCCTTCGTGCATGACGACCCACGTGTCGAGGGGTATCCGGAAAAGTTCGGGCAGAACCGGCAACAGATCTGGGTCCTGCGCGGCGATGCCCATCTGGCAGATTCCAATCCCCAGACCCGCACGAATGGCCGAGATTTGCGCGAGCGGGTTGTCGCTCTTGAACGCAAAGACGAGATTGTCTGGCAATGGAAAGCGCGCCATCATGGTCCTGATATAGGCTGTCTGCCGGTCGAAGCCGACGAGGCGATGTCGTGCGAGGTCGGCCATCCCCAGTGGTGCGCCGTGTTGCGCCAGGTAGCGCCGGTGGGCGTGAAAGCCGAGCGGTATCTCTCCGATGCGGCGGCCGACAAGTTGATCCTGGGTCGGCTCTGCCATCCGGACGGCAATATCCGCCTCCCGATTGAGAAGGTCCTCGATCGCGTCGGACGCCGAAAGCTCGATGTTGAGATCGGGATGGGCAGCCATCAGCGGTGCAAGGATGGGAGGCAGTACCTCGACGCCGATGACCTCGCTGGCGCTTATCCGGACGGTGCCGGCAACCTGATCTCGATGTCCCGAGGCCGTTCGCAGCAGGGCGGCGGATGTCGCTGCGAGCGTTTGGGCATAGGGTTTCAGTTCAAGGGCTGCATCGGTTGGCAAGAGACCGTTCGGCGAGCGGACGAAGAGTTGCGAGCCGATTGAATTCTCGAGCGCATCGATGTGCCGTCCGACGGTCGGCTGCGTCAGGCCGAGGTCACGTGCCGCCGCAGAAAGCGACCCGTGTTCCAGCACAGCCAATAGCGTCCGGTAGAAATGCCAGTCCGGTTCTCTCCTCATGCATTTGTGTATATCTGCGACACGAGATTCGTCAATTTCGTTTATCTGAAAATGCCCGCATGATTGGCTCAGTTCAAATTGACGGAGATCATCATGACTGGGCAGAACGGACAGGTTGCTCTGGTACTGGGTGCAACAGGCGGGATCGGAGGGGAGGTCGCTCGGAAGCTCGCCGCGTGCGGTTGGCATGTGAGGGCGCTGAACCGCGATGCAGCGAAGGCTCGCGCGAAAGCGCCCGACTTCGAGTGGGTCCAAGGCGACGCGATGAACGCCGAGGATCTCGTGACCGGGGCGCGCGGCGTCAGCCTTATCATTCATGCTGTCAATCCGCCGGGCTACCGCGATTGGGAAAAGCTCGTTCTCCCGATGCTCGACAACACCATCGCCGCTGCACATTCGGTTGGTGCGCGCATCGTTCTGCCTGGCACGGTCTATAATTTCGGACCGGATGCCTTTCCGGTTCTTCGGGAGGATAGTCCACAGCAGCCCGTGACGATGAAGGGAGCGATCCGCGCCGAAATGGAACGGCGACTGGAGATTGCCTCGCGCAGTGGCGCGCGCGTCATCATCGTTCGGGCCGGCGACTACTTCGGGCCGGGGGCTGCCAACAGCTGGTTTTCGCAAGGCATGGTCACGCCGGGAAAGTCGGTCGAGGCCGTCAAGAACCCGGCCTGGCCGGGTGTCGGACACCAGTGGGCGTACCTGCCCGATGTTGCTGAGACGATGATCCGTCTGGTCGAGCGTGGTGATCGCCTTCCGCCCTTCGCCGTGTATCACATGGATGGCTTCTGGGATGCCGATGGCAGCCAGATGGCCGCTGCAATCAAGCGGGTTGTCGGCAGTAGGATAAAGACGCGGGCCTTCCCGTGGTGGATCGTGCCTCTGGCCGCCCCGTTCGTCACCTTCATGCGCGAGTTGAAGGAAATGCGGTACCTTTGGCGCGAGCCGCTGCGGATGTCGAACGAACGATTGGTTGCCGAACTCGGCAGCGAGCCTCATACCCCGATCGACGACGCTGTTCGTAGCTCCCTGGTCGCACTCGGGTGTCTGGCGGCTGAGCCGAACGAACTCGAGGCTCGCGCGTCCGCGCAGGCGGTGTATTAGTGTTGTTTTTGCCTGCCTCGGCGAGGCTCCTACGGCGTGCCTATCCCTGCTGTAGTTCGGCAAGCGCAATGCGCGCGACTGCGAGGGGCTTTGGGCCAGTTCCGTCGATCCGCCGCCCAGAAACCAGGCCGCCGACAAGCCGGAATAGGCGACTATCCATTGCAGCAGCCGTTTCGGCTCTAGGCCAGTTTCGGTCGCGACGATCCGGAGTTGCCTCTGCAGACGGCCCGGGGAAGCGACTGTCGGAAGATCTGGGTTGGCGAAGATGTTGGCGTAGTCGAAGCCACGCTCGCCGATGAGGCCTTTGGGGTCGATTGCCAGCCAGCCGTCCTCGCCGAAATCGAGGATGTTGCTGTGGTGAATGTCGCCGTGCAGGACCACGGGATCGCTGATATTTCCAAGCAGTGTTCCAGCGATGTGGTTGCACTCGGCCAGAATGCCGTCATGGGCACGTGCTGCCGGTTCCAGGTCACGAAACCAGCGGGCCAGTGGAATGAGGTCCGGCAAAGGCTGTTCGCGTGGGGCGTGAAGTTCTGCGACGGTGCGGCACATGATGCGGGTCGCCGTATCGTCCGCGCCGTCCATTGCCATTCCCAACAGCGAGCGATGGCCCATTGCACGCTCGAGCAGAACTGCCTCGTTGTCGTGGGCGTAGACTTTCGCTGCCCCGATGCCGCCCCACCATTGCATCAAAGCGCCGCCAGCCCGCTCGGCCTCGTCCTTGGAGATTTTCAACATGGCGGGTTTGCCGTCCCGGAGAACGGGCAGGAGGTGGCTGGAATGAGTGATGATCGGTTCGCCGTCGACGGTCAGTCGCCAGCGCTTGATGTACGACTCGAACATGGCGCCATGTTAGCTAGGCGCTAGAAGAAGAAAATCCCGCCGAATGGCGGGATTCCGTTGGCACTTGATGGTTCAGGCGGCCTTTTCGATCACGGGATAGTCGATGTAACCCTTTGGTCCGCCGCCGTAGAAGGTGGCCTGCACGGGCGTATTCAGTGGCAGGTTCTTTTCCAGACGTCCCACGAGATCCGGATTGGCGATGAATGGCTTTCCGAAAGCGACGAGATCGGCGCGGCCGCTCTCGACGGCATCAATCGCCAGGTCCCGGTCGTAGCCGTTGTTGACCATCCACTTCGCCTTGCCGCCAGCCTTTTCATAGGCCTGGCGCAGAGCCTTATAGTCGAAGGCGGCGTTGGTGCCCTGCTTGAAGTCGCGGTCGCCGCCGGTCTGGCCTTCGATGACGTGAATATAGGCAAGATCATATTTCGCCAGGCCTTCGATGACATGGGTGAAGAGCGCTTGCGGGTTGGAGTCGTAGCTCTCGCCCGAAGGCGTGACAGGCGAAATGCGAATGGCTGTACGGCCTGCGCCGATTTCCTTGGTCACGGCGTCTACCACTTCGAAAGTGAAGCGGGCCCGGTTTTCGATCGAGCCACCATACTGATCGGTGCGGTCGTTGACGCCGTCGCGCAGGAACTGGTCGAGCAGGTAGCCATTTGCACCGTGAATTTCCACACCGTCAAAGCCAGCGTCGATCGCGGCGCGCGCGGCTTTGCGGTAATCCTCGATGATGCCCGGGATTTCCGAGGTTTGAAGGGCGCGCGGCTCGGAAGTATCGGCAAAGGCGCCAGTGCCATCGTCATTGACGAGGTACGTCTTGGCCTTGGCGATGCGGTTCGTCGAAGAGACGGGCTTTCCGCCGTTTGGCTGCAGCGTCGTATGCGAGATACGGCCGACATGCCACATCTGCACGACGATCTTGCCTCCTGCTGCGTGGACGGCATCCGTCACTCGCTTCCAGCCGTCGAGCGCTTCCTTCTTGTAAAGCCCGGGAACGTCCGCGTAACCCTGACCCTGATGTGTGATGGCCGTTGCCTCGGTGATGATGAGGCCGGCCGTCGCACGCTGGCGGTAGTATTCGACGTTCAGGTCGTTCGGAACGGCACCCGGCGAGCGGTTGCGCGTCAGCGGCGCCATCACGATATGGTTCTTGATGGCAATGTCGCCAACCTTTGTCGGTTCGAAAAGCTTGCTCATGAGAGTCCTTTCTTGGTGCAGGAGGATCACTCGGCCGAGGCCGAAGATGGGGGAGGAGGTTACGATGCGAGCCCAATTAGGGCCGCAGCCGCATACGCTACAGATCCTTCGAAAGTTGCTTGAGGAAAGCCGCGATGGTCTCCTCATTGCGCTTGTAGAAGATCCACTGGCCAACGCGTCTCGTCGTCACAAGCCCTGCTCTGTTCAGGGTCGCGAGATGCGCTGATACGGTCGACTGAGACAGGCCGCAGCGCTCAAACTGGCTGGCGCAGACGCCCATCTCAAACGGATGTTCCTGTGCGGAGAAATGCTCTTCAGGTTTCTTCAGCCAGTTCAGAATTTCCATCCGGGTCGGATGAGCGATCGCCTTCAGGATCTCGTCTTTTTCCATCGTCGTTCTTCGAATTATAAATCGTCCGTAGACGATATATGGATCGGCAACATTCGATATGCAAGACACGACGGCGTGATTTGCCGCTCTTTCGGATCTGTCTAAATTCTGGGCAAAAAAAGAGGGCCGCCGAAAAATCGGGGCCCTTTAAAGGTGTGAAGGTCAATAAACCTCCAGAGGGGAACAGCTAACGCGGTGGCACTGGGAGAGAAGCCACGAAATGCATCAGCTGAGTGGGATATGCTGCTTCAAGAGGCAGATTGCAATGCATGTTTGCGCATGCCTGCTATGCGCTGCACAATTTTCTGCTGCAATGCGAAAAAATCGGGCAAAAAAAGAGGGCCGCCGAAAGATCGGGGCCCTTATAGGTGTGAAGGTCAAAACCTCCAGAGGGGAACAGCTAATGCGGTGGAACTGGGAGGAAAAGCCACCGTGTGCATCAGCTATGTGCGATATGGTGCTTTAATGAGCAAACGGCAACCCCAGTTTATGCATGCCAGACATGCGCATATTGCACAGCTTGTATTTCTAGGGTGAGCAACTAGAAGTTCCAGTTGCGTGCCTTGCTGACGATGAAGTCGCGGAAAGCCTTCAGCTTGGCGGCATTTTTCATTTCGTCAGGATAGCAGAAGTACGTATCAAACGACGGAACGTCAGCGTTAATCGGCAGCTGGATGAGGCCAGGATCTCGTCCGACGATGTAGTCGGGCATACAGGCAACGCCCATGCCGAGCAGGCACGCGCGCTTGATCGAGGTCTGGCTGTTGATCTGCAGATGCGGGATGCGCTTGTTGTCGGACGAGCGTCCGGCGACCTCAAGCCAGTTGACATCGAGCAGGTAGCTCGGCGCGGGCTCGCCAAAGGTAATGATGCGATGGTTGTCGAGGTCCTCGACCGTCTGCGGCTCGCCATGGCGGTTGATGTAGGAGGGGGCCGCATAGACGTGCATGTGAACGGTGAACAGCTTGCGCTGGATCAAGTCGGATTGCACCGGCTGGCGCAGGCGGATGGCGCAATCCGCGTAGCGCATGTTCACATCCACTTCCTCGTTGTCGAGGATCAACTGGATCTGGACATCCGGGTAGAGCTGCATGAACTCCTGGATCTTGTCGGTCAGCCAACCCTGGCCAAGGCCGACCGTCGTCGTTACGCGCAGCTTTCCGGTCGGCGTTTCCGTCGTCTCGGTTAGCTGCATCTTCACGGTTTCGAGCTTCAGGAGCACGTCGTGGGCGGTGCGATAAAGCAGTTCGCCCTGTTCCGTCAGAATCAGACCGCGCGCGTGGCGGTGAAAGAGCTTTGTGCCGACATCCTGCTCGAGTGCGCTGACCTGACGGCTGATCGCGGACTGGGACAGATGCAGTTTATCCGCCGCATGCGTGAACGAACCCGCTTCGGCAGCTGCGTGAAAGATACGCAGCTTGTCCCAATCCAATGGCATTCCCCCACCCCTCATAGCCGGTCCTACTCTGCGGCCACGGCGACGGGCATATGGCCCGTCAGATATCGTTCGGCTTCGAGAGCTGCCATGCATCCCAAGCCGGCGGCGGTGATCGCCTGGCGGAACGTGTCGTCGGTCACGTCACCGGCGGCATAAACGCCTTCGAGGCTGGTCGCCGTCGAATCCGGTGCGGTCCAGAGATAGCCATTATCCTTCAGCTTCAGCTTGCCCTTGAAGAGCTCGGTTGCCGGGGCGTGGCCAATAGCAACAAAGACGCCGTCGACCGCAACCTCGGTGATCGCACCCGTGCGCGTGTCGCGCAGGCGAGCGCCCGTAACGGACGGCGGCATCGGCGGCTTGGCCGGCGTGCCGGTGATTTCAGCGACCTCGGTGTTCCAGAGGACCTTGATGTTCTCCTTCGAGAACAGCCGTTCCTGGAGGATTTTCTCCGAACGGAAGCTGTCGCGGCGGTGAACGACCGTCACCGACTTCGCGATGTTGGAGAGGTATAGCGCTTCCTCCACGGCACTGTTGCCGCCGCCGACGACGATGACGTCCTTGTTTCGGTAGAAGAAACCGTCGCAGGTCGCGCAGGCCGAGACGCCGAAGCCCTGGAAATGCTGCTCGCTCTCGATGCCCAGCCACTTTGCCTTGGCGCCGGTCGCGATGATCAGGGTATCGGCGGTCCAGACTTGGCCGCTGTCGGTGCGGGCCACGAACGGGCGCTGGTTCATCTCGACTTCGGTGACGATGTCGTTGACGATTTCGGCGCCGACATGCTTTGCCTGCTGCAGCATCTGATCCATCAGCCAAGGTCCCTGGATGGGATCGGCAAAGCCCGGATAATTCTCCACATCCGTGGTGATCATCAGCTGTCCGCCTTGCTCCATGCCGGCGATCAGCACTGGCTTCAGCATTGCACGGGCTGCATAGACGGCAGCCGTGTAGCCGGCAGGGCCGGAGCCGATAATGAGCACCTTGGTGTGGCGGGCGGACATGGGCATTTCCTTTCGACTGTCGGGAGAGCGGCGGCTAAGAGGCGAATGAGGCCGTTTCGCGATCCATTCGCCATTTATGAACGTCCAGTGCTTTTATTCAAGGGCAGCCCTGCGTTACCAACAAGGCTTTCTCGGCGCGCTGTGCAACAATCCATCGCCGTGTTGAAACTTTCTTGCGAATTCCGTCGCTTTATATAGAAGCTGGCGATCAGGAATTAAAGGAAGGGCAGGATTGTGCTTCGCGCCGAACTCGATGCCATCGATATAAAGATACTGCGTGAGCTGCAGGCAGACGGACGTATGACCAATGTCGAGCTCGCCGACCGCGTCGGGATTTCGGCGCCCCCGTGCCTGCGTCGCGTGCGGAAGCTCGAAGAGACTGGCGTCATCGAAGGCTATCACGCGATGTTGAACAGCCCGAAGCTCGGCTTCGACCTTGTCGCCTTCTGCATGGTCGGCCTCAAGCATCAGTCGGAAGCCAACCTCAAGGCTTTTGCCGCCGCCACTGCGCAGTGGCCTCTCGTGCGGCAGGCCTGGATGGTTTCCGGGGATAGCGATTTCCTTCTGCACTGTGTTGCAGAGAACCTGACGCGCTTCCAGGATTTCGTTATCGAGGTACTGACGGCGAATGAGCATGTGGATACCGTGCGGACGATGCTGACGATCCGACAGGTCAAGCGGGTGGGCCTGGTCGAAGTCTGAGCGGCAAAGAGAAGCAGCAATGCTCTATGAATGAAACGGCTTATGCCGTAGTGAAGGCGCTTTGCTAGCTCTGCCGCGGACAAAGACACGAAGATCATTCCAATGACCAAATTGCCCATTTCCGCGTTCATTATTTGCTTGAACGAAGAAGCGTATCTCGGCAATTGCATCGAGAGCCTGGATAAGTGCGCGGAGATTGTGGTCGTTGACTCCGGTTCGACGGACGGGACGATTGCTCTGCTGGAGTCCTATATCGAGAATGGCTGGCCGATCCGGGTGTTTCACGAGAATTGGCGCGGTTACGCAGGGCAGAAGCAATTCGCACTCGATCAGTGTACGCAGCCTTGGCGCTTGAATATCGATTCCGATGAACGGCTCGATGCACCCCTGCGGAAGCTTTTGCCGGAGCTCATTGCCGCTCCCGAGGATATTGTCGGGTGGCGGCTGGCGCGTCGCCCCTATCTGGTCGGTTACGGCTACACCCCTGTGCACGTGCACGAGCGCAGGAACCTGCGGCTGATCCGCAAGGGCAGGGGCGCATATGATCTCACGCAAGCTGTTCATGAAGGCATAGTGCCGACGGGGCGTGTCGAGGACGCAAAGTCCGGCAGCCTTCTTCATTACCGGCCACTGATCATCGATGATCAGATCCTCAAGGAAAACAAGTATTCGACCCTGAAGGCCGATCAGCACTTCGCCTTAGGCGAGGGGACGACCTTCCTCAGACTGATTTTCAGCCCGGTGCTCTATTTCTGGCGCCTTTATTTTCATAACGGTCTATGGCGTTGCGGGCCGTCGGGCTTCATAGAAGCTATGACAGGTGCTGTGTACGCCTTTCTGACGCAGGCGAAGTTGTATCAGCGTAAGGCAGCCGAGCGGCATCCGAATTTTGATGATGCGGGAAGGCACTAAGGTCCAAAGGTTCAATCATGAAAGTGATGCATTATCATTTCGGCAAGGATGGCGGTGCTGAGCGTTTCTTTGTTCATCTGGTCAACGCCCTGGCACGCCGGGGCGTCGAGCAAACCGCGGTCATCCGTCCGAACCGGCTATGGCGGAAGGACATCGAGCAGTCGTCGCGCATCATCGAAAGCAAGTTTCGAAATCTCTCACCCGACAGGATCCTATTGCCTTTGCGGGTCAAACACATGGCGCGTATGGAGAAGCCCGATGCGCTGTTTTCTTGGGCGACCCGTGGCAGCCGACTGATGCCGAACTATAAGGGATGTATCAAGCTCTCCCGTCTTGGGGATTACCCGACAAACCTCAGCTACTTTAAAAACTCCGACATTCTCGTTTGCAATACGCCTGGTATCGGCGAGCATGTGCGTAATAAGCTGGGCTGGACACGCGGCGTCGAGGTGATCTCGAACTTCACGAATACTGAACAAGTGGCGCCCGTCGATCGCGCGTCGCTGAACACGCCGGTTGATGCGCCCGTCGTGATGTCGATGGGCCGTTTCGTACCACGCAAGGAATTTGCCTTGCTGACGGCGGCGGTGGCGAAGCTGCCTGATGTCTATTTGTGGCTTGCGGGCGAAGGCGAAGAATTGGAGAACGTCAAGAAGGTCGCAGCCGACCTTGGCGTTACGGACCGCGTACGTTTTCTCGGTTGGCAGAAGGATACGCGGCCGTTCGTCGCCGCTGCCGATATTTTCGTGATGCCGTCAAAGCACGAGCCGCTTGGCAATGTCATTCTAGAGGCCTGGGCGCAGGGCAAGCCTGTTGTCTCCAGCCGCTCCGAGGGACCCTCGTGGTTCATGCGTGACTGTGACAATGGGCTACTGGTTGACATCGGCGATGCCGATGGTTTCTCGCACGCCATCGAACGGCTGATCAACGATCCGGTACTGGCCGCGAAGGTTGCTGCGGGGGGGCGGGAGACGCTGATGAAGCAGTTCTCCGAAGACGCAGTTGCCAACGCCTATCTCGAGCTTTTCAAGCGCAAGCCTTGATGTCGTCGCTTAAAGCGACCGATAAATGGCGCCAAGCTTCCGTGCTTCGCCTTCGATACTGAAGGTATTCATCGCATGAGTTCGGGAGCGGGCCGATGCCTGCTGTCGGCGGCTTTCGTCATCCATGAAGAGACTGGACGCTTGAACCATTGTACCGAGATCGTCGCGCGGGACGATGAGGCCGGTTTCGTTGGCGCCCGTTACCAGCAGTTCAGGAAACGCACCGACGTCGGTAGCGACCACGGGTACCGCCGTTGCCATCGCTTCGAGCGGTGTCAGACCAAAGCCTTCCCAGCGTTGTGGAGCAATGAAGAGGTCGAGCGTCCGATACCAGTCATTGATATTGGTGTGCTCGCCGACGAATAGAATGCGATCGGCCAGGCCCGCGGCTGCAGCGCGCGCCTTCAGCTCCTTCTCGAACTCGACGTGCTGGGATGTTGCGCGTCCGGCAATAACGGCGATCCAGTCCGGTCGGGTCGGCAGCAGGCGGATCATGCTGTCGACAAAAAGATCCGTGCCCTTCTGGTGACGAACGCGACCGAAACAGCCGGCGATCCTCTTCGTGGCGTCAAGACCAAGCAGCTGTTTGGCTGTTGCCTTGTCTTCCGCCGGAGAGAAGCGGGCCGTGTCTATTCCGTGCAGAACAACGGTGTTCGGCACTTCCAGATAGTTTGCCGTCTTGCCGCTCGTCGCGATCACGGCGTCCATTCTGGAGATAAGCCATTTCGTCCAGCCGGTGTGGCGGCGCTGAGAGGCCGACGTGAAGACAATCTTCAGGGGCATGCGCAGGACATCGCGCATGAGAATGGCCGGCAGCATCTCGATGTTGCGGCGGGCGTGCCATATGCGGAAGGGCTGACTGCGCGGCGCGCGCCAAAGCTTCGGCAGGTCGCGAAAGCGAATGTGCGGCAGAGATGCTGGAAGGCCCGGTCCGAGGGTCGCAATCTTCTCGCCGAGTACGCGCTGGACCGGGATCAGCTGAATGATGGTGGAGGTGACGCCGGAGAGCCGTTTTTTGAAGTTCGGCGCAATAATCTCGACGTCACTGACATTGACGATAGCCGGTTGGCCGCGACTTTCCACGGATCAATCAGCCCCAGGAAATGGAAAGGACTTCGTAGGCCTTGGAGCCGCCGGGTGCGTTGACTTCGATCGAGTCGCCGACTTCCTTGCCGATCAGCGCGCGAGCGATCGGCGACGAGATGGAGATCCGGCCGGCCTTAACATCGGCTTCCTGATCGCCGACGATCTGATAGGTCTTTTCTTCTTCAGTGTCTTCGTCGACGAGCTTCACCTTCGCGCCGAACTTGATCTTGTCACCGGACATCTTCGACAGGTCGATGACCTCCGCGCGTGCGGTCAGGTCTTCAAGCTCGCTGATGCGGCCTTCGTTGTGGCTCTGCGCTTCCTTGGCCGCATGGTATTCGGCGTTTTCCGAGAGGTCACCATGGGCACGGGCCTCGGCGATTGCCTCGATGATGCGGGGGCGCTCCTCCTGCTGACGCCAGCGCAGTTCTTCCTGCAGCTTGACGAAACCACCCTGCGTCATCGGTACCTTATCAACCATTTTTCTGTCCTTCACTCCCCGTGTCCGCTTAGCCGCAGACACAAAAGAAAACAGGTCCCGAAGGGGAACTTCGGAACCGTGTAACAATCCTAACTGTTGTGGTTATAGCAGATCGCCACCGCTGATTTCCATAAAATTCGTATCGCTACCCGGAGGCGCTCCGTTACGACCGCAAACCTGAGCAATATTGACTTTGAGGTGGACGGTTCGCTGAGAACGCCTCTGAAGGACTGACTGGCAATTCTCTCGATCGCGCAAAAAATGATGCATATTTCGCCGTTCCCTCGGGATCGCAAAGCGTGATTCGACCGTTGGTACAGGCTCCAATGGGCTGAGGCGTCGTTGTTGGCTCTATCGCCGTCAGGAAGAACGCCGGCCGAGATATTGCCCGCATCGGCGCTGCATTGGCGTCTTTGGGTTGAATCTGTAAGCTGATGCGATCGTCTTGGGCGTAGGGCTTGTTGGCGCAGGAGGGGAAGATGGGCGACAACTACATCATCAGTGCCAGAAAGCGAACGGGTGATGCATTGATCGCGGAACCCGGGCCGATCAAGTTCCTGAAGGTGCCTGATGTGCTCGACAGCTACGATGCGCGCCAGGCAGTATCCAGTGCGAAGGATTGGGTCGCCGAGGTGCAGGGGCTTGCGGATGGCGACGAGAATCCGAATTCGATCGGTCCGCGGGGCGATGTGCTTATTTTTGTGCATGGCTACAACAATGACATTCCGACCGTTCTAAAGCGCATCAGGCAGTTGCGTGCGGACATGCGAGCAGAGGGTTGGCGTGGTGAGATCGTTGCCTTCGACTGGCCGAGCGACAACCAGACGCTCAACTATCTCGAGGATCGCTCGGATGCGGCGGCTGTTGCAAGCGAACTCGTGACGAAGGGTATTCGACTTCTGAAGCAGAGCCAGCAGGCCGGCTGCGAAACCAATGTGCACCTGCTTGGTCATTCTACAGGCTGCTATGTGATCATGGATGCCTTTGCGCAGTCGGACAAGCAGGGCGATCTCTTCAAGGCGGACTGGCGCGTCGGCCAGGTGTCGTTCATCGGCGGCGATGTGTCCACGGATAGCCTGTCGCTTGCGAGCGACTGGAATCAGCCGATGTTCCGCCGGATCATGCGGCTCACCAACTACTCCAATCCTTTCGATTCCGTCCTTGCCGTATCCAACGCGAAGAGGCTCGGCGTTGCGCCGCGCGTCGGTCGCGTTGGGCTGCCGGCGTTGGTCAACGCTAAAGCGGTCGACGTCAATTGCGGTGAGTATTTCAATACGGTCGATCCAGCTTCGCAGCCCCAGATTGGTTCATGGACCCACTCATGGCATATCGGCAATCGGGTTTTCGCCCGCGACCTTGCGATGACTCTGGAAGGCGCTATCGATCGTCACGCCATTCCGACGCGGCGTGAAGAAGGCGGAAAGCTGATTTTGCAGGATCGGCGGCGACCGGCCTTTCAGGATGCCTGGAACGTCAAGGCGGACGCGCAGGATGCAAGGGCGCGAATCTAACGGCTCCGACGCCTCGAGAGCGGACCGGCGCGGATGGCGCGCCGGTCCAATTCTTTATTGGAAGTAGCTTTGCAGCGGACGAACTTCGAGGTTGCCAGCCCGCAGCGCCTTGATCGCCTGGGCGGCCGCCTCGGCGCCGGCCATCGTGGTGTAGTAGGGGACCTTCTGCATCAGCGTTGCGCGGCGCAGCGACTTGGAGTCGGAGATCGCCTTGTTGCCGTCCGTCGTATTGATCACGAGCTGGACCTGGCGGTTGCGGATCGCATCTTCGATGTGTGGGCGACCTTCCAGGACCTTGTTGATCTTCGTAGCCGCGATGCCGTTCTCAGCCAGGAAGCGCTGCGTGCCCCCGGTTGCCAGAACCTTGAAGCCTTCGCCGACGAGAACGCGGATGGCCGGCAGAACGCGCGGCTTGTCCTCGTCGCGGACCGATACGAAGACCGTTCCGTCACGCGGCAGTTCAACGCCGGCGCCGAGCTGCGACTTCGCAAAGGCCAGCGCGAAATCGGTGTCGAGGCCGATGACTTCGCCGGTCGAGCGCATTTCCGGGCCGAGCAGCGTGTCGACGCCGGGGAAGCGGGCAAACGGGAAGACGGCTTCCTTGACGGCGATATGCTTGAGGTTGCGCGGATCCGGCTTCTGGCCGTAGGTCGAGAACAGCGCGTCGAGCTTCTCCCCGGCCATGGCGCGGGCGGCGATCTTGGCGATTGGGGCGCCGATGGTCTTGGCGACGAAGGGAACGGTACGTGAGGCGCGCGGGTTCACTTCCAGCACGTAGACGGTGCCGTCCTTGATGGCGAACTGTACGTTCATCAGACCAACGACGTTCAGCGCCTTGGCCATCGACTTTGCCTGACGCTCGAGTTCGTCGATCATCTCGTTCGAAAGGGTGCGCGGCGGCAGTGAGCAGGCGCTATCGCCCGAATGGATGCCAGCTTCCTCGATGTGTTCCATGATGCCGGCGATGAAGGCGTCGTTGCCGTCGGAGAGGCAGTCGACGTCGACTTCGATGGCGTTCGAGAGATAGCTGTCAAACAGCAGCGGGTTCTTACCGAGCAGGGTGTTGATCTGGCCGGTCTTGTCGTTCGGGTATCGCTGCTTGATGTCTTCGGGCACCAGTTCCGGCACGGTGTCGAGCAGGTAGGTCTGCAGCTGGCCTTCCGAATGCAGGATCTGCATGGCGCGGCCGCCGAGAACGTAGGACGGGCGCACGACCAGCGGGAAGCCGATCTCGGTGGCGACCAGGCGAGCCTGTTCGACCGAGTAGGCGATGCCGTTGTTCGGCTGGGTCAGGTCGAGCTTGATCAGGAGCTTCTGGAAGCGGTCGCGGTCTTCGGCAAGGTCGATCATGTCGGGCGCAGTGCCGAGGATCGGGATGCCGTTCTTCTCAAGCGCTTCGGCAAGCTTCAGCGGGGTCTGGCCGCCGAACTGGACGATGACGCCGACGACTTCGCCCTTTTCCTGCTCCGTGCGGAGGATCTCGATCACGTCTTCAGCCGTGAGGGGCTCGAAATAGAGGCGATCCGACGTGTCGTAGTCGGTCGAGACCGTTTCCGGGTTGCAGTTGATCATGATAGCTTCGTAGCCGGCGTCACGTAGCGCGAAGGCGGCATGGCAGCAGCAGTAGTCAAACTCGATGCCCTGGCCGATACGGTTCGGACCGCCGCCGAGGATGACGACCTTCTTGGCGGCCGAGACTTCGGCTTCAGAGCGCAGTTCACCGACAAAAGGCGTTTCGTAGGTCGAGTACATGTAGGCGGTCGGCGAGGCGAACTCGGCAGCGCAGGTATCGATGCGCTTGAAGACCGGGCGGACGTTCAGGCTGTTGCGCAGCTCGGCGACTTCCTTCGGGCGCTTGCCCGTCAGCGTGGCGAGGCGGGCGTCGGAGAAGCCCATTGCCTTCAGCGTGCGCAGGTTCGTGGCGTCTGTCGGCAGGCCATGCTCGCGGATGCGGGCTTCCATATCGACGATCGCCTTGAACTGGGCGATGAACCAAGGGTCGATCTTGCAGCCCTCGTGAACCTCTTCGGGGCTCATGCCCTGGCGAAGCGCCTGGGCCACCATGCGCAGGCGATCCGGCGTCGGTGTGCCGATCGCGGCGCGGATGGCGTTCTGGCTGGATTCGCCTTCTTCAACACCGGGGATTTCGATTTCATCGAGGCCGGTCAGGCCGGTTTCGAGGCCGCGCAGCGCCTTCTGCAACGATTCGGCGAAGGTGCGGCCGATCGCCATGACTTCACCGACCGACTTCATGGCGGTGGTGAGAACCGGCGAGGCGCCCGGGAACTTCTCGAAGGCGAAACGCGGGATCTTGGTGACGACGTAGTCGATCGACGGTTCGAAGGAGGCGGGAGTCGCGCCGCCGGTGATGTCGTTGTCGAGCTCGTCGAGCGTGTAGCCGATGGCGAGCTTGGCGGCGACCTTGGCGATCGGGAAGCCGGTGGCCTTCGAGGCAAGCGCCGACGAACGCGAGACGCGCGGGTTCATTTCGATGACGACGAGGCGGCCGTCCTTCGGGTTGACGGCGAACTGGACGTTCGAGCCGCCGGTTTCCACGCCAATCTCGCGCAGGACCGCGATCGAGGCGTTGCGCATCATCTGGTATTCCTTGTCGGTCAGCGTCAAAGCTGGCGCGACGGTGATCGAGTCGCCCGTGTGGACGCCCATCGGGTCGATGTTTTCGATCGAGCAGATGATGATGCAGTTGTCCGCCTTGTCGCGGACGACTTCCATTTCGTATTCCTTCCAGCCGAGAACCGATTCCTCGATCAGAACTTCGGTCGTCGGGGAGGCATCGAGGCCACCCCCGATGATTTCGAAGAACTCCGAGCGGTTGTAGGCAATGCCGCCGCCGGTGCCGCCCATGGTGAAGGAGGGGCGGATGATGGCGGGCAGGCCGACGACGTCGATCGCCTGGGCGGCAATCGCCATGGCGTGGCTGATGTAGCGCTGCTTGCGGTCGGTCTCGCCGAGGTTCCACTGGTTTTCCAGTTCGTCGAGCGCCTTGTCGAGTTCGGCGCCGGAGAGGCTTTCCTTCAGCTTGTTGCGCTCGGCTTCATGCGTCTTGCGGTCGGCATCCTTGATGTCGGTGGCGTTGGCGAGCATCGAGCGCGGGGTTTCGAGGCCGATCTTTTCCATCGCCTCGCGGAACAGGGCGCGGTCTTCGGCCTTGTCGATAGCGGCGGGCTTGGCGCCGATCATTTCGACATTGTAACGGTCCAGGACGCCCATTCTCTTCAGGGAAAGCGCGGTGTTGAGCGCGGTCTGGCCGCCCATGGTCGGCAGCAGCGCGTCGGGGCGCTCCTTGGCGATGATCTTGGCGACGACTTCGGGGGTGATCGGCTCGACGTAGGTGGCGTCGGCGAGGCCCGGGTCGGTCATGATCGTTGCCGGGTTGGAGTTGACGAGGATGACGCGGTAGCCTTCCTCCTTCAGCGCCTTGCAGGCCTGGGTGCCGGAGTAGTCGAATTCGCAAGCCTGGCCAATGACGATCGGTCCTGCGCCGATGATGAGGATCGATTTGATATCTTGGCGCTTCGGCATGGGCGTTTTCCGTTTCCTAGCTGCGCAGAAAGCCGGCCAGGGTGGGAGGCACCGGCCGGGTCGCGCATATGATGGTCTTTTCAGGCTAGAAGCGGCTTATAGGCAAATGTATTTGTAAACGGAACCCCATAATTTGCGGAATCGACAGGAATTGGCAGCTCTTGTGAGAGCCTTCTGTAACGGGCCTTGAGTCAATCCCTTGTGAGCTTAGTCCCTCGCCGAGTGCTTGCTTCTGTTCGCAGTCGGGGCTTGGCCGCTGCTTTATGGGGTCTGCTGAGGACCGGCTGGCCAATCTAGGAACGCGCAGTCACCTGAGTGCTGCTTGGCTTTCAGCGGCCTAACCCATCCATCGTCCCGGCGAAGGGACCTTGCTCCGGGGGGCTGATGGCAGTGCCCGCCCGAAACCTGTCCGGTTGTCTGTTTCCGGCTCAGGCGGCCATGGCTGCCTGAGCC
>NZ_AZNV01000037.1:0-55880 GCF_000510625.1 Rhizobium sp. IBUN
TAGGCGACGTTGACCTCGATCTCGCGCACCAACTGACGCTCCGAGCGCACGCCATAGAGATAACCGATGAACAGCGCCTTGAACATCAAGGTCGGATCGAGCGGCGGGCGGCCGTTGTCGGCGCAATAAAGCCCCGCAACACGATCATGGATGAAGGAAAAGTCGATCACCGCGTCGATCTTGCGCAGCAGGTGATCCTTCGGCACCAGACTGTCGAGCGTCACCATCTCAAGAGTCGTCTGGGTGGGGGCAGGTTTCTTCAACATGTCCCAATGAATCACAAACCCCCAGACGGTGCCAGGGGTTTGTCAGCAATCTGAGGAGGGCGGCTCAAGGCCGCCCTTTCCCATTATCAAGCTGCCAGCGAGGCGATGTCGATGACGAAGCGGTAACGAACGTCGCTCTTCAGAACGCGTTCATAGGCCTCGTTGACCTGCTGGATGTTGATCGTCTCGATCTCGGAGACGATGTTGTGCTTGCCGCAGAAGTCCAGCATTTCCTGGGTTTCCTTGATTGAGCCGATCATCGAGCCGGAAATGCTCTTGCGGCCCGGGACCAGCGAAAATGCATGAACCGGGATCGCGTTTTCCGGGATGCCGACGACCACAAATGCTCCGTCCACCTTCAGAAGGCCAAGATAAGCGTTCCAATCGATCTCGGCGCTGACCGTGCAGATGATCAGGTCAAATGTACCGGCAAGCTTCTTGAACGTCTCCTCGTCGCTGGTCGCATAGTATTCCTTGGCACCGAGCTTGAGGCCGTCTTCCTTCTTGGAAAGGCTCTGCGAGAGGACGGTGATGTCAGCACCCATGGCCGCGCCGAGCTTGACGCCCATGTGACCGAGGCCGCCCATGCCGACGATTGCGACCTTCTTGCCTGGTCCGGCATTCCAGTGACGCAGCGGCGAGTAGAGCGTGATGCCGGCGCAGAGCAGCGGGGCCGAGGCGTCGAGCGGAAGGTTGTCCGGAATGGACATGACGTAACCTTCCTTGACGACGATCGAGTCGGAGTAACCGCCTTGAGTGCGCGTCTTGCCATCGGCTTCGAAGTCGTTGTAGGTGCCGACCAGGCCGGGCATATATTGTTCGCGGTCGAGGTCGCGGGCTGCACAGCCGACGCAGCTGTCGACGAAGCAGCCAACGCCGACACGGTCGCCGGCCTTGAATCTGGTGACGGCCGAGCCGACGGCCGAGACGATGCCGGCGATCTCGTGGCCCGGCACGATCGGATAGACCGCATTCTTCCATTCGTTGCGGACGGTGTGGATGTCCGAATGGCAGATGCCGGCGAACTTGATGTCGATCACGACGTCATCGGCATTGGGTTCGCGGCGCTCGAAGGTGAAGGGCGTAAGCGGCTTGGACGCGTCGGTGGCAGCATAGCCTTTTGCAATGGCCATCTAAGACTTCCTTTCGGGTTGCTGAGGTGATGCCAGACCATGCACCGGATCGATGTCGATGCGTTAGAGCGATACTCCGAGCTTCTTGCACGATCCTGCAAAAGTGACAGGCGGGCCTATTTTCGCGGGAGCAAAGCTGTCCTACATAGTGCGCATCTCTCCGAGGCGATACATAAAGGGTTCGCTCGTATGACTCTGCCGTTCAATCCCTATCAGGAAATCGTCTCCATTGCCGCGCGCCATCTCGGCGACGACGGGGAGTGCAGGACCGCGATCGAAAGCGTGGGGATAAGTCGGCGCACTTCACCAAGCGCCCCCTGCCACGGCAGCTACCGCCCTTGCATCGCCCTTGTTATCCAAGGCGCCAAGAGCCTGCGCCTCGGCACCGACGTCATCAATTACGGGCCTGGCGACTACCTGCTGACATCGCTCGACCTGCCGGTGACATGGCGAGTGGTGGAGGCAAGCCCCGAGGTTCCGCATTTCTGCCTGACGCTCGCCATCAACAGCGAGAAGGTTCTCGATCTCTTGAGCCGCGCCGAAATTCCGCGGCCAACCGCGCCCGTTGGAGGACGCGGGATCGTCGTGAATGTCGCGACGCCCGAGCTCTTGGACGCGGCAGTGCGACTGCTACGTTTGCTCGATAGTCCAAAGGACATCGCGGCGATGGCGCCGCTGATAGAGCAGGAGATTCTATATCGGGTTCTTACCGGCCCGGACGGTGGCCGGCTGATCAATATTGCGGTCGCCGACAGTCACGGCAACCGCATTGCACGCGCCATCGCATGGTTGCGGCAAAACTTTGCCCAGCCGCTGCGCATCGAGGATCTCGCGGAGCAGGTCAACATGAGCGTGTCGTCCTTCCATCACCATTTCAAGTCGATCACCGCGATCACGCCGGTGCAATACCAGAAGCAGTTGCGATTGCATGAGGCGCGGCGTCTAATGCTGATCGAGCGGCTGGATGCCGGGACGGCAGGGCATCGCGTCGGCTATCAGAGCCCGTCGCAGTTCAGCCGCGAATACAGCCGCGTCTACGGCATGTCCCCGGTGAGAGACGTCGAGGCGGCACGCGAGCCTTCTGACGACGCCTGAGTAGTGCGCTGTAGGCAGCGACGGTCGCGCCTATAGCGCACAAGGACGCTGAAATTTTCGTGCCATGCCGCTTGACGCGCACAGTGGTTTGCAGCATAAAGCCTGCGAACCGTACCGTACGGTACTATTGGGAGTGAGGCCGTGTCCGTCGATAATTTGGAGCCCAGCGAGTTTTCGCCGCGCCAAAACGCCGTCCTGGAGCAGGCATTGCAGCTGCTCGTCGATGGCGGCGAGAAGGCGCTGACGACATCGGGCGTTGCGCGCGCGGCGAACTGCTCCAAGGAAAGCCTGTACAAGTGGTTTGGCGACCGCGACGGCCTGCTGTCCGCGATGATCGCCTATCAGGCGAGCAAGGTGCGCACCTTCGAGCGCAATGGCGAGCGGCTGACGTCGGCGAGCCTCCACGACCACCTCGTCATCTTCTCAAAGGATTTGCTTGAAGTTCTCGCCGGCGATGTCTCGCTGGCGCTCAACCGTCTCGCCATCGGCCAGTCGCATCGCGACGGCTCCAAGCTCGGCAAGCTGCTTCTGGAGCGGGGTCGCCGTCAGATCGATCGCCGCGCCATGGGGCTGATCGATTCCGGCAAGCGCGCTGGGCTGCTGCGCTTCCATGATGCCGACGAGGCATATCACACGCTTTATGGCCTGATCGTTTCCGATCTGCATGTTCGCATGCTGCTCGGCGAGCCGGGTCTCAAGGATACCGCGCGTCAGGCGGAGAGGGCGGTTTCCGCCTTCCTGCGCCTCTATGGCACGGAAAAGGTTTTGGCGGAGATGCCGCTCGTCGGCTGATCCCCTCTTACAAGTCACAGGACAAGCAAAGGGAAGGAAATTCAAATGCGCGTCTATTACGATCGTGATGCAGATCTCAACCTCATCAAGTCGAAGAACGTCGTCATCGTCGGCTACGGCTCCCAGGGCCGTGCGCACGCGCTGAACCTCAAGGACAGCGGCCATGCCAACGTGGCGATCGCTCTCAAGGCTGGCTCGGCAACCATCAAGAAGGCAGAAGCCGACGGCTTCAAGGTCATGACCGTTGCCGACGCTGCCAAGTGGGGCGACCTGATCATGATGGCAACGCCTGATGAGCTGCAGGCCGACATCTACAAGGGCGAAATCGCCGGCAACATCCGTGACGGCGCTGCAATCGCCTTCGCACACGGCCTCAACGTTCACTTCGGCCTGATCGAGCCGAAGGCGTCGCTCGACGTCGTCATGATCGCGCCGAAGGGCCCGGGCCATACGGTTCGCGGCGAATACCAGAAGGGCGGCGGCGTTCCCTGCCTCGTTGCCGTTCACCAGAACGCTTCCGGCAACGCTCTCGAACTCGCTCTCTCCTACGCTTGCGGCGTTGGCGGCGGTCGTTCGGGCATCATCGAAACCAACTTCCGCGAAGAGTGCGAAACCGACCTCTTCGGCGAACAGGTCGTTCTCTGCGGCGGTCTCGTCGAACTGATCCGTGCTGGTTTCGAAACGCTGGTCGAAGCCGGCTATGCGCCTGAAATGGCCTACTTCGAGTGCCTGCACGAAGTGAAGCTGATCGTCGACCTGATCTATGAAGGCGGTATCGCCAACATGAACTACTCGATCTCGAACACGGCCGAGTGGGGCGAATACGTCACCGGCCCGCGCATCATCACGGCTGAAACCAAGGCTGAAATGAAGCGCGTCCTGCACGACATCCAGACCGGCAAGTTCACGTCCGACTGGATGCAGGAGTACAAGGCAGGGGGTTCGCGCTTCAAGGGCATCCGCCGCATGAACGACAGCCACCAGATCGAAGAAGTCGGCGCGAAGCTGCGCGGCATGATGCCTTGGATCGGCAAGAACAAGCTGGTCGACAAGTCCGTCAACTAAGCGGTTTCACACTGCTGAGTCAGCAGGGCCGGGGCGAAAGCTCCGGCCTTATTTTTGCGTCCGTACCGCAAGCCAGCGGGTCGGCTTTCCGTCGTAGCCGGTCCCATCGCCTTCGCTGATCACAATGTTGTGCCAGCCGCCATTGCTCAGCATTTCCGAAAGCAGTTCCGCCGACGGATAGTTGTAGTAGCGACCGAAGCCGTCGTGCCCCTCGGCCTCGCCCGCCTTGAAGGTGGCGTGAAAGACGCCGCCGGGCCGCAGCGCCGTGCGGATCCGTTCCAGCACATCAGGGAGGTCTGCCCGGGGGACATGCAGCAGGCTGGCCTCGGCCCAGACGCCGTCGAAGGCTTCCTCTTCGTCCAGATCATCGAAGCGCAACACCGCGACGGGACGCTCAAGAAAGGTTTCGGCCTGCTCCGCGATCGCCGGCGATCCGTCCGTTGGCGTGACATCGAAGCCCTTTGACAGCATGTAGGCGCTGTCCTGTCCGCCGCCGCATCCCAGATCGAGGATGGCTGCACCTGGCGGCAGCATCAACAGAAAAGCGTCTAGGCGTCGAACCGGCAGCGTGCGTTGCCGCGAAGCATAGGTGGCCGCGTTGTCGTCATAGAATGAAGATGTACTCTCGTCTGCCATGATCGTTCGCCCAATGACCCAAGGCCGGAGTTACACGCATAAGGTCGCCGCCTTTGAGGCGGCGCTCATTCCGTCGATATAAAAGAGCGAGCTAGATGGAACGGCGCCCGCTGATGGCGTGGTACAGCCAAAGAACCACGACCGCGCCGATGACGGCGACAACGAGGCTGTAGATATTGAAGCCCGTTATGCCGGATGCGCCGAAGAAGCTGAAGATGACGCCACCGACGATCGCTCCGACAATGCCGAGGACGATGTCCATCAGCATGCCTGCGCCCGACTTGTTCACAATCTTGCTGCCGATGAATCCTGCGATCAATCCAAGGATAATCCACCCGATAACAGACATCTGCCATTCCCCTCCTTGATTGGTTGAATATTCAGACCATCTTCCCGTTTAAGCTAAATAGCTCGTCGGGGAATTCAAGGTTCGCGAGAACCTTGTTCTTTCATTCTACAGTTGTTGTTCAATGAATTGAAGCAACCGAAAAGGAGGATGTCATGGGTATCTTTGATGACGCCGTTCCGGGCGGAAGTATCTCGAAGCCGATCATGGTCGCGCTTGGCGCGTTACTAGTGGGAAAGCTTCTTGGTGCTGGAGGCAGCCAGACGGATCCAGCAGCTCAGCAGGCTAATCCCCAAGCTGGTGACGGCGGGCTTCTTGGTGGGCTCGGCGGTCTTCTCGGCAAGCTGACGGAGGCCGGGCAGGGCGATACGGTGGATTCCTGGGTCCAGCCCGGACAGAACAAACCGATCGCGCCGGGCAGCCTCAACGATGCGCTTGGGTCGAAGACGATCAGCGATCTCGCACGCCAGGCGGGAATCAGTGAGCAAGAACTCCTGAATCAACTTTCGACAGTCCTGCCCGGAGTGGTCGACAAGCTGACACCCAGAGGCCAACTGCCGACACAAGAGCAGATCGCCTCCCTGTTCCGTTCCTGAGCGCGGTACGATCGAGCTGCAGTATCGGAGAAGACTCGCCCCGTTTCCCGGTCGGAAGCGGGGCGAACGAGTGTTTTTTCCATGCCGCCCCTGATGATTTTGCGACCGGCCGAAGCCTCGCGCCTCTCTGCGCTCTTCCTCTGGTCCGGCCACAAAAAAACCGGGCGTTGCCCGGTTTTCGAGTTTTCTGAATTGCTGGGCCGACTACTTGCGGCCGCTGACCTCAGACCAGGATGCGGCGTGTCCAGCCACGCTCATCGTTCGTCACGCCCTTCTGCAGGCCGACCAGCTCCTGGCGCAGCTCGGTGGTCAGCTTCCCGGTCTGCCCGTCTCCGATCAGGAATTCGCCACCAGCGTGTCGCACCAGGCCGATGCCCGCGAGTACCGCTGCAGTGCCGCAAGCGAAGGCTTCCACGAGCTTGCCACTGACGGCATCGGCCTGCCATTCCGCGAACGAGTAGGGGCGCTGCTCGACGCGCAAGCCCTTTTCTTCGGCGAGAACGATAACCGAGGCGCGGGTGATGCCCGGCAGGATCGTGCCGCCGAGCGGTGGCGTGACGACGGATCCGTCGTTCATCACGAAGAATACGTTCATCCCGCCGAGTTCCTCGACCCAGCGGTGCTCTGCCGCATCGAGAAAGACGACCTGATCGCAATTCCTCTTCGAGGCCTCGGCCTGCGCGATGAGGCTTGCGGCGTAGTTTCCTCCGCATTTTGCAGCACCGGTACCGCCGTTGGCCGCCCGAGTGTATTCGGTCTCGACCCATAGGGAGACCGCTTTTGCTCCACCTTTGAAGTAGGCGCCGACCGGAGAAGCGATAATGCAGAAGATATATTCCTGAGCCGGACGAACACCCAGGAATGCCTCGTTGGCGAACATGAAGGGGCGAAGATACAGGCTGGCGTCGCCCGATGGAATCCAGTCCTTATCAACACGGACGAGTTCTTCCACCGCCTTCAGGAAAAGTTCGTCCGGCACGGGAGGCATCGCCATGCGGATGGCTGACTGGGCGAAGCGGCGGGCGTTCTCTTCAGGCCGGAAGAGCAGAATGCGACCATCGTCCGCCCTGTAGGCTTTCATGCCCTCAAAGATTTCTTGCGCGTAGTGCAACACCGCGCTGGCAGGATCGAGTTCCAAGGGCCGCCTGGGCGTTACCTTCGCATTGTGCCACCCTTTGTCAGGAGTCCATCGAGCCAGAACCATATGATCCGTAAAGACCTTGCCAAAGCCGGGCGACTCCAGGGCCTGAATTCGGTCGGCGTCCGAGACCGGCGACGTGTGGAATTCGATCTTGATTTCAGGAGTGTTCGACGACGCGGGCATTGCTGGCACCTTCATAGCATATTTGATAGTGGCGGCGACACTACTGCCACGGAGTGGGTCTTGAAAAGATCGATTTTAGCCAGTTCTGGCTTCTGATCACGGAAGTGACCTTCGCTTCCCAAAATTGTCATGGTAGCAAACAAATAGGTCAGTAATGTTGACTTATTATTTGTTGCGTGGTTCTGTCGCCTAAAGACAAAAAATTACGAGGAAATGCCCATGCTGAATTGGGAAAGCATATTCGCGACGCGTTCTTCCCGTATGCGTGCTTCGGAGATCCGCGAGCTTCTGAAGCTTCTTGACCGCCCAGATATTATTTCCTTTGCCGGTGGTATTCCGGATCCGGCGCTTTTCCCCGATCAGGTATTCAAGGCGGCCTACGTCGATATCTTCGATAGCTCGGCCGTGAACTCGGCGCTGCAGTATTCGGTCAGCGAGGGCTACAAGCCGCTCCGCGAATGGCTGGTCAAGCAGATGGCCGCCATCGGCATCCCTTGCGAACTCGATAACGTCTTCATCGTTTCTGGCTCGCAGCAGGGCTTGGATTATCTCGGCAAGCTTTTCCTCTCGCCTAATGACACGGCGCTGGTCACCTGGCCGACCTACCTCGGTGCGCTCCAGGCCTTCAATGCCTATGAGCCGGCCTACGATCAATTGACGCCGAACGGCAACCGCACGCCTGATTCCTACAAGGCGCAGGCCGCGAGCGCGGGCGGCAAGGTGAAGTTCGCCTATCTCTCGGCCGACTTTGCCAATCCGACGGGCGAGACTGTCGATCAGGCTGGACGAGAGAAGGTTCTTGCCCTGGCAGAGGAACTCGATATCGCAGTCATCGAAGATGCCGCGTATCAATCACTCCGCTACGATGGAACGCCGATCGCGCCGATTCTGGCGACGGAGATCGCGAAGAAGGGGCACATCAACGATACCCGCACGATCTACTGCGGCAGCTTCTCGAAGACGCTTGCGCCGGGCCTGCGCGTTGGCTTCATCGTCGCCAACGCTCCCGTTATCCGCAAGCTTGTTCTGATGAAACAGGCGGCTGACCTGCACTCCTCGACGATCAATCAGATGGCGATCGCGCATGTCGCGGAACGCGGTTTCGATGCACAGGTCGCCAAGATCAAGTCGGTTTATAGTCACCGCCGCAATGTCATGCTGGCGGCGCTTGAGAAGTACATGCCTGCAGGCACGAGCTGGACGAAGCCCGAAGGCGGCATGTTCATCTGGGTGACGCTGCCTGATGGCATGGATGGCGCGAAGCTGCTAGCCAAGTCGCTGGAAACGGCCAACGTCGCCTTCGTCCCGGGCAAGGCCTTCTTCGCCGATGGTTCGGGTGAGAACACCTTCCGCGTCAGCTTCTCCTGCGCGAACGATCAAATGATCGAGGAGGGGATCAGCCGCCTTGGTGCGTTGATCGCCGGTGAAATCGGCGGCTGATCAGCCGCCGACCTCTTCAGAGCCAACTATCGATTGAGGTGTGGGCCGAGCAATTCGAGGTCCGCCTCACTCAGCCGGTCGCTGGCCGTGTTCAGCTGGTGCCAATACGGATAGAGCACGGGCGGCAGGCTGACCGCGTCCAGTCGACTGCGCTCCTGCTCGGTCAGCTTCAGCTCGGCCGCGGCGAGATTGTCCTTGAACTGGGCTTCGGTGCGCCCTCCGATGATGACAGACGTGACCGCCTTGCGGCCGATCAGCCAGGCAAGCGCCACCTGGGCTGCCGAGACACCGCGCTCATCGGCGATCGCCACCAGCGTTTCCACGATATTCCAGAGGCGGTTTTCATCGCGGATCGGCGGCTCGGTCCAGCCTGAGAACTGCCGCGAACCCTCAGGTGCTGCCCGGTTGCGTCGATGCTTGCCCGAAAGCAGGCCGGCAGCAAGCGGGCTCCAGACGAGGACACCGAGGCCCTGGTCGATGCTGATCGGAAGGAGTTCATATTCCGCATCGCGTGCTTCGAGCGTGTAGTGGATCTGCTGGCTGACGAACCGCTCCCGCTTTTCCCTCTCGCTGACGCCGAGCGCCTTCATGATATGCCAACCGGAGAAATTGGAGCAGCCGACATAGCGGACCTTGCCCTGGCGCACGAGTGTATCGAGCGCCTCCATGGTTTCCTCCAGTGGCGTCTGCCCGTCCCACTCGTGAAGCTGGTAGAGGTCGATGACGTCAGTCTTCATGCGCCGCAGGCTGGCCTCGCAGGCGCCGATCAAGTGATAGCGCGACAGGCCGGT
This sequence comes from Rhizobium sp. IBUN, assembly GCF_000510625.1. NCBI lineage: Bacteria > Pseudomonadati > Pseudomonadota > Alphaproteobacteria > Hyphomicrobiales > Rhizobiaceae > Rhizobium > Rhizobium sp. IBUN. Next base: position 9,485 of record NZ_AZNV01000037.1, read on the forward strand.
GTCGTTCGGGCCGTCTCCCATGCGAAAGCGCGCCTTGGTGGCGATGAGAACGCCGTCCTTGCGCGGCCCGCCGATGATCTCGCCGAGGATTTCCTCGCAAACACCCTGCGAGTAGACGTCGGCAGTGTCGATCAGGTTGACGCCGGCGTCTATGCACAGGTCGACAAGCCTGCGTGCCTCGGTAACGCCGAGATCGCCAACCATCTTTGCCCAGCCTTGGCCACCGAATGTCATGGTGCCCATCGTCAAGGTCGAAATCTTCAGGCCAGAACGGCCAAGAAGCCGGTATTCCATTTGCGCTCCTCCAAAATGCACAAGTCAAAAGGTGCGGTAGAAGATAGGGGCGGGGAAGGTGGGTCAAGGGCAGATGTCCGACGTCTTGGTACCGAAGCCGACTGTCACAATCATGTTATCCGCGATGGCTAAGGAACGGGTCTCCCACCACCGAGGACCAATCATGAAGACGATCGTTTCCGCCGCCGCGCTACTCGCAGCGAGCTTGCTTGCAATCCCAGCCTCCGCCGCCAATCTCGTCCTCTATACGAGCCAGCCGAACGAGGACGCGCAGGCAACCGTGGATGGCTTCATGGCAGCCAATCCGGACGTCAAGGTAGACTGGGTGCGCGATGGCACGCCCAAGATCATGGCGAAGCTGCAGGCGGAGATCGAGGCCGGCAATCCCGTCGCCGACGTCCTGCTGATCGCCGACACGGTGACGCTCGAGCGTCTGAAGGAAGCCGGCAAACTGCTCGCCTACAAGTCGCCGGAAGCTGCCAGCTACGACGCGGCACTCTACGACGGTGACGGCTACTACTATTCGACCAAGCTGATCACGACAGGCATCGTCTACAACAGCTCTGCCGCGTTCAAGCCGACCAGCTGGAAGGACCTGACGAAGGCTGAAGCCAAGGGTCTCGTGACCATGCCGAGCCCCTTGACGTCGGGTGCAGCCCTCATTCATGCGCAGACGCTGGCCGGCGTCAGCAGCCTCGGCTGGGATTTCTACAAGGATCTTGCCGCCAATGGCGCGACCGCCGCAGGTGGAAACGGTGCTGTGCTCAAGTCGGTTGCCTCGGGTGAAAAAGCCTTCGGCATGATCGTCGACTACATGCCGATCCGCGAAAAGGCTAAGGGCGCGCCGGTCGCATTCGTCTTCCCGACGGAAGGCGCCTCCGCCGTCACGGAGCCGGTCGGTATTCTCGCAAGTTCGAAGAATGCCGATGCGGCGAAGAAATTCGTCGATTACGTGCTCTCTGAAAAGGGGCAGGAAGGCTTCCTCAAGCTCGGCTATATCCCCGCCCGCAACGGCATGAAGCTGCCGGAAGGCTTCCCGGCTCGTGACAGCATCAAGGTGCTGCCAGTCAATGCCGCGGAGGCGCTGAAGACTACCGATCAGGACCTCAAGACCTTTTCCGGCATTTACGGCTCGAACTGATCGCCGCCGGAAAGCAGATGCGCGGATATGTTCGTCCTGGAAACAGCCAGCCTGCTTGGCTGTTTCCTTTTGTCGTTATCATTGTCCTGATACTTAGCGTGCTGCCGCTAGCGCGGCTCGCGATGACAGGCATTGCGGCGCTCGCAAAGGGCGGCGTCGGCGCGGTGCTCAGCGATCCTGCCCTTTGGTCGGCAACCTACTACACGCTCGCCACGGCCGTTCTTGGCACACTGATCTCGCTTGCCATCGGCTGCGCCTTCGCGTTCCTGCTGACGCTGACGGATATCAGCGGCAAGGGAGCGCTAAGCTTCCTGTTCATCCTGCCGATGATGATCCCGCCACAGGTGACGGCGCTTGCCTGGGTGCAGATGTCCGGGCCGTCAAGCCCACTGCTGAAGGCGTTGCACCTTGCGCCTCCGCTTGGATCGCCGCAGCCGCTTTATTCGGTCGGGGGCATTTCGCTGCTCTACGGAGTACAGCACGCGCCGCTCGTTTATCTCGCCCTCCGTGCAGGCCTGATGGCGTTGCCTCGCGATGGTGTCGAGGCGGCGCGTCTTGCTGGGGCGGGCAGCTTTCGGGTCTTCCGCGATATCATCCTGCCGCTTTCGTTGCCGGGCATCATTGCCGGTGCCGCAATCTCTTTCGTATCCTGTACAGGCAACTTCGGCATTCCCGCCATTCTCGGCATACCCGCCTCGATCTACACGCTTCCGACACTTATCTTCACTAAGTTCTCCGCCTTTACGAGCCGTACTTTCGGCGACGTTGCAGTGCTTTCGGCACTGATCGCGATCATTTCCGTTGCCGGGCTTGCCATTCAGGATCGCGCCCTGCGCGGACGCGACTACCGCGTCCTCGGGCTTTCGGGCGCGACCGCGGCCTTCGAGGTGGGGCGCTGGAAGCTCCTTTTGCAGCCGCTGCTCTGGCTCTGCATCTTCGTCATGCTGGTAGCGCCATTCTTCGCTCTCCTCGCTGGTGCACTCGTGCCGGCCTATGGCGTGCCGTTGACCTTCAAGACCCTGTCGGCAAGCGCCTTCTACGAAATTCTCTTCCGTCAGGCGGTCACGCGTACGGCTTTCGCCAATTCGCTCTCTCTCGCGGCGGGGACGGCGCTATGTCTCCTCCTGGTGACCGTGCTGACGACTTACGCGTTGACCCGACGGAAGGACCTGCTGGGCCGGATCGTTTCGAGCCTGATCGAGATTCCCTATTCGCTGCCCGGCATCGTCATGGCCGTGTGCTTCATTCTGGTGTTTGCCGCACCGCTTCCGATCCTGCATGTGACGCTCTACGGAACGATTTGGATCATTCTGATCGCCTACCTCTCCAGTTTCTTTGCCGTTAGCCTGAAGCCTGTCGTCAGTGCGTTTCATCAGCTCGATCCGGCACTGGAGGAGGCGGCAAGGCTTTCGGGAGCGGGCTTCTTCCGGCGGCTCGCCGACATCATAGTGCCCTTGATCGCGCCCGCTGCCGGCGCGTCGGTGATCCTGGTCTTCCTGATCGCTTGCAATGAGCTGACTATTTCCGCGCTTTTGTGGTCGGCCGGGACGCAGACGCTTGGCGTCGCCATCTACAATCTCGACGACAGCGGTAGTTCCGATCTCGCGTCGGCGCTCTCCGTGCTCGTCGTTCTTATGGTCGTCTTCATGATGCTTCTCCTGGAATTGATGGCAAAACGCCTGCCGAGAGGAGTCGTACCGTGGCGGAACTGATCCTCAACCATCTTGCCAAGGACTTCGGTACCGGGCGCGCGGCGGTCGCCGACTTCTCCCTGAAAGTGCGGCATGGCGGCTTCCTGGCGCTGCTCGGACCGTCTGGCTGCGGCAAGACAACTGTTCTGCGCATGATCGCCGGTTTCGAGGCGCCAACCGACGGCTCTATCCATCTTGGCGAGCGGCTGCTTGCAGACGCCTCGAGGTCGCTACCACCGGAACGGCGCAACATGGCAATGGTGTTCCAATCCTATGCGCTGTGGCCGCATATGAGCGTCGCAGACAATGTCGGCTATCCTCTGAAAGTGCGCGGCATCTCCGGCGAGTCCTACAGACAGAAGGTCCGGGAGGCACTGGCGACGGTGAGGCTCGCCGACCATGCCGAGCGGCGTCCCGCCGATCTCTCCGGCGGCCAGCGACAGCGCGTGGCATTGGCCCGCTGCCTTGTCTCGTCACCTGATGTCGTGCTGCTCGACGAGCCGCTCGCCAATCTCGACCGGCACCTGAAGCAAGAGATGGAGGAAACGTTCCGCGAATTCCACCAGCGCTCCGGAGCGACCATGGTTTATGTGACGCACGATCAGAGCGAGGCGATGGCCCTTGCGACTGATGTTGCGGTCATGTCCGAGGGCCGCCTTCTGCAGGCTGCGCCGCCTGCGGAGATCTACGCCCGGCCAGAGGGCCGGCTGGTCGGTGGGCTGATCGGTCGCGGTGCGATCCTCTCGCTTTCATCTCCGGTTGGTGACATCAGGCTTCTCGATTGGAACGCTCTCGAGCCCATGCTGTCTCACGAGGCGAGGCACCAGCCGAGAGTGGATGTGTTGGTGCGCCAGGAAGACGTCTTGATTGTTGGTGAGGGCGTTCCAGCGCGCGTCGAGTCGATCCTCTACGAAGGCGAACGCTACGCCGTGAAGTTGCTGCTTGGTGACGGACAGGTGCTTCGCGCATTCAACCGTGAGCGCTTGCGGGTCGGCGAAAGCGTGTGGGTCATTGCGCGCGCCGCCTGGCGTCTCTGATCGCGAAACGTCTTTCCGAAGCGGGGCTTAGCCACTACTAATGGCATAACGCCAATTGGAAATGTTCGATGTCGCTTCGCATTGCCACTTTCAACGTCGAAAACCTCATGACGCGTTTCGACTTTACCGGCTTCCGCAACCAGTTGCGCCAAGACCGGGTCATCAAGCTTTTCGAAGTGCGCAGTGAAGGCGTCTACCAGCAGCTCGAGCAGGCGCGGGTGATCGCTTCCACCGACGATACCCGACAGATGACGGCGCTCGCGATTGCCGACGCCGACGCCGACATTCTCTGCCTGCAGGAAGTCGACAACATGGAGGCGTTGCAAGCCTTCGAATACGGCTATCTCTTCAGGATGGTCGGCAACGGTTACCGGCAAAAATATCTCGTCGAGGGCAACGACAGCCGCGGGATCGACGTCGCAGTCCTGATGCGGGAAGAGACACGTGACGGGCAGAAGATCGAGCTCAAGCAGATCAAGAGCCATGCAATGCTCACCTATCGCGATCTGGGGCTTTTCAACGACCAATTGGCGCTGACCAACCGCATCGACGACAAGATCTTCAAGCGCGACTGCCTGGAACTGGAGCTCGAGATCGGTGGCGTCGCGCTGTCGCTCTACGTGGTCCATTTCAAGTCGATGGACGGGCCGCGCACGAATGGCGTCGACAGCAGGCTCGGCACCATGCCGATCCGGCGGGCCGAGGCGCTGGCGGTTCGCCGTATCATCGAGGACCGCTTTCACGGTCATACCGATGACAAGAGGTTCGTTATATGTGGTGACATGAACGATTATCAGGAGCGCGTCGACGTCATCGGGCGCCGCCAAACGGGCTACCGCTTCGAGCATCAGGTCGAGAGCATCAGCGCGCTCGACGTCTTCAGTCGCGACGGCTTTTTGGAGAATGTCGTGCGCCGCCGTGATCCGCTCGACCGCTGGACGCTCTACCATGCCCGTGGACCCGAAGAGCAATGGCTGTGTCAGCTCGACTACATCTGGCTCTCGAAGGCGCTCGCCAGAACGAATGTCGGACGCCTGCCGGAGATCGTTCGACATGGACAGCCTTACCGCACGGCCTTCCCGCCCGGCCAGGAGGTCGAGCGTTATCCTCGCACCGGCTGGGACCGGCCAAAGGCCTCCGACCATTGCCCCGTTGTCATGACACTGGATTTGATATGAACCTGCATTTCTCCGAGGATTTCGCCGGCTGGCCGCCGGAGCAGACCGTATTTCCGATTGCTGGGCTGGACCTTCGCGTTCTCGCCGGGGACCATTCCTTCTATGTCGCGGAGCGCGAGGCGATCCGGGAGAACTGGGCGAAGGAAACGGCCGCAAACCCGGCGCTGTTCGACGGCCGCATGGTCTTTCAGGAGCGGCTGGCTCTAACCGATGCCGGCATAGCAGGCGAGGGCCATGTCATCCCGTTTTCTACATTCATGTGGTGGCGCCGCCAACCGAGCCGGCAAGGCGGCATCCATCTGTTCGCCTATCCGGTCCTCGAAACCTCGGACGGCGCGCTGGTGGCTATCCGCATGGGGAGCCATACGGCCAATCCCGGCCAGGTCTATTTCGCTGCCGGTTCCCTCGAACCAGAGGACGTCAGCGAAGGTCGTTGCGACGTCGAAGGCAATATGCGTCGCGAGGTGATGGAGGAGACGGGGCTTGACCTCAACGAGGCCAAGGCCGGCGATCGCTACTACGCGAGCCATGTCAGGCGCACGGTGACTGTGCTGCGTCTCTTCCGCTTCGACCTGACCGCCGATGACATGATAGAGAAGATCCACGCACACATGCTGGTTGCCGACGACAAGGAGATTGCCGGCGCGGTTGCTATACGTTCGGCCGACCCGAAGGCACACCCCTACAATATTGCGATGCTGCCCGTCATCGACTGGTACTTCCGGGAACGGCGCGGCGCTTAACGCCTTGCGCTCGGTCGTCCGGTCGGGCAGGTTGGCGAAACGAGGATCGAGACCATCAGGAGGCCGATGTGGGGCGAAGCTACAGCGTCTATGACGTGTTCACCGACCGCAAGCTCGCCGGAAATCCGCTCGCCGTTATCTTCGATGGTGACGATTTGAGCGATGACGCCATGCAGGCGATCGCCAAGGAAATGAGCCTCTCGGAAACGGTCTTCGTGCAGCCGTCAGGTAATCCCGCTTACACGGCGAGAATCCGCATCTTCACGCCCGGGCGGGAGCTTCCCTTTGCAGGGCATCCGACCGTTGGAACGGCGATCGCTCTCGCCGAGCAGGCGCATGGCGGCTCGAGCATCGATCTCGTTTCGGTGCTGGAGGAAAATGTCGGACCGGTGCGTTGCGCCGTTCGCCTGCGGGAAGGCGAGGCGAGTTTTGCCGAGTTCGACCTGCCGCGGAAGTCGCAGCAGATCACGATGCCGCTCGACAAGCTTGGAATCGCCAATGCTTTGTCGTTGAAGACGACCGAGATCGGCTTTGAGAACCACGTACCGTCGTTGTGGAGCGCCGGCGTGCCGTACCTGATGGTGCCGGTGCACGACGTCGGCGCCGCGCAGCACATGGAGTTCGACCCGCAACTTTGGGAAGAGACCGTTCCCTTCGTGGATGGCGCGCTTGCCTCGGCCTATATCTACTGCCGGGGCGGCGTGAACCATGTGGCGAAATTCCATGCGCGGATGTTTGCGAGCGGCATGGGGATCGTGGAGGACCCTGCGACCGGGTCGGCTGCCGCCGCGCTCTCCGGCACCATTCACTATTTCGACCGTCTGACGGACGGGCACCATGGCATGACGATCGAGCAGGGCGTGGAAATGGGCCGGCCATCCTTCATTCATCTGCACATGGATGTTGAAGGCGGAACGATCTCAAATGCCCGGATCGGCGGGCAGGCTGTGCGCATCGCAAGCGGAACGCTGGACCTTTGATTTCATTGCATTTCAGCCATGCGCAAAAATCTTCGCATTTAACCAAAGAATTTTCAGGCAGGCGCTAGACAAGCCGAACGATCCTGTTTATACGCCCCCTCACACCGCGCAACACGGCGGTTACGGGTGATTAGCTCAGTTGGTAGAGCAGCTGACTCTTAATCAGCGGGTCGTAGGTTCGAGCCCTACATCACCCACCAGCCATCCCCTTGATTGTTCAAGGGGACTGCTGATTTTCACAAAAGAATTTCCGGTCAACTTCGCAACGAAAAATGTCCAGTGATATCTCGACTGGAGCGAAGATTCCCGAGAAAATCCCGAAGAACAGTCGGCTGTCGCTGACATCGATATGTTGACATCTTCCGGGAACAATAGCGTCGACTGTTGTGCCGAGTTTGCGACGGTCTCTTGGTTTTGGAATTCTCACCTTCTTTGATCAGATTCGTCACCCCAAGCATCTATGGGCGGCAAAAGTTTGGGCTCTCCCTTGGCGCCGTCTCCAGCGATGGTAAAATAGTTGCTGTTTCCTGCCGTTGCTTTTGTGATCAATGGCTCAAGAGCGGGGTGTTGGGATCGAATGTTGAAAAGGTCGCCATGATATCCTTTGAAGGGCCACCAGCATGCCAGCCCAGTATCCTTACAGCATCGACAGCACTACCCGCGAAGGCCAAGACGAAATCTTGTCGCTGTGGAGCGCGGCCAAATGTCTGACAGGCAGGCGGCATGGATCATGAAACTGACCCATGAGGAGTTCTATGCACTCGCCGAGGAGAGGGGCGTTTCCACGCCATCGGACGAAGCGATTGAAGTCCACAAGGCCGAGATCGATGGCCATGTCGGCCCTGTCGTTATGCAGCAGGAGCGCGAACAACTTCGTAGGCAATTGTCCCGATTTCTCGATGATGCCTGCGAGGTTGCCAACCAAATCGCACGCTCGAAGGCCTTCGCTGTCCCAGCCGAAGCAAAACGCTCGTCGAAAATTCGCCCCGGACATCGGCTTAGAGCGCTCCTTGGGGCGATTGGCGCATGCGCCACGCATTTCATCAAAAATTGCGACAGCGCCCAGGGCGCCGCTTTGCGCGTCTCATTGATGCTAAACAGCTCCTGGTTTCCACCACACACATTTGGCTCTGCTTTGCGCTCCGAAATTTCTGGAAGGCAGCATGACGCTTGGCGAGGTCATGCGTCAGTGGGATAGGATCATTCCTTACTCTTTGAGAGGCCAGCGAAGGCGCCACTGTTCAGCCGCATCGCGAGTTCCTCGGCTTCGTCCTGTAACAGCTTGATCGACGTCACACCAACATCCGCCGGGTAGCCGGTGTTGCGATCAATCACGGCAAACGTATCGTCTGGTCTGCGAGACACAAAAAATCGATCTTTGTAGGCACTTGGCAAAGGGCACTCCATACCGAAAATCCTCGTACATTTAGGCACTCTGGCTAAATCTTGTTCTTGAGGTCCCGGACCGCTGATTGAAGGTCTTGGTGCTGCCGGGAATGCACCAAAACGCTCTTATGCAGGCGTTGGCTCCGCTTAAGCCACCGCGATGATCAGGCTCTTGTTCAGTCGAGTAGCACCTGTCAAAGCGCGACGTGAGTTCTCGAACCAGCTCTTGCTCACTGAGAAGTTGATCCTGACGTCATGATTTCGCTCTTCCGCCACGGTTCACGCATGCTTTAGTAGCAAACGCCGCTCTTTGAGCAGCTCCAGAAATTGCCGTCAGAGTCGTAGCCCCGGGTGCGACCCGTGTCAGCATCATAAGTTTGCCGCCAGGTGGAGCCCGTGCCGAGGTTGGAACCCCTCATTGTCATGTCGCCATTGTCGTCGCGGTGAATGCTGTAGCGGTTGCCGCTTTGCCAGTCATAGCAGGTGGAGTCACCGTTGCCGTAGTCGGTGCATCCGGCATGGGCGACGGAGGCCGCACCAAGGGCGAGACCGAGCGAAATGGATATCAGCTTTGTTCTGCGGCACATTAGAACTCTCTCTTGTAAGGTGATTACTTGGGCTCCCTCTTAGGAGCCTTTTTCCTTGTACGTAGCCCTTGCTCGATCGATTGCAGCCAGAGCGTCGGCAAGTGGCACGTTGCGGTCCGTCAACATATTTGCGGCCGCCCGAGGTTGGTTGGCCGAGCCGATAAACCCACCCTCGAAGTACACGTGAATGGTGTTGATGGTACGCCCGCTTCTGGCGAACTTGACCGGCACGATTTCGACTCTAAAATCCATCACTTGCGCCTTTTGAGCGGGCGCATCAAATCATGGGTGTGTTCGGTGTGACCCTTGTCTTTCCAAATCCGTTCGATACTTCCGCAAGACACGCCGAAACGGGCGGCAAGATCGACCTGCCGTTCCTCGGAAACATAGATTTCGCGGATTTCATCGCGGGTGAGTTTGGGGCGGGCACCCGTCGTGCAATGGCGTTGGGTGGATGCTTGGGTGGACTTGGTTGCCCATTGACAATTGCTTGGTTCATAGTTGCCATCGCCGTTTTTCCGGTCGAGGGTCATGCCTTCCGGCCGCAGGCCCATGTCGGCAACAAAGTTGTAGTAGCCGAGGGGATTGTTTCGGTGCCACCGCGGGCATACGATGATGCCCCGGCCACCATAGTGTTCAAAGTTGGCTGTGTTGGCGCTGTAACAACGGTCATGCATGGAACCCCATGAATTGCGCGTGCGTTGCTCGGGCGTCAAATGGTGTGAATGTCTCATATCAGTTCCTGGGGTGTGGGGGTGCTATTAAGCCGCGTGCCGGTGCCACGCGGCCGAAGCGAGTTGTGGGTGCCCGTGCAATTTGAATCCGGTAACCTGCCATGTTGGTGTCTGACACCTTGGGGGAGTCCCGCTCTCGGATGGGCACGCGGCCATGACAAGGGCGAAGACGCCCGCCGCCTAGTGGATGACGTAGCAGTCAATGTTTCTCTCCTCAGCCTCCACGGTCCTCTTGAGATCCTCCATGAGTTCCCACGCTGCGGCGGGTGTCATGCGGGTGCCATCCTGGAAAGGGTTGTGGCCTATTAGTTCAACAATCACCCGGCTTACTTCCTCCATGTCGGTGGTGTCGAACACGTCAATCAGCCACGCCGATAGGTCACTCGGGGCCATCGGAACCAGTCTCCTCTAATTGGTCGCCTGAGTAATCGGTGAACGCTGCAGGGCCGATGCCCAAAGCAGCAATTCCATATTCGCCGAGTGCCTCAGCGGTGCACCCCCGCAAGTCCGCTTTCATGCGATCACCTCGGGCATAAAGCCCCGGCTTATGTGATGCCGCCGAACGATTACCGCGGCAAAGAACGCAACAATGAGTTGGATGAACAGCAAGAATGGCCACACCTGCACGAGCGGGGCATAAACAGTCGCCATAATCAGGAACGCAGGCCACACGCCCTTGGCCAGAAAATACACCGGGCCGAAGAACAGCGCCCCTAGGAATGGGGTGAATTTCCCAAGCTTGCGGCGGTGGCCGTTATGCGAATTTACATAGGTAACCACTACTTTCACTCCACGTTTGCTGCATCCGCGAGCATTGCCAAAAACCTGCTATGCTCGGTCGCGTCAAAGTTGATGCTAAAAGCCACCAACTCGCCCCTTGTCCTCGAACACTTGTAATGCGCACACTTGCCGCCACTGATGGGGGTAACCATCGTGGTCGATGCCCTGTTATTTCTGATCGTGCTGCCAGGCATCTTTGTTTTTGCCAAGAAGGCTAGGTAGCTTCTGAATTTCATCGCGAACGTAGCGGTGCCGGATTTGCCAGATTCAGTGGGGGGCCAACCCGGCTGGCTCGCCTCGACTCCGAAATCCTGCACGTTGGCCCCAGTCTCTGTTTCCTTTCCCAAACAGTAGGCAATCCGGCCATATGCGTCTGAGTCGCTTTGCTCCGTGGCGGTGCATTTGGCCGAAATCTCTAGCTTGGTGGATCTGAACATTTGTGTCGCCTCGGCCCGGCCCAAGACACACGGAAGGGCAACGGATCCAGCAAGGAGAATGGCCACCACCAAGCCGATGGAGATCAGCGTTTTCATGCGTCGTCTCCCGGGCAAAAAGAAGCAGCTACGGCCGAGACAACAAGCCCGGCGGCGCCGTTGTCGCGTGTCTCGGGATGCTCCCGCAAGTACTTGATAACATCCATGATTTGGCCGCCCGTGACGCCAAGGCGTACGCAAGTCCCGACGCCTGTGAATTGGCGGGTGAGTTCCAAGGAGTCCACCACACCCTCAGCGTAGCCGATGCAAAACGCTCTGCGCTCGGGATGTTTGTTGCTCGTGCAATCCGCCAACAGTTCATTGCCATTCTGGTAGGAACGAACTTCGGCAAAGCATGACGATGCGGTTAGGAGCGCGGTCAAAGCCGCGAATGCCAGCTTTTTCATTGCGGTGTTTCCCAATATGAGAGCAGCCATCATCAAGACACGCCATGCTCAATGCGTGTGACCGGCAACCCCGGTCTCGGCGTTCACGCTTTTCGTATTGGCAGATAAGCGATGTTTCGCTCGGTCGCTTGCGCTATCTAGCCAATTGTTTGTAGGAGCTGCCAAGGTGCCGGGCGGAGAGGGCGCGATGTCCTCGTGGTGACCGCAAAAGCACGCGGGTTCAGTCATTCTTTGCAGCGCATCGCGCAGGCTCTCTTCCACAGACGTGCATTGTCCCGACTCGCCCGCGTGGCTATTGTTGCAGAGTGCCGGGGTTAGCCGGAGCGGGCGAATGGCGACAGCAGCGTCCGGGTAAATGAGCCTGACCTGAAAAAACGCGGTGTCCTACCGAACAGATGTCGGAGCGAACATGCTTGCCGAACGCAATTCCATTGAACCAATTGATCCCGTTGACCTTGCCCTCGCTTGGCATGATGGAGACGTGAGAGCTACGATCCTCACGCTACTAGAGGACTGTCGGTTCCTGCGGGAACAGGTGGCGATCTCCAATCGTTGCCTCAGCAGGGGTCTTACTCGCGGTTGGGTTGCCAAACTGGAGCGCGGCGTTACTGAAAACCCATGATAGTTCAATGAACAGTGTGTCTGAGCTGATCGCAGAACTGCTTCGGGCAGCCAACGAAATCCAGAGGCTTACAGACAGTGACGTTCGGTCGATCGTGACGATCCGTGAGCTTCGAGAAGGAGTTGGCATTCCTGGAAGTGGAACTCCGCGCGATGCTGTCGTCGAATTGTATGACATGGCAAACGAAATCGGGAATGTGGGAGGGGAACAACGTACAGCCGCGCTCCTTCATGCGACTGATTTGATCAGGACGCTCAGAATTGTTTCCGAGAGCGGTACAAAGCTAGAAATACGGCAGGCTGACTACGCCATCGACTGAGTTGCCAGAATATGTCTCTGTGTGGTGACGTCGATGCTGGCAGAAGGTCAGAATACGCTTCCCCTGTGGGATTGGGCTTGAGGGCGAGAGGGAAAAATGGTTCGGGGAAGAATACTCACGATCGCACTGATGGCTTGGGTTTATGCATCCGGCCACACCTATGCCGCCAGCCTCGACATGCAGCTGTTCGGCCACCATGTCGTCATCTTGAAGGGTGCCGACAGCCAAGACAGCCTTCAGATCGACGACCGAGAGGTCCTCAAGAACTATTACGTCGACATAGACGAAATGCACGTCATCGAAGGAACGGCTGTGGCTGTCGGCACCTCGTCGGCCGGGGGCAACGCGTGTGAGGGGTCGCCTTTTGTGATCTCGTTCCCCGATGGGCATAATCCACGTATTGATGGACCATTGGATACCTGCTTTCCCGTCACGGTAGTGCCCTCGGCCGGAATGCTCACCCTCTCAACCCGAGCGACGCCGAATGAACCAGGGCAAAAGTGGGAGTGGACAACCGCATCGGGCTTCAAGGAGGTCCAGGGTGAAAGCTTCGTCGCCGACACATCGAAGGGCTGGGACCAACTGCGGGAACGTTCGGTGACGCATCCGTCAGGCTTGCTTGACTACGCTGAGGTGGCCGATCAGATCAACCGACTGGCGGGGTCGGATAAAGCGTTGGTCAACGATATCCTGCTTGGAGTGGGCTCTGGGGAGTTTAAAGGCGATTTTTTCGTAGGAACAACGTGTTCGCGGCACATGTGTGGGGATCAAGAAGCCGTAGTTGTCGCCGATCTCGCTTCCAGGACCGTCTACCTAGCTTGGAAACCGTCTGGCCAGAAGATCAAGGTCGCTCCGGCAGTGAAATCGTGGCCCGAAAAGGCGAAGTTTGAGCTTCGGCAGTGGGCAGCGAAATGGAAATGAGCGAGCACCATAGGGACGTCCGCTTCACCGCGCCACTTAAACCTGCTTCTTACTCATCTTCTTCGTAATACGCTCCCGAGTCGGGTCGATTGCTTTCCGAAGCTTTGGAGTGCCATATTCTTCCAGCAATTCCTTGGCCCGTAAGTCGGATGCCTCTATCATCTCGGGAGTCATGGTTTCGGCAAAAACGTCTTGTGCTGATTTAGCCATCATCCTCTCTCCTTCCTATCCCACTCACTGCCTAAGATAACTCTTCTTACCAGAGTTTGTTAAACAGAAGTGGCCTCCGCGCGGCCCAATACAATACGATCCGCTGTCGCAGTCGCAGGAGCCCGTGAGGCTTGGGGCCATTTCAGAAGTTCCTGCGCCCAGTAACGCCGCGCCGCCCATCTCGGCTTGGCAGTTCCGCTTACTGGCGCTCACTGAGCCGTCATTGCATATGAACGTTGAGCCCTGGCAATGATTGACCCCGCCTTTACGGCCGGAGCACGGGAAGTTCGTTGCGTTTCCAACACCGTAGTTCAGAACCAGCAGAGCAGCGACGCAAACGCACATTATAAAAGAGAGAAACCTGACCACTTTCCAAACTCAGTTCGAGCAATTTTGCCGTAAGCACAGCTTTTAGATGTACCCTGGGAAACACAATAAATGGTGACTGATCCTCGCTTATGCGTTTGCTGACGAGAAACCTTTCTGCTTTAGACTTCTCTTTGCGCGTGAGTAGGTGAGTTGGGGGTAGCCATGCGGTAGGCCGTTTCGATCGGTCTTTTGTATTCACTGCTTTTGGCTGCAGAGAGTGTGCATCCCAGATTACCTATGAGCAATTGTCTCTGTCTGGTGACAAGACGGTGCTGATCGTAAAGGGCGAGTTCGAGCAATCAGACGATCCTTCCGGGCTAGTTACCGAGTATTTGCAGTCAAAGCCCGCATTCATCACTTTCCAATCGAAAGGCGGCAACGTGGTTGCTGCCATCAAGTTCGGACGAATGATCAGGGCATTGGGCGCGAACACCCTGCAGCTCCGGTCATCTGAATGCGCGTCTGCCTGTGCTTTGGCGTTCGTGGGGGGCGTGAGCAGAATCGCCGAGGCGGGATCGATAGGCGTTCATCAATCGAGCTTCTCGGCGGCTGCCGGTTTCGACAGCAATACCGCAGTCGCAGTCGTGCAGGCAATGACGGCCGAGATCATCAAATACCTTGGAGAGATGGGCGTAAGTGCAGACCTGCTCCAGATCAGTCTCTCGGTCGGAAGCGACGACATGCGCTATCTGACGTCAAGTGAAATGGCGCAGTACAAGATTACGCGCCCGTGGGTGGGCTGGACATCGCAAAGAAGGATGGTCCAGCTCCTGCTCCTCCGCCGCCCTCAGCGCCTCCCGAAGAGCAAGCATCAGCCTCGCTTCCGGATAGTCGGAAGCAAACCTTGGAATTCGTGGAGCGCTATCACAACGCTTGGTCAGCCGAAAATGGGTCGGCATTGAGCTTCATGCGGCGTTCATACTGCGACCATGTGGATTACTACGGGAAGTCCGTCTCTCTCGATGAGGTTATGGCTGAAAAGAACACCTTCGCCGATCGATGGCCGAACCGCGCCTACAGCGTTCGTCCCGGATCGGAGACGGTGACCTGCGCTATCACCTGCGAGGTGTCCGGTGAAGTCGAGTGGTTCGCTCTGGCACCTGCGCGTAAGCGGACTTCCTCCGGCATCGCCTCATTCAGCATGACCTGGAATCCCATGACACAGCGGATTGAGGCCGAATCCAGTAAGGTAATCACGACTGACAAGGGTGAGAAGACACCAGTTCGATTGATCCGGCAGTGGCATGACGAAAACGGCGAGTGTCGCGGCAGTACGCAACCTGATAGCGCGAAAACTAAGCGGGCTTGTGACCGGCGTTCGGAGCTTGACGCTAAGCTGGATCGGGTCGGTTGGTGCTATGGCCACAAGAACGAGTATGGCTATCAGATGCAGTGGCACGCCTGCGATGCCAACTCGAACGGGCGCTAGCGGCGCCATTCAGACACGCAAGCCGGTAACGGCCTGCTCAGGGGACCAAGATGGGCAAGTCCGATGATATCCGGAGTACCGTGCAATTTGCCATCGAGGCACACTGGGATGCTCTCCGCCGAGCCATTCACCTGAAAGACATGGAAGCGAGCGGTGCGGGGCGTACAGGCAGTTCAAGGCATTCGATGCTCATCATGGAGAGCTGCGCCGAGGCTGCTATATCCGCCTCCAACGAAGCTGTCCGTGTAGTTCTGGAAAATGATCCAACTGGAGCAGCCGCCCATGAGGCGATGCTACTTGCCGAGTTCGGTGACATCAAAACCAAGGTTTTGCGCATATTTTCTCGCGAGGGAAGGTATCATTCTGGGCTGGGTTTGGAGGCGGCATTGGAAGAAACGGTCGCGGGGGCGCAGGAGAACTCTATCCTAACCCTCAAGCTCAGAGCTGCGGCCCGAAGTGAACCCGCAGAGACGCATGAGGACTTCGGTCTGGCCATACTGGGGCACTTTGCCAAAAACCGCGTGGCACACAAGATCAACGTGCTGGGGCGGCCGCACCAATCGGGCGGACTGGAAGCGGAGCTTGGGCGTCGTTTGGAAACAAACGAGCGTGCTAAGGCAGCCAGCGCTTTGGAAGAACTTCTGGCTAGCCGGTTGCTCGAACCAACGTACGAGGATCTATCAGATCCAGAAAACTGGCTGCGAATAACCGAGGCCGGACATGAGGCGTTGCGGCGAGGGGGGACGAGCGAGCTGGATCTCCGGCTTCAGTCGCTGGGTTCGCAGCTACAAGCCTTGCGGCGAGGTGCGTGGAACGCCCTTCTAGATCGACGCGAAGACGCGACACGACAAGCCGCTCATTCAGGGCGGGAATTGATTTCCCAAGTCCTGCACGCACTGGCTCCAGATGAGGAAATAAGAGGAAAACCTGGTTTCACGCCCGCTAAGGACAGCCGAAACGGGATCACAAGGCGTATGAGAATAAAACACGCCCTCGCGAAACGCGAAGGTGGTGGCTCATCTTCTGGCGATCTCATTATCTTAGAAAGAGCGGGCGATCTGTTGGAGGCCATCCACGACAAGCTTACAGGGCGGGCACATAGCCCAAACCAGTCAGAAGCTCGTGAGGTTAAGCTTTATCTCCAAACGATGGAAACCATCCTTGAGATGTTGCTTTCGGAACCGACCTTTCGAAAGTGAAGACCGCATCGGTGAATGGCAGCCTCCCGAGCGGTGGTTGGCCGAACATTCTCTTCAAGGGGTCAGCCGGGGCCCAATTCATCGAGGCCACGGAGGGAGGCGGGCTCCTTCACTCTTGATGGTCACCTTTTTTTGCCGACCTAGAAGGCTTGCCTTGCGGTGCCAGCGCCCTGAACCTATTTCCCACTTCAATGACAAATGTATCAAAGTCGGGAGTTGCATGGATCATCTCAAGCGTAGTTAGGATCGGATAAACGACCCCATCGGTTGGGAAGGTTATAACTCCGCCCCTTTTGGTAACAGGGTATGACTTGACCGTCTTTGCGTTGCTACCCGGAGCAAGCCCGCTTACTTCAACTTCGCCTGGATCATCTGGTGCCTGTCCGTCAATAGTGACGTCGAATGTTACGTTAGTGACGTCCCGGTTCTTGATTTTTTTCCCGGCCCCATCTTCGCAATCAGCGCTGCCATCTACATCGAATATCGAAAATTGGCTCCATTGACCCGGAACGACTATTTTTACGCCTAAGCTCATCATACTCTCCATCAATCGCGGTTGAGACGACCGTCACGGTGCGCCATCCTAAGGGTGATTGCGTAGGAACTTGGAGATCTTTTCCCCGGTAGATTTGCATCAAGAATCAACGACCTCGCGTCGCCGAAGTTCGTAGCTAATTCAAGTAGCTCGGTTGATGATCGAATTCGCCACATTTTGTAGCCCAAGCCCTCAAAACCACACCCGACGGCCTCCTTCGGCGCCTCTTTCCGGATTAGAAAAACTCGATTTGTATCAAATCGGTAACAATGGCCTTCGAAAGCATACCCATAGGCAAGCACGACTGAATACTGGTCTGCCGTACACTCGGTCTTCCCTTGAAATAACTGCAACCTGACTGTGCTATCGTCGTCTTCGCCAATGTCGAAACTGGCAAAGCCATTTCTCTCGTTTAACTTCACGCCATAAAGTATCAGAGCATCAGCTACGTAGCGTTCTGTCGCTGGTGCTGGGATGTCGTCATTACAGCTCATCGATGTCTCCCTATAAATGTCAAAGAATTTCACGCCACCTCATGCAATCTTCAAGTTGGTTAATGTAAGCGATGCCACGTCCCCGATAGCTGGCTGCGAGAAAAGCCTCTGCGGCGCCTCCGAATGTGACGCTGTCCGGTTCGAGGTAATCCCATGAGCGCATGACAGCTGCCCCGACGATATCTCGTGCCTCTTCAAGGGCGGCCTTGATGGCGAAGTGGTGCAGTTCGTAGGATGATCCGGACGTCCGCAACGCCTCGTCTATGAGTGCAGGCGCCAATTGTTGCCGCAGATTTGAAAAGCGCTTCGGATTCAGATCAGATAAGCCGTGTTCGAAAAGAAGCGATTGATAGACCTCAATCAAACAATCGAAGAGCGCGGCTGCGAAAGGCTTCGATTGATCGTGAACTTCATTGCTGACGTCACCCATCTTGAGTGAATTATTGAACGATCGAAGCTGCTTCTCATCGCTCAATTCTGCGAACCGGTCGAGTTCGTTGTGTAGGAGAAGGTTGCCCCTCGTTCGACGGAGTAGCCGATCAACAGCGGTGTCGAATTGAAGTAGCCCGAGCAAAGATATGAAATCCGCTATGGATTCATGATAGGCGAAGAAATCGCATCCGCGTCCATCGCCCTCAAGTATTCCGAGTTCGCTTAGCAAAATGAGATGGCCCATCTCGTGGGCTATCGCATCAAAATTCAGCGCAAAGCATGATGTTGCGTTTTCCGGCTCGCTCTCGCCGAGTTCGAGGAAGCCGAACCCGGACTGGGCGTTCTCCCAATGTTGAATGCGGGGAATTATCTCTAGCCGCTCCACCGTTGGTTCAAAAAACCAAGCGATTGAGTGTCCAACGTAGCTTTCACAGATATCAAGAACGCGTCGTGCACACGCATAGCTGTGTGTAGAAAGGAACCCCGGGGATCCGGGACCGATGTGATCAAAATGCCCATCGGGTCCGGGTTCTACCGGAGGCTGCAAAAATCCCCGATAAGGGGGAAGGCGTGGCAAGGCGTAAGGTATTTTCGGCTCTATCGGATCTGCCACGTACATCCGGCTATCCGATGGCCCACCGAGAATTGGACCCGCAGAAGCTCCGATCCACACTACCTCAGGTTTTTCATACCCTGGAATAAATGGCGGCTGCGGAAAAATGAGGAATCGGGTTCCCAGGGACGGCGCGAAAGCTGCCCCATCTGCGTCTCCTGGATGTGTAATAGCATCCAACGCCGCCCCCACCGCTCATTGCCCTAAACTAAGCGATAAAGTAACGTACCACTACAACGCGCCTTTTGACAAGATTGCGTCCGACAGATTGTAGTAATCCATATCGTAAGCAAATGCCTCTGTAAGTGTAAAATCGCGGCTGGTTGGTGAGGGTGCTGTCTTAGGGGCGATGGTACTGAGATAATTGAGTAAACCAACGGCATCAGTTCTTTTTTGGTTTACGAATCTATGGCTGACCCATTCCTTTAAACCGGCAAGCTGATCAATGTCCCTAAGGTTTGCCTCAGCAATCAACATCAGCTTTCGGAAACTTCTGGTCATGAAGTGAAGGGAACGTGATAGCTCCTCAAGTTGCAGGCGAACTCTCCTGTCTATGAGGCCTTCACGCTCAGCTCGTTTCAGCGTCATCCTTATATCGAACAGCGCTTCGCCTATCCCTTTGGAACCCATTTCCGGGGGAGCCATGGGCACCGTTACGTCTGCGTCGTCGGCCAGAACGTTTCTCCGATACCATCTGAAGATCAGACCATGGCCCATCATGCCGAATTGCGCCAGCTCGGCCGCGCGCAGGGCGCCCATGCTCGCTGCACCGTATAGCCGTATACCTTTCGACATCGCCCAAAGGATTTCCTGATGGCGCACCGCTGGTGATTGGGCAAAAGCTCCGTCGATCAAGGCGATTGTGGAAGGAGCATAATCAACTACCGCTCGAACAACATCTCCACATCCTGCTGGAGGGAGATAGTGCGCGTCGAGATGCTGCGACGCCTCTGCGGCGCTGATGGTTGGGCCAAGGAAAACCACCACATCATTGCGCAAGGTCGAACTCCGGATTGGTTTCCAATGGGGGAGCTATTACTTTCACCACATGAAGCGGAATTTGCTCATCGGAGTGGAGGTGGACGAGAATAGCCGCTTGGGCACCAGCGAGTTGCAAAGCAGTTAATATCCGCCTGATCGGATCTCTCGCAGGGCCATTGTCTGCGTCTGCCTGATACGTCCGGTCGCCCCTTGCTAACTGCGTCCGCCAACCCGCCAGCTCGGAAGCATCTGGATAGCCGTAGAGATCGGTCCTGACATCTTCTCGGGCTGCTGAAATGACTCCTAACCTCGACTGACAGGATTCAAGAAGGGCACTGGCCAGCGCACCATCGTGGGTGAAGGCACACCCAAATCCCTCAGCGGGCAGAGGAGCAAACGGCGCCCTTTCCGCGTTCTCCATGATATGAACCCAGTAGATTGGAAATTCGTGCTGAGTTGGAATCCGCCAAATGCCAACCACGAAACCCGCTGTATGGAGCTTGCGGACTATTTCCCCGGGAACGCCTTCAGTCACGGAACGCGTATCAATCTGAAAACGGTCGAAAAAATGCGGAGTCTTGAGAGCCGTACAGCGTGCATGACGTTCCAAAAGCTCTAAGCAGGCATGACTGACGGCGTGTTGGATGCTCGTGCTAGCGGCGAGGCCTGTGGTGTCGCGCGGAACCCACCCTGGGTGAGGCGAAGGCATCGTGTACACTGTATCCACGAGGCCCAGCGGGACCGGGGTTTTCCGGCCCGAGAACAAGTCCACCCCATCGATCCAACTCAGCGTTTCGTCGCTATCTCTGAATCCAAGGTGCGACCAAAGCCCTCGTTTATTGCTTTCGCGGAAGGGCGCGGTGAAAATTGAGCACGGATCGATGCGTTCTGATGCCCAACCTTCAAGGGATTCCATCAGTGCCGAGATCGCGGCCAAGGGAGTGGTCAGCCCTTTGCCTTGGCTCACGGTCACGGACAAAGATTGGGGGCGGACTGCTTGAACAACTGGGATTCCTATCCAATCCAGATTGGTAACGGAGCCCAATCTGGTGATACCAAATTCTGATTTACGAGATAAAATTGTCTTCGCTGTCTGCCACGGGTCGGGCAGTGCTCGAAATTGAGCATCAAAGACGATATCCAGCAGCTCTCCGTCCAGTCCGTGCCTCCACTACCCGATCATGTCGGAAAAAACGTCCAACTCGTGCCTCGCTTTTTCTGCAAGCCAGGTGGCTTTCTGACCTTCGGCTATCCTAATTGCGTTTGCCAGATCCCTTTTGATCGACGATGGCCTTTCGCCTAAGCCATGCTTCAGTTTCGCGCTGTGACAGTACAACTCAGCGAGCCAAAAGAGCTGGCCGCTGCTACGCCCGACATCGATAGCATTTTGTAGGGTTACGAGCGCCTCGTCATTTCGGCCGAGCTTTCGAAGAACCTGTGCATGCATGTCGCTGTGCATGGAGAAATTGTCGTCAGTTCCAAGTTGCTGTTGAAGCTGAAGGGCTTCTTCAAAGCGCTTGCCTCCTTTTCCGTCGGAGGACGTCATTAGCTCCGACCACCCACAGTACATGTTGGCCCGTGCTTGACTTGCTGCCAGGCCATGCTCTTCAGCTAGCGTCAGCATCTTCTCCCCTAATGCATAGACATCATCGTACCGTCCCTGGCACCGACGAAGTACGATCGCGTAGTACAGCCCATGAACGATGCTCCCGACATGTTCGGTCGAATTGGCCCAATCCAAACACTGTTGGATTGCAGTCTCGCTCGCGTCGATCTCGTTGAGAAGCAGGAGAGAAAGGGCACTCTCGCCGAGCCCACAAACCTTGGCGTCGTGTCCACCAAAGAAGGGCCGGTTCCGGACCGCCCGGTAAGAATCGTATAGCTCTAGGCCTTTCGCGACGCAGTCGAGACAGAAGTTGTGTTCACCTGCGTGGAAGCTAGTAGCCCACCCGCAGTGGTACGACTGAAGCTTTGTTTCTTGGTCGTCGACAGCTTGCATGTCCTCCACAAGGATCCGTGCGCGAGATTGTTGGGTCTGGATGTTCGGTGCGGTGAACCACCAGCCCCAATACAAAGGAAAATGTCTCTCACGAATGGCGGCAGGCTGCTTTCGCAATAGCTGTGTCGCTCGCGAATAGATCCGTCGCGCAATCTCGGAGCCTTCGCCTTCTAGGGCTGTGGCAACCACTCCTTGGAGCTTGAGCAGGTCCAATGTGAGGTCCGTGCGATCGGCTTCGCGAGAAGAAACGTTGTTTATCGCTTCGGCGCAGATTGTGAGGGAAACATTGGCTTCGTGCATTGCCGATCGAAGCACGCTGGCCTCCGCCGCTGCTAACGCGAACCTGGCAGCGGCACCATGCAGGCCAGCCTCGGCGCACTGCCAGGCAGCTATCGCTGCAGGCAAGCTTGGGGTTCGTTCTTCGATCAATAAGTCAGCAATCCGCCGGTGTATTCGTCGCCGATCACTTTTCAGGAGGCTCCCATATGCAGCTTCCTGCATCAGAACATGGCGAAACTGATAAGTCCGGGGAGCCGTAGGCATTGGTTCGATGATGCCTTGCGAAAGCAGCCGCTCGATATGGACATCGACTGCCTGGTGACTTGTTTCCTCAAGAACATATGTGAGCAGGGGGATGCTGAATTCACGACCGATAACGCTAGCGAACTGGGCGACCTTTCGAGCGGCGCCAGTTGACGCTAGTCTCGCCGACAGCAGATCGTTGAGAGAAGTCACGCCACCATCGAGTAGCAGTCCCCTCCATTCCGACGTTCCCTTGCCCAGTGCGTGCCGTCCCCGGAAGAAATCGGTCAGTTCCTCAGCGTAGAGGGGCATCCCGTCGCACTGGTCGAGAATGAAGTCCGACAGTCCCGTCGGGGGAAGGTCACCCCAAATTGAGGCCACCAGATCCCGGACTGCAGGCGCAGCCAAGCCAGTGAGTTCTATTTCGGTCGTGGCTGCCAGTGATCTCCGTATTCGTGAAGTTTGCAATATAAGAACTGGGAGCTTGTGAGCTAGCGAACCAAGGCGATCCATCAGCTCAACGGTCATCCCATCGGCCCAATGAACATCTTCAAATACCAGAAGCGTTGGGGTGCCGGTCGATTTACACGTCAACAGCTGAGCAGCAGCTTCGACGACCTCCTGTCGGAATGCCCGGCCGGACAGATCGGTCGTACGAATTTGTCCTGGGTTGCCAGATTTTTGCTCAGCGGTGAAAGAAAGGATCGTGGCCGCCGGGGCCTCGCTTAACTCCCTGCCAGTTGACCGGAGAGCCGCTATGAAAGCTGCCCCGTCCCCATTCCTCAGAACAGTGGTTCCCACCACGGCCTCAAGAAAGGCGACGAACGGATGCAGCGGTTGGCTCTCCAGGCGCCTATTGCACTGAAACACAACGATATCATGCTGAGTCTTCGCCAATCGATCCGCAAACTCGCGGACTAGTTTCGACTTACCTATGCCTGCTTCACCGACTAGCGCTATCGCGCTCCCGTTACCCCCGCAGGCTGCGTCCCAAGCTTTAGAGAGTGCCGTCAGCTCCTTTTCTCGGCCCCTGATGGGCCTGTTCAGGTCCAGCGGCAGCACTCCTCCACGCGACTCATCCAACCGGCCTTGGGGTCGCCAAAGGCCAATAGGGTCGTCAAAACCTTTGAGTTTAGCCTCTCTCAACAAGCTATATTGAAATTTGCTGCGGGTTAGTTGGAAAGTTGAGTCAGCGACCAACACAGAATTCGGATCGGCCTCCGCCTGCAGACGGGCGGCCAGAATGGGCGCTGTGCCTATAATCTCGTTACCTTCTGAGGAAAACACGACGAGGCTCGTCGCAACTCCGATGCGCAGCTTGAAGGAGAGACGGGCTTTTGTTTTGGGTTTGGCGCTAAGCTCGATCAATTCCAGCGAGGACTGAACTGCGCTTTCGGCAGCATCTTCGGCTTGTTCGGGGTATCCAAAAAAACAGCAGCCACCGTCGCCAAGGCGCTGATGAAGAAAGCCGCCATGCCTCGTTATGATCGTTTCTGCGTTTTGATGAAGGGCCGAAACGGAGCGGAAGAATTCTTCTGGGTCGCTCTTCAGAAGAAGCTCTGTCGATCCAACTATATCGTAGAAGAGGGCAGTTACCTGCCGCCGCTCGCCTGAGAACCGAAATCGCGCGTCTAGGGTCTTCATGATGGCTCGCCCAGCATCAGAGAAGCCATGCAAGGACAGCCGATTTGTTGCTTTGATGCAAGCTTTAAGTACCTTTACTAAATTATTAATTGAGCCGGTAGTGGAGCGAGCACGTTGCAAGAAAGAGGGCTGTAGAGATGCGGCAGGCCAAGTACGTCATCGACTGATTTTGCGAAGCGCCTGCACGGGGCGATTGGTCTTGAACGAGGCGAGGCGTTGGAACAAACACCCCAAGGACGGGTTGCTCTGTTTCAACAAAAGGAGCCTGGCATGGACCATACAAACCACGTTCGACTGACATCCGATGAACTTACCGCTGCTACGCTTGAAGGTGCATCTGTTTACGGCGCCGACGATGACAAGGTTGGCAGCGTGGATCATGTGCATGGGGCCGGTACCAATGCGACCGTTGTGATCGACGTGGGCGGTTTCCTTGGTATCGGTGCGAAACCGGTATCGGTCCCGATCAGCGATTTGGATTTCATGCGGGATGAGGACGGCGAAGTCCATGCTGTGACCGGCTGGACTGAGGATCAGCTAAAAGCGATGCCTGAGCACAAAGATTGACTACCACGGCCGGAACCTCGCCGCGTATAGCTGGCATCTGTCAGGTAGGTGAGATTTCTGTTCCAGTCTCGCGCGGTCGGAAGCTTAACGCGACCTCAGGGTTGTCACCCCGAGGTCGCTCGACGTTGTGCTACAGGCTACCAATATCCTTCCTGAGCCAGTCGGATAGCATGGTGGTCTTGTCGATTTGTCGGTTCAGGCCAATGAGGATGGCGATCAACCCGAAGATCGAAGCCGAAGATCCAATCGCCGCTGAGCGTGGTCGTACCGTTGGACGAGACGTTTCGTCGACGCCCGTCGTTCCAATTGTTCTCATGATGGATCGCGACATTTCAGCCGCGCCTTCTTCAAGCATGGAGATGATAAGCGGAGGAGTCTGTCCGACACACTCCGCGCGAACCGCCAGTCCGCTTAAGATATCAGCTTGAAATTTAGACAGACCTTACTGCTGTCCCAGGGAAGTGAAATCTCAGGCCACGGTGGCGTGCGAGATAAAGAATTCTGCCATTGCACGCCTCCTATTGGTTGTGTCACTCGGCGAGAAGCATACTCAAAACATGACCGATTGCAAGTTAGACTTGTGGGTTGGCTGTTGCCGCGTGCGTAAGATTGGGGGCACCTATTGTCCCCAGGCCAACACTTCGGCTGTAAAAAAATACCCGCTCGGGGGCGGGCAAGTGAGGAGTTTGCTCAGGAGGACTACACCGACCTTTGTGAGTATAAGTAAAAATTAAAAAATACAAATATAAATATAAAAAAGTATTTGTTTCATGTAGTTATGGATACGTTAATCAATATTTATTCAAGATAATTCAATCAACATCGGATTGAGTACGCACGTGTTCGTATTATCTGTGATGGACTGCGACGATCGACGAAATCTTCTGGTCGCTGGGTTGCGCCTGGACGACCGGTACCTCTATGTCGACGCCGGTGGTGCCGCGTACCGATTCCCATTGGAGGACGTCATTGAGCTGTCTCCAGTTGGTGATGGGATTGAAATAGCGTCCAATTCTTCCGTGAGAAGTGCTGTCCTGAATTAGACCCACCATCAAGATCGGTAGGCGGCGCCCGCCAAGCCCCTTCCACTTTTTAGAGGGATCAATATGGAAATCGAGGCTCGCCGCGCGATCGTCTCCCGAGCCTTCAGGCGAGCTGAGAAAGCGGGAATACCCGTTGAGAGGTCCTTGGACTTTCAAGCATGGCTTGAGGAATGGGTGCAGGGTGAGATCAACATGGTGACGCTTCGCAGTCGCTACATATCCTTGCTGCGAGCACGCGATGAAGAATGGAACGCTCAACACCAGCTGAAGTCGCTCCGAGAATCTCAACCAAATCCAACCGGCGGCAAGGCGACGCCGATAGCACTAGGCGGAGCCTTAGACGACGGTCCACGGGCGCGGCAGCCAGGAGAGGGTGGGGGCGGCCGCAAGTAGGCATCGCGCCGTCTCCCTCACCACGCTCGGGGACTAGTTAAGCGGCTAAGCGGCCGTGACCCGACCTTCAGAACGGAAATCCTATGACGTTGCAATCTTACCGATGGGGGAGATGATCGGAACCATGAATGGCAATCAAGACGGCGTTGCAATTGTTATCATTCACAATCCCAACGATCGGTTTCTTGCGGCCTTGCATTCCTCCGGACAAATGCGGCTTGGGAACTTTGGATGCGTGATCGGCATTTCGACTCTCATCCGAGATCGAGATCAATCATGGTCGATAACCTTACCACCTACCGCACAAAACGTGACTTCAAAAAGACGCCCGAACCAAGTGGGGAAGCGTCTGTAAAGCCTTCAAACAGGCGCCGGTTTGTCATCCAGAAACATGACGCCACCCGTCTTCACTACGATCTCCGGCTCGAAATGGACGGGGTCTTCAAATCGTGGGCAGTGACAAAAGGTCCCTCGCTCGATCCCCATGACAAGCGACTGGCCGTGGAGGTCGAGGATCATCCCCTCGACTACGGGGATTTCGAAGGCACCATTCCGAAGGGACAATACGGTGGCGGCACAGTCATGCTTTGGGATCGAGGCTATTGGGAGCCGGAAGGAAGCAAGAGTCCGGAGCAGGCGCTCGCCAAAGGTGACTTCAAGTTTGCGCTAGAGGGCGACCGTCTTCACGGGAGTTTCGTCTTGGTCAGGATGCGAGGACGAGAAGGGGAAAAGCGGAACAACTGGCTGCTTATAAAGCATCACGACGAATACTCGGTAGAAGAGGACGGCGCGGCTGTTCTGGAAGAGAACGACACGTCCGTTGCCTCCGGTCGAACGATGGAAGCAATCGCATCGGGGAAGGGGCGGAAGCCAAGACCCTTCATGACAAAGAGCGGCGCTGTCGAGGCTGACGCTGTTTGGGACAGCAACGAAGGGCTAGCTGCAGATGCGCGGAAAGCCAGTGCCAAATTCAGTACGCAGCCTGCAAAGCGGGCCAAGGCGTCCGACATGCCGGACTTTGTACCTCCGCAACTGTGCGAGACGTTAGAACGGCCGCCTTCGGCCAATGGCTGGATTCACGAGATCAAATTCGATGGCTATCGCATCCAGATGCGCATTCAGGGCGGAAAGGTGACATTGAAGACCCGAAAGGGTCTGGCCTGGACGCGGAAATATTCCGCGATTGTCGAATCCGGCGAAAACCTTCCAGATGCAATTCTCGACGGCGAGATATGTGCCCTTGATGAGAACGGCGCTCCAGATTTTGCTGCTTTGCAGGCCGCGCTTTCAGAAGGGAAAACCGACGATTTGTGTACTTCGCCTTTGACCTCATGTTCGAGGGTAGCGAAGACCTGCGTGAGCTGCCACTGACTGAGCGGAAGCAACGGCTAGCGACCTTTCTCGCCGATGCCGGTGACGATCCGCGTCTGAGGTTTGTCGAGCATTTCGAAACCGGAGGGGACGCGGTCTTGAAATCGGCATGTAAGCTCTCTCTAGAGGGTATCGTCTCAAAGAGAGCAGACGCCACTTACGAGTCCGGAAGAACGAAGACCTGGGGGAAATCGAGATGCCGGGCAGGGCATGAGGTCGTCATCGGGGCCTATGCCACCACGAACGACAAGTTCCGGTCGCTATTGGTAGGCGTCAATCGGGGTGAATACTTTGTCTACGTGGGCCGCGTCGGTACCGGATACCGCGCGAGCGTGTTAGACAGATTGCTTCCACGCCTTGAAGAGAAGAAGACTTCCAAATCGCCGTTCACGGGGATCGGTGCGCCGAAGAAAAGCCCAGACATCGTCTGGCTGAAGCCAGAGCTGGTCGCTGAAATCGAGTTCGCTGGCTGGACCGCCGACGGGCAGGTTAGACAGGCCGCATTCAAGGGGTTGCGAGAGGACAAGCCAGCCGACGAGGTTGAGGCGGAAAAACCCGCCAAACCGGCGGCCACGGAGGTGCCGGACCCCGAAACGGACATGCCGGAGATGCCAAAGCCTTCGAAGTTTCGCAAGGGCGCTAAAGTCGATGTTATGGGCGTGCTCATTTCCAGCCCAGACAAGCCGCTGTGGCCAGATGCGCTTGATGACGACCCAGTCACAAAAGTCGACTTGGCTCAGTATTATGAAGCCGTGGGTCCCTGGCTCATCAATCACATTAAGGGGCGACCCTGCTCCATAATCAGGACGCCCGATGGCTTGGGCGGCGAGCAGTTCTTCCAGCGCCACGCGATGAAAGGAACATCGAACCTCATCGAGCAAGTGAAGGTCTCGGGGGATAAGCAGCCCTATCTGCAAATCGACCGTGTCGAAGGACTGGCGGCTATTGCCCAGATCGGTGGCACTGAATTGCATCCATGGAACTGCGAGCCAAATCAGCCGGAAGTCCCGGGGCGCTTAGTGTTCGATCTAGATCCCGGGCCGGATGTCGACTTCACGACGGTAATCGAGGGTGCACGGGAAATCCGAGACAGGCTCGAAGAGCTTGGTCTTGCCAGTTTCTGCAAGACCACCGGCGGCAAAGGCCTTCATGTCGTAACGCCGGTGTTGGTGCCGCAGGGCAAGAAGTTGACTTGGGACGAAGGTAAGGCTTTCGCGCACGATGTCTGCCAGCAAATGGCCCGAGATAACCCCGACCTTTATCTGATCAAGATGTCAAAGGCTCAGAGAAACGGCCGCATCTTCCTTGACTACCTACGGAACGACCGCACCTCGACGGCGGTAGCACCGTTGTCCCCGCGTGCGCGTCCAGGTGCGACAGTCTCCATGCCGCTGAACTGGACGCAGGTCAAAGCCGGTCTCGATCCGAAGCGGTTCACGGTGCGGACTGTGCCCGGTTTGCTGAAGGGCAGTACGGCGTGGCAGGATTACTGCGACGGACAGCGGTCGCTTGAACAGGCGATCAAGAGGCTCGGAAGAGACTCCACGCGATCCACCTGACAACCGAGAAACCTTCTCGTTAGCCCCCCTTGCGGGTTGTTAGCTCCTTCGGAACAGACTTCTTCAACGCATCCATGATGTTGATGACGTTGCTCTTCTTCTCGTCATCGCCCTTGGTGGATGATACCGCTTTCAGACCGTCACCACACCCTACCGCTCTCCGGATGAATGATGGAGGAGTTCGTGATACGTCTGTCTTGAGGAAAACTCGGTTAGCGATACCTTTTGGTTATGTCTGAAGAAGAATTCTGTATGCGGTTTACAGAGCGTGTGCGCCTTCGCTGTCGTGCGGGTCGCCAACCTTTTGAACACGAGCCTGATGCGTACGCTACAGTAGTTGCTCCGGTTTGGTGGCAGGAACTCGGGAACGAGTGGCTGCCTGAGCAATGCGCCGATGAGGACTCCTACTTTTGGTGAATTTCGCTAGCACCCATCACATGATGATGGGCGGAGAGGCCGCTTTTGGCCCGAAGCAGTCGATAGCATGCTGTCATTGACAGTCGAATTCACGGACGATACCTCTCGCACAGGTTGAGGGGACCAAAATGACTGAGCGCGACGAGGCCAAAGCCTACCGGGTCAAGGTAATTGGACTTTGGTTCTGGCCGCTGGCGTTTTTCTCGGGCGCGACTTGGATATTGATGTGGCGCCTCCCGACGGCCAGCGTGTGCCACTTCCGGGACATGTGGTTTCTTAGAGCCCTTTGGTTCCAGAACCTTACCATGTTCGACCAGATCAAAGATCTAAACTACTCGACGAGCCAGGAATGCGTGCTTTTTGCGGTGAGGTCGATGCTATCCCTGTACACTGCAGTCCTTGCAGGCGTCGTTGTCATCTTGGCCTGCACTGTCACAGACGTGCCAAAAGCTGATTGGTCAGCCATGATCGCGGTGTCGGCACTCATGCTTGTCTTCCTTGTCTTTTGGGACGGCTTTGATGACCAAGTTCATGGTTATCGTGGATGGCTGAGTTACCGGACCTACGACTCCATTAACACGCTCATAGGAAAGTCTCTGCTCCGGATGGTCGCCGCTTACGGTCTGGTAGTTGCATGGGCGTTTCAAGCAATCGGCGTTTGGCATCGAAACGCGGCGAGGAGCGATCGCCAACGAACTTCTTAAAGGAAAAGCGCGACGAATTGCTGGCCGACGCGTAGTACTCAAGTTGATGGCAGCTTCTGGCGCGATGCCGCCGTTCTACGATGCGAGCTTCTATGTCCGACCTATGGCCGAAAGCCGTCGGCCTGGCTTCCGGGTTCCGATTTTCGAAAGCAGACCTTGAGCCTGGCGGGCGCGTGATCTGACGCGAAGTGGACGTTCGGTCGCCCTCGGCCGAACGCACGCGCCGACGACCCCTTCGTAACTCCGAAATCCTTGGTTTCAGTCCCATCATTTCAGCTATAAGGTGGGAGACATCGCCCAAAGGGGATTCAGCCCAATGCCCCCAGAGAAGAAGGACCGTTCGCCTGTTGCGCTGGAACAGCGCGACGTAAGCGCCGACCAGCGCATGTTCTCGCCTTCCGTTGCGCGAAATTCGGCGCCGATCCTCGCGGTCCTAAAACATGTCCTTCCAACACATGGCGCCGTGCTGGAGATTGGTTGTGGGACCGGCGAGCACGGCGTGTGTTTTGCGGGAGCAATGCCCAACCTCACCTGGCAGCCGAGCGATCCGGATGCCGACGCCCGCGCCAGCACGTCCAGCTGGATCAAATTCGCTGGGCTGAATAATGTGCTGGCACCGCTGGATATTGATGTGTGCTCAGGACAATGGGGCGTCGAACAAACTGGGCATTTTGACGCCATCGTGTCGATCAATATGATCCATATCGCGCCATGGGCGGCAAGCTTAGGATTGATCGCAGGAGCTGGCCGCTTGCTTCGCGCTGGTGGGCTTCTACTTCTCTATGGCCCATTCATGCGCGACGGGGTACACAACGCCCCCTCGAACGCTGCTTTCGACGCGGCTCTAAAGGAGCGCAACCCATCCTGGGGTGTGCGTGATATCGCTGATCTTGAACAATTGGGTGAGGCCGCTGGACTTAATCTCCGCGAGACGATCGAGATGCCTACTAACAATATGTTGCTGGTTTTCTCCAGCGGTAGTGCCTGAACGACAATCGTCCCAGCCCTGGAAATGGCCGGACCACAAAGTTGCCAACGGGTGCCCCTGCGACAAGAAATGGGAGGACGCGGCGTGTCAGTCGCCGCCTGCCGAGCGTTCAATTTTTACCGGCATGCGTGTGATGCTTATTGTTCGGAAGCCGACGCGGGGAAATCTGCTGTCCGTCGCGGGAGCAAGATCGAACTGAGGCTTCGCTTTCAGGCTTCGACCGGTGCGGTGATTAACTGCTGGTATTTTCTATTTGACATGAGCTTGGGTGTACGGCCATCGCTTCGGCAGAAGCGCGAGGCTTCGCTTGGGCCAAATTCTCATCGAGTTTCGATAGCTCACCGTGCTCCAAAGGGTAGCTTGTCACCAAGGAGCGACCTTTAAGTCGAATGACAGCGACCGCCAAACCACGGGAAAGAGCCGTTCCATTTTTATGCAGCTTGTGGTTATATATCGAGAATGAATGCGTCACGTCCCTTGGGGGAAATATGGACCTCAGGCGCACGGCATTTGACTTCGAGAGAGCACCTGCCCAGCTCACCGATATTCTCTACGGCTGCCTGTTTGGCGAGACGAATTGGCAGCATTTTCTCGACAGGCTGAATGCGGCGCTTCCAGGTGGACAGTCCCTGTTGCTGAGCTATGACGCGGCCGCGAAGCAGGGTCGCTTTGAACTATATTCCGGCTTATCCGACGAAGACGCCAGGAACTACAATGAGCACTACTCGCTCGTAAACCCTTGGATGAAACGCGCTGCTGTCCGTCCAGTGGGTGTCGGCGTCATTTCGGAGCAGATGTATCCCTACGATGATCTTCGGAAAACAGAATTTTATCACGACTACATGCGAAGAATTGGATGCGAGGCTGGAGTGGGTATCACCGTCCTGCGCGAAGACGCCCGCTCTACAATAGTCACGACCATGACAACACGAGTTGATCCTCGCGCCAATATGGCCGCGGCCACCCTGCTCACTCAATTGCAGCCGCATCTCCGTCGGGTGTTGAATATCACCCGCAGCCATCTGGCAGGCTGCGAGGAAGAGCAACTTGCGATCTTCCAAGCTATCGGGATCGGCGTCCTTCTGGTCGGAAGCGACTGCGCTTTGAAACGCGCGAATGCGGTTGCCCAGACAATCCTCGACAGAGGTGATCTTTGCAGCGTCAACCCTCGCGGGAGATTCGCCCTTCGTCATGCAGGCGCGAATTCAGTGCTCCTGCAGATGCTCAGCGTTCTGCCAGCGGAGCCCAAACACTTTTCTTACACAACGGACTCGCAAAGTCGGTCAGCGAAGGTCACCCTTACCAGGCTGTTCCGGGACAAGGCGACCGATTTCTGGGGTGGACCGAAGGTCGCGGTTACTGTCGAAGAGTCGAAGGCTTGTCGCCCCGCGCCCATCGTCTTCTCGCAGAAGTTTCGGCTTACTCCTGCTGAAGCACGGCTAACCGGCTCTCTCCTTGAGGGGAAGTCGTTGAAGGAAGCCGCAGGAAGTTTCGGAGTTGCAGAGGGGACGGCTCGGCAGCAACTGAAATCCGTCTTCCAAAAGGTCGGCGTTTCCCGGCAATCCGAACTCATTCGCGTGCTGACCATAATGTTCGGTGGATTATCGTGATTTTCGAGCCCGTTTTCGTATCCCATTTGGGAGATGCGGAAGGCCCGGAGTTCGAAATACCCTCCATCCAGAGCCGGGCGAACCGCAAGCCTTGCTTAGTAGAAAGGGGAATCAGAACAACGGAGGGATTACATGAAAAAGGCACTCATAGCGATTGCTGCCAGTGCGGGTCTTATTGCTTCGTCAGTCTCTGTACAGGCTAACATGAAACTTCCCAAAAAGGCCAAGCCACTGACGGCCGAGGAAACGACCAAACTTTACGTTGGCAACACCGCCATCTGGGACACCAAGTGGGGAAAGGCGAGCTACACCTGGACGGCTGACGGCAATGTGCTCGGGATTTTAGACAAGAAGGATGGGAAGAAGGCCTGGGCCGAAGGCAAATGGACCGTCAAGGACAACGAGTTCTGCTATGACGTTGTTTGGCGTGACAAAAAAACTGGCGATGGCAGTAAATGGGCCCCGTGTGTCTCCTGGTTCAAGGTGGGCAAAGTCATCTGGAACAAGAACGGTTCAGGAAACGGACAATGGACCGGTGATGCGTGTGATTGCGAATTCAGGGATAGCTTCAAGATGGGCGACAAGGTTTCTGATCGAATGGAAACGGTGAAAGCGTCGCTGGGAGACTAGAGTCGGGGCGGCAGGCCAGAAGTGAGCGGAACGGTCGTGGTCCAACCGCCCGCTCACTTTGGCGAAATGAGCCACCACTGATTAATGATGGGTATCGAGCAGCGGTTCGCCCTCATCGAAGTTGCCATTGCTGGCGGCATCGTAGGGGTTGATACTGCGGCCGCCTCCACGCGTGCCATATGGCGTCAACTGAACCATTACCTCCTTCGCACGATCGATAGCCTCGTTCTCGCTCGCAGCGTGACCGTCCGCGACCTTGATAGACACCACTTCCCCGGCATCGCCGACAAAGTCGACGCGCCACCCAGTCGTCTCATGAGCAACCTTGGTTTCCAGAAGATGCATGAATCATCCCGCCTTTCTGCCCTTGAGGTCTGCTTCGAGGCTCTTTCGAAGAGCGTCCATGATGTTGACAACGTTGCTCTTCGGAGGCGCTTCCGCAGCCTTGCCCTTCGCCGCCTTCTTGGGCTTCAGCGCCTTCTTTTTCTCCTCGATCAACTTCAGAAGGCTTGTCTGAATTGGGTCACTGACCATGTTCGGCGACCAATGAGACGACTTCTGCTTGATGAGCTTCTCCACCAGCGGGACGAGATCAGGATCAGCTTCGTCCTCGATGTCCTCGAAGTATGAATCCTCAGGCCGAACCTCGTCACCGAACCGGAGAGACCACAACACGATGCCTTCGTCCCGGGGTTCGAGGATGACGGCACGTTCGCGACGACCCATCACCAGCTTCGACACGCCGACGACCTTGTCGGACTTCATCGCGTCCCTAATAACGGCAAAGGCCTCGTTGCCGACTGCGTCGTCCGGCATCAGGTAGTGTGGCTTCTCTAGGTAGACCCATTCGATACTGTCAGCAGGAACGAACTTCTCGATGTCGATGGTTTTCACGGTGTCGAGTGCCACCCGGTCCAGATCCTCGTCCGTCAGGATAACGTAGTCGTTTTCGCCACGCGCGTAGCCCTTCGCCTCGTTCTTGTCCGTGACCGGCTTGCCAGTCACGGAGTCGATATATTGAGAGACGACCCGGTTCCCAGTGTCCTTGTTCAGCGTGTGGAAGCGAACCTTCTCGCTTTCGCTCGTCGCCGGGGTCATGGCCACGGGGCAGGTGACCAGCGATAGCTTCAGATAGCCCTTCCAATAGTAGCGTGGTGCCATGACTTGGTCTCCCTAGCTCGCCTTGCGGCGCGGAGTTGTTCCGGATGAGGATGCCTTCGATCTTGCGCCGCCGATGGCGCGTTCCCGACGCGCGCCCTGTTGGCGTTGGCGGCAGTGGGTTTCGGCTTGTTGTCTTCGGCAGCGCCAGCCTTCAGCAGTCCGGCACTTTCTCGGAGGGCTGCCAGCAGATCGTTGGGCTTGGAAACCTCGACCTTCTTCGGCTTTGGCAGTGCCTTTCCTTCCATCTTCGCTTTCACCAAGTCGGCCAGCGCAGCCTCGTAGCGGTCATCGAACGTCGCCGGATTGAACTCGCCCTTCTTGGTGCCGATGATGTGCTTCGCGAGGTCGAGCATCTCGCCCTGGATCTCCAACTTTGGGATCTCCTCGAAGGCCCTCTTCGATGAGCGAACTTCGTAGTCGTAGTTCATGGTCGTCGCTATCAGGCCCTTGCCGTGCGGACGGATCAGTACGGTTCGAACCCGGCGGAAGAGCACCGCACGGGCGATAGCGGCGACGTTCGACCTCTTCATCCCGTCCCGCAGAGCAACGAATGCGTCTCCACCCATCTTGTCGGGCGTGAGGTAGTACGGCTTGTCGAAATAGACATCATCGACCTCGGAGCAGGGGATGAACGCCTCTATATCGAGCGTCTTGTTGCTCTCAGGGATCGTCGCCGCGACCTCCTCGGGATCGATGATGATGTACTGGCCGTTGTCGATCTCGAAACCCTTGGTCTGCTTCTCCTTCGGCACCGGATCCTCGGTCTCACTGTCGATGAATACGCGGTTGACGCGGTTGCCGGATGCTTTGTTGATTGTATTGAAGGTTATGCGCTCCGATGTGCTGGCGGCCGTGTACAGAGCGACACCGCAACTCACTTCGCCGAACTTGAGGAAGCCCTTCCACTGGGCACGATGTCCTGTCGCCATGACGCCAACTCCGAATCAATGGGTCGCGACTCAAAGACGTGTCAGGGTGATTCGTTCCGACTCGAAACGAATCATTTTTCAATGACTTACTGAATCATCTTCAGAGATTGATTCCGATGGAAACGCTGCCTTGGTTTGCCGCATCGGTGACAGCAGGCAGATGGCCAGTCCAGGGGACGGCAGCAGCGACTTCCTCGGGGTCGATCATAATGTAGTCGCCCCCTTCCATTGGACAGGATGAGCATCATCAGGTTCCTCCGTGTGATTTGAGGAGCTCAGACTGACGGGGAGGGTTCCCACAGAACCTGGTGGGTCGCTCCAGGACACTACGAAATACGCAAAAAAATGCATAGTTTCAACGTCGCTACCGCAGGGAACCTATTTCCGAGTTGGACGTTCTGACGGACCCATAGGAGTTGGAAGTCCGCTATCCATTTCAATCGCGGTCGGCTTGCTTGCAATCGCCGCTGCCTATGTTCTGCCGACGGTCGAGCGTTTTGGTCAACGTGCGGCTATTGTAAGGCTTGGAAAAGAAGACGCCACGCTCCGGCAACATTACCTTACAGTCCCGGACATGGCCCGAGACGAGAATAATCTCAATGGGCGGCCAACGATTTCGGATTGCTGCCGCCAGCATCATGCCGTCCATACTTCCGAGCATATCGATATCGGTCAAGACGACGCAGATGTCGGCGCGGCTCTCCAGAATTCGAACGGCCTCGTCGGCGTCTCTCGCTTCCACGGCTGTGAATCCGGCGTCTTCGACGAGGTCAACCGCCATCATGCGTTGTAAGGGCTCGTCCTCGACGATGAGAATCACTTGCCTTGTGGGTGGCTGCAGTGGGTCCATGGTTCGGCCACTTCTCTGCATCTTGCGAAAGCGACGCGACTTTTGGCCGAGAAGCCAACTTTAGTTGCAACTTAAGTTAGGCTTCTCGGCTCGACGTTCAAGGGACGAGTCAAGACTTACCGAGCCGCCGTTGACGGGAACCGGCTGAACGATAAACGCCTTCACTCAGGGCCGGAACAAAACGCCGGGAATCGCATTTATCGGCCAGAGGCGGTTTGCCTCGACCTTTCCTAAGTCCCAACGCTTGCCCCGCTTTCACGGCGGGGCCCTTTTAGCGATGGCAACCGAGATGTTCTTCATGGAGGATGTTGTGATGTCTCGCAAAAACTTCACTCGCCACGATGAGC
This sequence comes from Rhizobium sp. IBUN, assembly GCF_000510625.1. Classification (NCBI taxonomy): domain Bacteria; kingdom Pseudomonadati; phylum Pseudomonadota; class Alphaproteobacteria; order Hyphomicrobiales; family Rhizobiaceae; genus Rhizobium; species Rhizobium sp. IBUN. The sequence continues at coordinate 45,774 of NZ_AZNV01000037.1, forward strand.
CTCTGCATTCAGATGACCTGCGCAAGTGCCACGCAGTCCTATGCTGTTTGCGACGAGTTCGGCATAGAGCCTGGCAGCGAGGAGGCGGATCGCATTGGCGCAATCACCATCGAGCTTTATCAGCAGGGCGTGCGCGACGTCGGCCAGCTGAAGCATATTGTCGACGCCGCGCGAGGCCTCGATCTCAATGGAGATGGAACCAAGGCATAGCCGACGGCGTTTTGAGCTTCGCTTACATCCGACGATGTGACACTCAGGAGCCCTGACCTGCCCCGCTGGAAGTGGCGGGGCTCTTTTCTTGGGAAGGAAGCAGTCTAGCTGGCAGCTAGAGCAGCTTGGGTGCCGAGGGCGGTCGCCGGACGTCCATCCTCCTAACTCGTTCTGTCTTCACCAACCGGATGGAACTCCTTCGCGATGACACCCAAACCGGGTACCGCGATCTCTCAATTACCGTGATGCCGGGACCGATGGCCGCTGGTGGTATAAGTTTGCCGCTGACGCGTGATATTATGCCGAAAGCGTAGGCAGAGCTATGCATCTGGAGCACTGCGCGAGTCGCGTAAGTGCTCAATCCATACTCACTACTCCAGGGTCCGAGAATGCGTGTCGGAAGGCTGACGTTTTCAAATTCCTTCGAACGGGCAAGATCGACCGTGGCCGTCGCTAGGGCGGGCAAAAACCGTTTCACCTATCGGTAGGATGTCTGCTTCTGACGCGAAGGCGCGGTCCTTGGTATTTCGAGCGCAACCGAGCGGTTCTATTCACTGTGTGAGATTAGTATCCGGCCTTACGCCAGCCAGCCGCACGCGCTTCTTGCTCGGAACAGAACCAGCGCTCTCCATACTGAGGCGATATTTTTGTAGCCTCGTAGTAGTGCTGGCCCGGTACGTGATAGATGCGTTCGCCGGAATCGATGCTGACGTTGCCCTTGATGTTGCAGTCCGTGCCTCGCTGAAGAATCACTCCGTTGTCGATAATCATCGGCTGTGTCGGTGCGACAAATGAACGCTTGATCGGAGCGGTCACGGATTCCGGCAGCAGGGTGTAGCCACCGGATCCCAAGAATGCTGCTGCCGAAGTCAATGCTACCACTGCTGAAAACTTCATGTCTCGCCCCCTAAAGCCTCTTAGAGTTGTAACATGAAGGGTTTTATCGGCCGTATATCAGACAGCTAAAATGCGTGGTATTGGCGGCGTCGGGCGTACAGGCGCTTTGGGGGCTGATTTTAGACCTCTCTCCCGAAGCGCGAGTGCCCATCGCCGTCAGAGCAAGTGGCTCGTCGATATCTGCGGATTTCGCCATCTCGGTCGCATCCGGTTTACACACTCCGAACATGCTATATGGCTTGCATTGGTTAGTGCGGAATACATGCCCCTCGGAATGGCCCTTGCACAAAAGCTGTTGGACGCATTTTACTCCACCAAGACGACAGGACGGGAATGGGACTGACGATATACAAGCCATCGTCACATCCCATGGAGGAGGCCTCCGTTTGACTTCGAACAGTTCTCGCGGTTGCGTTGAATTCCCCGCATAGGACCAGGGAAGTCTCGCGAACGACCCGCCCAGGTGCGATCACGGGTAGGCAATAACAAATTGATCAAGCACCAATGTGTGTCCGTTGGAACACACTGATACCGCAAATTGCCATGTCGCTCTTCGCACTATGTTAGATCGCGCTTGCATTAGAAGAGTTGAAACTACACGGTCTGCGTGCGCAGATTGTGGCAAGGGTTCCTCGGAGCAATGGCATGCCTCATGTCGGTTCGCACATGCCTCATGTCGGTTCGCATTCATCGCTGGGAAAATTGCGCAAGTCGCTTTCCCTCAGTACCGTACTGGTCCCAATCTCTTTGGCCTCCATCATCTGGCTGCTCACGACGCCGTCAGTCTATGCGGCCTGCGGCAACAACCCCCCTGGCAACTACACATCGACCGTTCTCTGCCAGGCGGCGACGGGTGCAGCGAACCTCACAATCACGGGGCCATCGACCGTCACTATCAACCCAGGCACAGCGACGGCTTTCGGTATCCAGTCGTGGGCGCAGGGAGGGGCGGGTGCGACGGTATCCCTGAACGCCAGCAACGTTACCGTGTTCAACCAGCGGACTGGAGCCAACTCGGTCGGCATTTATGCTCTGGCCGATCCTTCTACCGGCGGCAACGGGACTTTGACGTTGTCGGGAACGAACAGCGTCACCACCAATTTCGGCACGGGGGTTCTACTCAATATACAGGGAACCGGCAGCGGCACGTCGACCATCGGCGGCGTGCTTACCGTGAACAGCCTTGCAACAGGAACTGACGACAACGACGGCGTCGAAACGACCACGCACCAAGGCGGCAACGCGACGCTCCTCATGACCGCGACGGGCGCCATTAACGTCAGTGGTGGCAATGGCATCTTCATAGACTCACTCGCGGGCGGCGGGAACATCCGGGGCGACATCGCCGCCGGAATGACAGTCAATCTCAACAACACTGTCGCGGGCGCAAACAACGCGAGAAACCCGAACTCGGGTATCTACGCCGTCACCCAGGCCACTGGGAACGTGGACCTGACAACGGGGGCGGCGGTCAACACGCAAGGTGCGAGGGCCGACGGCATACGGGCGGTAGCCGTCAGGGGAACCGTAAACGTCAACAATTCCGGCCCGATCCAGACGACTGGCGACAACAGTCGCGGCATCGAAATGACCACGGCGGCTGGCACGGGCGGACCCGGTGGCCCCATTACTGCGACCAACTCGGGTTCCATCCAGACGCAAGGCCTCAATAGCGCTGGCATCCTGGCGACGTCGACGGATGGAAACCTGTCGATTACGAATACGGGTCAGATTACGACCAATGGCCGCGAGTCCAGCGGTATCCAGGCCGTAGCAGGTAATGCCGGTACCGCCACGGTCGACACGGGGTCCACGGTGCGGGCAAACGGCCAGTTCGGCATCGGAGTGTATGCGTCGGGCAGCACTTCGAACGTGACCAACGAAGCGGGAGGGTCCATTTCCGGCGGTTGGCAGGCGGGAATGACGGACACTGGTACCGGCGGACTTCCGTCAGCAGGTGTAGCCATCGGTTCACGCACGTCCGGATCGACATTGACGAACAACGGAACCATCGGAGCCCTGTCGGATCGAGCGATCATCGGACTGGATAGATTTGGCACCGGCGCAACATTTCCGCTGACAATCATCAACAATGGCACTATCACAGGATACATCCAGTTTGGCGCGGGCAGCTCGACGTTCCGTAACCTGACGCCAAATTCTTTCGATCTCCGCAATTTCGCCGACACGAATGGGGACGGAACGCGCGACACGAAGCGCGTCGCGATATCCGATTTCGGGGGTGGCACCGACACCTTCTCCAACGAAGCCAACGGTGTCGTCCGTCTTGCTCCTGTCGCTGAAGCGGCGACAACGGACCCGACCGGCTATTATGTCCCGACGACCGGTGCCGATAGCCGACCGCTTGAAGCCTCCTTCTACGATTTCACGCGGGAAGGGCTTCTCCAGGGACAGTTGGTAAACCTCGAAACGTTCGACAACGCCGGGACAATCGATCTGCGCGGGACGGCGCTCGGCAATACCCTCGTCATCACGGCGAATCCTACCGCCTCGGGACCGCCCGGCTCCGGCACCTACATATCGGATGGCGGACAGCTCCTTCTCAATACCAGGCTCAATGACGGCATTCCTCTTGGCGGCCAGACCAATTCCTATTCCGACATGCTGATCGTCGATCAGACCCAGCTAGGAGCAGGCGGCGCTACATCGATAGGTATCACCGTCGATCCTGCCTCCGCCGGGGCCGTGACACCTGGGAACGGCATCGAGGTCGTCGAGGTGCGCAACAAGGCGGGTTCCGCTGATGACACGTTCGTGCTCGGCTCGCGTGCCGCCAGCGGTGCCTATGAGTATACCCTTTATCACAACGGCGTGGGGGCCGACGCAGCCGACGGAAACTGGTATCTACGCTCCGGGTTGGTTCCCGAACCCCCGGTTCCGCCTGAACCACCCGGTCCGGGCCCTACGCCACCTCCTGATCCGCTGCCCGACTACCGCAACGAAGTGCCTGAGGATATCGTTCTTCCCGCGCTTGCGAACCGTCTCGGTCTGGGGATGATTGGAACCTATCGCGACCGCATTGGCATCGACTATCCCGATCCGGTTAAGCCTGCCGAAACGATTTGGTGCAAGGACCCGGCGCAGAATTTTCGCTGTACTCCGACGGCTTTGCAAAGTTCGACCTATGCCGACTCCGTCGAGCCATATCGACATGCGGTATGGGGGCGCGTCTTCGGAGAGACCGGCGACGTCGACTTCTCACAGTCCAATCAAAGAGCGGCCGTCCGCAGCCTCGTCGATAACGGCCCCTCTTATGACTTCGACATGTATGGTCTTGAGATCGGTGCCGATCTGCTTCGCAGGGACAACGACAACGGGACCAGGGATATTGCGGGTTTCTTCGTCGGAGTTGGTCGCATAACGTCGGACGTCGACATGCCTTTTGGCCAGCGTGCGGGCTCTGCAGACATCGACGGCTATTCGCTCGGAGGCTACTGGACCAGGCTGGATGAGAGCGGTTGGTACGTCGACGGCGTGCTTCAGGCGACATGGTACGACGCCAATACCAATTCCGAGGGGCGGGGACGGCTGCCTGGCGAGTCCTTCGGGACCGATGGCTGGGGCTTTGCGGCGTCGGTCGAAACGGGGCGTCCGTTCCGCCTGACCAACGGATGGTCTATCGAACCCCAGGCGCAGTTGGTGTATCAACACATCTCGCTTGATGACGACGCCGATCACTTCGGGCAGTTCAACTACAGCGACACCGACACGCTTTATGGCCGCCTGGGTGCGCGTCTCGCCAGGGACTGGGCCACTGAAAACGGCCGCAGGTTCACGGCTTTTGCCTCGGCCGACATCTGGAGTTCCTTCGGCGCGTCTGGCGATACGACGATTGCCAGCCTGTCGGGTGCCAATCCGGTGACATTTCACACCGACCTTGGCGGCAACTGGGGGCATGTCGGTATCGGATTATCGGGCGAGGTCGCGCAGAATGTCACGGTTTTCGCCTCCGGTGATTACAACTTCGGCGTTGGCAGTGGGGACTTCGACAGTTGGGGAGGACGGGTCGGCCTCAAGGTGAAGTGGTAGGCTCCCGACGAACCCGAACAACGCGGTTTCTCCGGCTGGCCCTGATCCTGCTAGCGGTGTCTCCCCTGTGCGGCTGCCAAGATCAGCCCGCACCACCGCAGGTGCAGGGGGCGTCGGCGTTTGCGAATGAGCCATACCCCGTGCGACTGGTGAACCGCGCAAGGTTCGACAGTTCTCTTCGGCCGACGCGTGTTCGAAACGAAACGGGCATGCCGCCCGGCGCGGTCGTCGTCGACACAAGCAATCGGCACCTTTATCTGGTCGAAAGCGCCACAACCGCCATGCGCTACGGGATCGCGGTTGGAAAGGCGGGATACTCATGGAATGGGCGGGCGTATGTCGGACGAAAGGCGGTTTGGCCTGCGTGGTACCCGACCGACGACATGAAGGTTGCCTCGCCCGGCATCCCCGCTCAGATACCTCCGGGAGCCGACAATCCGTTAGGAGCACGTGCGCTTTATCTGTACAGCGACGGAAAGGACACGCTCATCCGCATCCACGGAACCTCCGAGCCTTGGACGATAGGAACGGAAGCATCTTCGGGATGCATACGCATGTTCAACGAGGATGTCATCGAGCTGTTCGCCAAGGTAAACGTCGGCACGCCGGTGGTGGTCCGGTAACGCGCCTGACATGGCTCCCAAACGCACCATGTGGCGAATGCTAACGACGCTGTGGCAAGGACTCAGACGGCAGCGCATTCCCCCGGATAGTCCCAAGGATTCGTTGTTCGGTGGTAGAATACGGAGGTTATTTCATCGAGAGGAGAATAAGCTAATGAATGCGGTTGCGACAATTGGCTTGGATATCGCCAAGGAAGTCTTTCAGGTACACGGTGCTGACGCGGACGGCGTTACATTGTTCAACAGAAGACTTCGCCGAGCAGAACTTATGCAATTCTTCGAGAATCTTCCCCGTTGTCTGGTTGGGCTGGAAGCGTCCAGTACGGCGCACTACTGGGCTCGATCGATCACCAGCCTCGGTCACGAGGTGCGTTTAATACCGGCGCAATACGTGAAGCCGTTCGTGAAGCGTGGCAAAACGGATGCTAACGATGCAGAAGCAATTAACGAGGCACTGACTCGTAAGACTATGCGCTTTGTTCCAGTCAAAACTGCCGATCAACAGGCGGCAGCCTTGATCTTCCGCGCTCGCGATTTGCTCGTTCGGCAAAGGACACAGACAATAAACGCGCTTCGTGGGCATTTGGCAGAGTTCGGTTTCACTGCAAGGCCAAGAACTGACAGCCTGAAGACGCTCTTTGCCATTGTTCGTGATCAGACCGAAAATCGTCTTCCTGCTGCTGCTCGCTCTGTTCTGGAGCAGCCAATGACGAAACTGCGCGACGGCTCATGACGGTTCCGGGCGTGGGACCGATAAGCGCGATGGCGATCAGGTCAACTATTTCCGATGTCGGGGCTTTTAAGTCGAGTCGCCATTTCGCTGCCTGGCTCGGTCTAACGCCAAGGCCATATTCGAGTGGAGGAAAAAGCATTACAGGGCATATTTCGAGGATGGGAAATCCGAAGCTTCGTTCGCTTTTGGTCCTTGGGGCGATTACCGAGCTTATGCGATTGAAATCGACAGGCAGTGAGACGTCGTGGCTTAGTCGTTTAAGAAAGCGGCGGCCATTTAAAGTGGTCGCTGTCGCATTGGCTAACAAAAATGCACGGATAATCTGGGCGTTACTCGTAAGAGGAGGAAGATATCGTGCGCCCGGCGGCTTGAACGCTGAAACTCAAGTGGCGTGATTACCGCCACGGCAGGATGGCCGCGAGTCGGTCATAAGGTGGATGCCAGATCATATGTTGGGTCAAGCGACATAGTGGGCAAGGAAATCCTTAGGGCGCTTGTCTGAATTCACGACGAATAATTGAACGGATGGTCTTGCTGAGCGAGCGAAACTCTGGGCCGCAGTCTTGCGTTGTGGGAGCCCGTTACGTTGAGAGCAACGCTTCATGCAATGTAGTGATCAAGGTATCCATCGGCGGGTCGCTCTGTCAGCCGGAGCGGCCCGCTACAAACGTCAGAAAGCCTCATTCTTAGTCCTCCTCGACTTTTCGATCACACCACCTCCGGTCCCGTCTCATTGGCGAGGGGGCGGCCGCGATGGGCCTTTCCGATTGGGCTATCGGCGCAATGAGTTCATGATCGAGGGGTGCGATATCCTCCCTCGACCACCGGAAACTAGAGCACCATCGCTTCTGGGAGCCGCTCGCCAGTCTTGCTCACAATCGTCGAACCATAGGGTTCCCGTGAGGTGATCATAATGCGGTCATTCGGAAGCGGTCGGGCCAGGTGTCTAGCTTCTTCCCACGGTGCCCGCATCCAGACTTCGGTTTCCTCCGGTGCCTGCAAAAGGACCGGCATGGCCTTTTCGTGTACGGGTCGGACGACGTCGTTCGGTTCAGTTGTCAGGATCGCGTACAGGTCGTCCGTGGTCGGGCCATCCTTCACTTTGCGGACGCTCTTCCATTGGGCTGTCCATAGACCAGCGAAGAACATTACCGGTCTGTCGGGGTTTGCAGAAAACCATGCGTTTGGCGTCTTTCCGCCTTCTTCCTTGCTGGCCGGGTCTGGCTCCGCAAAGGCCGTGACGGGCACGAGGCATCGGTGTTCCACGCCGAACCATCGCTTCCAGTGAGGTAGAGTCAAGTTTCGGATGTTTGTGACGCCGCCGTCCGGTTCCGCACGTAGGAGTTCTTCCATGTTGACGGGAACGCCCTTCTTTTTGAGCTTTTCAGCGCGAGCTTCTGCCGCCTTCCTCTGCACATAGATTGGGGAGGGCATGCCCCATCGGCAATTGGCGAGCTGTTTCCTACCGTCGGAAGTGTTTCGAATGATGGGTGCCCATTGGTCGGGGTTTATCTGATAGGAGGGCATCAAGTTGATCAGGCTCTCGACGTCCTGCGCCCATTTGTTGACCCAGTCGCGGTCGTCCATGCGGTAGAGATTACACATGCGGTAGTCATCTCCTTGTTTCCGGGGCCGAAGGTCGGCTATTCGACGCCGACATTCAAGGCACTCCGAAGTGATTGGCGTTGGAACTCCAAGCTCAGTGCCGGATGAGCCCCTATGATCGGTGCCGAGATGGACGACTCTTACCATCGCTAGTGTTTACATTTGCATGGCTGCTTTGCACAAAAAATGTTTTCCAAGTGGTCAAAAAACGATCATAACGCTCATAGCTGATGCACATAGCGGTTTCTCCTCCCAGTTCCGCACAGCAGCTGTTCCCCTCTGGAGGTTTTTTACCTTCACACCTATGGGCCACGGTCTTCCGCTGGCCCTTTTTTCTTTTCACATCGATTTTGCTGGGCGCCGAGGGCAAGAACAGCGTGCGAGAATTCAATAATCTTTCTCGCCAAACGCAGCCACAATGATCGGATGTGCCGCGTGGTTCTCCGCGTACCAAATTGCAGCGATATGAGCTACGAAGTCATCAGGATCGTGCGGAAGCCCCGCAATGCGGACGGCGTCAGCATTTTCTTGCAAGAGATTGTCGAGTGCCTCGCGGTGGTACGCATAAAACGCGCCACTCTTTATACAGCAAGCTGCCTCGGCAAACTGTGCCGTTGCGAGCCCGCGCGTGACTGCGATAGCAGCGAGGGTTTCCGGGGTAGAGCGCAAGATCTTCTCAATTGTATAGAGTGGAAGGTAGCCCACGGGCTTCGATGAACCCACTTCCGTCAGGCTGCGCAACAGCATCTCCCGTTGCGCTTCGTTTAGTTCGACGCTGGCCAATACGTAACGACCCTTTCGAGCTGCTGCTTTTCATATGAACCACGCAGTATCGTGTTACGTCAAATCAAACAGCCTCGATGCAGGAGGTGAACGTCACAGACGCAAGGCCAGTTGCTCAACGGGTGTGTCGGCCAGCGGCTCTAGCGAAGACAGCGTCACCCCGAGGAGCCGTATCCCCTTGCTGATTGGAAAGACGGCACCCAACAGACTGCAAATGGATTCCTCAACCTCCTGTGGTGATCGGAATCCGTGGACAATCGTCCTAGCGCGGGTGATCTGCGTGAAGTCGGCGTACTTCACCTTGAGAGTTACGGTTTTGCCGGTGATCCGATTTGTCTCGCAGTAGCGCCAGACCTTCGCGATCAAGGGCTTCAATCCTACAAGGGCTGGCTCGTAGGCGTGAAGGTCCTCCGCGAACGTGTCCTCCGCTCCGACGGACTTTCGTACCCTGTTCGGCTTTACCTGACGTTCATCGATCCCACGCGCGATACCAAAGAAGTACGGCCCGGATTTGCCGAAGTGTCGGACCAAGAACTCTATGTCCTTTTCTCGTAAGTCGGCTCCAGTTTCGATACCAAGACGATGCATCTTCTCCGCCGTCGCCGGACCGACGCCGTGAAACTTCTTGACAGGCAGCGCCGCCACAAAAGCTGGTCCGTTCTTCGGCGTGATGACCGCCTGGCCATTTGGTTTGTTGAGGTCACTCGCCATCTTGGCCAGAAACTTGTTGTAGGAGATTCCCGCCGATGCGTTGAGATTGGTTGTCGCCTTGATCTTCGCCCGGATTTCAAGCGCGATCTCGGTCGCGATCTCCATGCCCTTCAGGTTTTCTGTAACATCGAGATAGGCCTCGTCGAGCGACAGCGGTTCGATGATTGGGGTGTATTCGGCGAAGATTTCCCTGATCTGAGCTGATACAGCCTTATAGACGTCAAAGCGCGGCTTCACGAAAATCAGGTCGGGGCATTTGCGCTTTGCCGTCACTGAAGGCATTGCAGAATGGACGCCGAACTTACGGGCCTCGTAGCTGGCCGCCGCCACCACGCCGCGCGCCTCGGAACCACCGACTGCGACGGGACGACCGCGAAGGTCCGGGTTGTCGCGCTGCTCGACGGACGCATAAAAGGCGTCCATGTCGATGTGGATGATCTTGCGTGGGCGCTCGATTGACAGATTTGCAGCGGGATCACTCATCGGGCGTCTCTG
>NZ_AZNV01000038.1:0-52849 GCF_000510625.1 Rhizobium sp. IBUN
GAGATCAGCATCGATGATCTGCGCACTCAGAAGATCATCGCCTTCAACCGGCAGAACCTGTCGTTCACGGAAAGATACTTCAATGAGAAGTTCGCGGAATACCACCTCACCGCCAACATTGCCTTCAGCTGCGATGACACCTATGCGCTGGTGTCGCTGGTCTCTGCCGGGCTTGGCATCGGCTTTGCCCCGGAGTGGACGCTTGATCTTCCCAATCGCGGCTTCGAGCTGAAGAAGGTAAGCGGGATCGACTTTAGGATCGGGCTTGGCATTGCCTGGAGTAAAGAGGACCCAACCGCTGGCCGCGATGACATCGTCGACATTGCACGGTCGCTGGCAAGGGCAAGGCGGTAGAGTGGGTCGTGGGACATCCCGCCTCGGTGTCCAGTGATCAGCAAGGATGGCGTCCGCGTCGTTGAGGTCCAGCGTTTGAGCCCAGTAACGTGCCTCAGATGGTTCAGGATGAAAATATAGTCAGCGCCCGCATCTGCCGACGTTCATGAGATAGGGCGGGATGTCGCATGACCGTCACCACAAAGGTGATAGGCACAGCGGCTCATCACGTCCCGCAACTATTGCGCTAGCGGTACAATTAGGGAAGTACGTTGCCGTTAGTGCCTAAGCGAGCAGCACGACAGGCAGGTGGAACAGACCGTCGGTCAGCTCCATCAGTCCCATCATCTGGGTTCACTTTTCGCAGAGTCGCCGTTCGCCAGAATAGGGCTGATATGTACAGTCGGACGGGCGGAAAGAACGATAGCTACGGGAGCAGGCCCTGACGTTGCAGGACTGTGGCGTGGCCTGTGTACCGACAAGTGGGTTCGCCCCGGGCTCCGCCAGCGCTTCGCGCATGAAATCCCGCCATATATGCGCCGGAAGATCGCCGCCCGTGACGCCCTTCATCGGCGTATCATCATCATTGCCAACCCATACGCCGGCAACGAGTGGGCCTGTGAAACCCACGAACCAAGCATCGCGATTATTTTGACTCGTGCCGGTCTTGCCGGCTGCGAAAGAGCCAGGGTCGGCATCGTGCCCCGTGCCCCGCTCGACGACCAACTGGAGTAGGCGAAGCAGATCAGGCTGATATTGCGCTAGATCAGTGGCTGGTGTGGCCGGAGGACCAACCCGAAACGACTTTTCCTGTCCCGACGCCTGAAAATCAACGATGCCCCAAGGTTCAACGGGTGCTTTGCCGAGCTGGACGGATGCATAGGCACTGGTGAGGTCAAGAAGGCTGATTTCCGATGTGCCGAGAGCCAGTGATGGCGTGTTGGCGAGCGGCGCGCTAATTCCGAGTTCTCGTGCTGCTGCAATCACCTTGTCGAGCCCAACCTCCTGAGCGAGCGCCACCGCGGGCGCGTTGAGCGACCGCGCGAATGCCTCGGCGAGTGTGACCCAGCCGCGGTAGCGGCCACTGGAATTCTCCGGCGTCCATCCATTGACCTCGATCGGGGCATCCAGGATTTGGTCGGTTAGGCCCAAGCCGGCCTTGAGGGCTGCATAATAGACGAACAGTTTGAAAGTCGAGCCCGGTTGCCGCATCGCCGTGACCGCCCGGTTGAACTGGCTTTGTTTGTAGTCGCGACCCCCGACCATCGCGACGACGGCTCCGTCTGGGATCATCACAACCAATGCCGCTTGCGACGCCCCCCTCGTTTTTCCTTCAGTGTCCAGAGCTCTTTTGACGACCCTTTCAGCGATCTGCTGCAAGTGTGGAACGAGCGTGGTGCGGACAGTGGTCGATCCCGGCGATGTTCCGGCGATTTCGCTCGCCTGGGGCGAGATCCAGTCGGCAAACCAGCTTCCGGCGCGCGGCGGAGGTGCCGTCGGATGCAACTGAGCAAAGCGCGCTCTAACGCTCTCTGCTACCGACGCTGTAATCTTTTTGTTGGCAACCATCGTGTCGAGAACGACCGAGGTCCGTTGCCGGGCGCCTTCGAAATTGTCGATCGGATTCCACTGGCTCGGTGCTCGCAGCAATCCCGCAAGCATTGCCGATTCGGCCAAGTCGAGCGCACCAATGTCCTTGTTGAAATATATCCGCGCGGCCGCAGGCATCCCCGTTGCGCCGGCCCCAAGATAGGCGGTGTTCAGATAACGCGTGAGGATCTCTTTCTTGCCCAGTTTCCACTCCAGCCAAATGGCGATCACGAACTCCTGGATCTTTCGCTTCATCGTTCGGTCGCTGTCGAGGTATTGCAGCTTGATTAGTTGCTGCGTGATCGTGCTGCCACCTTCTACGACCGTACCAGCCGCGAAATTTCGTACCAGCGCCCTTCCGATACCTCGGACATCGATACCGAAATGATCCATGAACCGCCGATCCTCGATCGACAGGACGGCATCGACCAGATGCGGTGGAAACGCTTCGTATTGCGCGTAGGGGCCTTGGTAGGGCCCCTGTCTGACCAACGGCTCGCCATTTGAAGTTTCCAAAACCACGATGGGCTTCAGGGTTCCGGCGCGGATCTCGCTCCAGGGAACATCCTTCAGCGCCCAGACCAACAGGCTGCTTCCAAACAGCACGAAGGCAACAAAAATGGATGCGACCGTGATCTTCAGTCCGCTGGTGTGAAGCCATTCCTGCCGGCTGCGTCTGATCAGCTCCATGAAAAGACTGCGAACACGCGTGAAGGTTTTCGGAAGTGCAATCGCCAACCAGAGACGAATAGCAACCGGTCTGACAGACACTCGCTTCGAAGCCTTAAGTTTCGTCCACAGTTGGGAAGCTCCGGCCTTTGCGGTCACCTTGGTCGAGGTGAAGAATGTATGCAGATCGTGGCGGAGCGCACGGCAAAGATTGAATACTGCCTGCCTGCTCTCGCTAAAAGTTCTGGGAGAGGGGGCCTGATCGGTTTGAGAGAACGACCCGGATTCTTCTCGCTCGTGAGAATTGGGATCGTGTGCGAGGCTTGCCTCAGCTTTCGGTTCTTTGTCGGCGCCACTGGCACGCGCAATAGAGGATTTTGAATGGCGTGGCATAGGTTACCGCTCAACGATTGGTTCATAAGATAGCGCGCCTTGGTCGAGTTGCAACGCGCGGGGCGGCCACTCTCACCTTCCTCTACATGAACGTGATGTTATTGGTTGCGATGACGGCCTCAGTGTCGTTTTCGGAAAGCAAGCCTGACCAAGTGGGCGTGCAACGCTGATCGGGGCGACTTCCGCATCGGGCTCGGGGTTGCGTGGAACCGGGAGGATCCAACTGCCTCACGCGACGACATCGTCGATATCGCACGGTCGCTGGCCAGGCCCCGGAGAGAGGCTCTCAACCGGGCGGTTGACCATGTAACTTGCTCGCGAGCGCCCGCCCGCGACAAGCCGATTGAACGCTAGACTGAATGCCGAACGGCACGGACGGTCAGGATATTGGCTGCATCCGGCTATCGGCCCCAAAGCTCTCATCCGTGGGGACATTCGACCGAACGATTGTTCGATCTAAGTTCGCTGAAAAGCTGGCTGGAGATCCACATTGCGAGCGCAAACCCGCTGAAAGCTGCTCCCAAGGTAGTAATCCCCGACCAGCCATACCGCGCGTAGGTTGCCGTTGCGGCGATCGCGCCCAGAGCGCTGCCAATCGAGTAAAAGATCATGTAGCCTCCAATTAGGCGGCCACTCTTGTGCGGATGCACGCTCACCACGACGCTGAGGTTGGTCACGTGGACGGCTTGGACTGCCAAGTCGAGCGCGAACACGCCAACTAACAACACTGAAATGGAGAGTGGAAGGAAAGCGATCAGACCCCAGGATGCGAGCAGGAGCGCAAGGGAAATTCCGGTCGTCCATCGACCGTAGCCTTTATCTGCAAGTCTTCCAGCGGATGTTGCTCCAATCGCACCTGCCAGTCCAACCAATCCGAACAGCCCAATCAAGGTATGGGAATAGGAAAATGGCGGAGCGCTGAGTGGAAGCACCAGCGAGGTCCAGAACGTGCTGAAGGATGCAAAGATCAGAAGCGCGAGAATGCCTCGAAAGAGAAGAATCGGCTCGCGCAGGAACGTGGATGGAACGGAGACGAGAGCGTCGAGATATGTTTCGGGATGGCGCTCTGCCGCCCGCCGTGGCAGCACCCGCACAAGGATACCGACCATCGCGACCGTGAGCAGCGCAGATGTCAGATAAACCGTCCGCCATCCGCCGAAATCGGCAATCGTGCCGGCAACGGATCGAGCTGCGAGGATGCCGGTTACGACGCCGCTGGTGACCGTGCCTACCACGCCGCCGCGTTGAGCCGGCGTCGCCAGGGCCGCGGCCTGGGCAACGAGTATCTGAACGAGAACAGCTAGCAATCCGACCGCGCTCATGCCAGCGAACAGTATCGTCTTGGCCCCGGCCGTCGCCACCACGATAAGAGCGATCGCCGAAAGCAGCCCTTGGATGATGGTAAGCTTTCGGCGGTCGGTGAGATCGCCGATCGGCACGATGAAGATCAAGCCTAGCCCGTATCCGACTTGCGTCAGCGTGACGACAAGACCGATGCTGGAGGACGAGATGCCGAGGTCATGCGCCATGAGATCGAGCAGGGGCTGAGCGTAGTAGATATTGGCCACACTCATGCCTGCTGCCACCGCGATGATCAGCGTCTGTACTCTCGACAACCCATGTGCTGGAACCCTATTGGCGGCATCTGCTGTGTTCTCGCTCATCGTGGCTGCTCCTCGTGGTTTCAACTCGTTTGACGTTGAAACCACTTGGCTCACCTCAAAGCTAGTTCTAAGATAGAACCAGTTTGGATTGGAGATCGATAGCGATGGTGAAACGGGTTAGTCTTTGGAATGCCGGGTGCCCGGTCGCGCGTTCTCTTGATGCAATCGGCGACTGGTGGTCGCTTTTGATCATTCGCGACGCTTTCGACGGCAAGCGTCGTTTTGGCGAGTTCCAGAACGGGCTGGGCATAAGCAAAGGGGTGTTGTCGACCCGATTGCGCGACCTTGCGAAGCGAGGGATTTTCGAAACCGTGCCAGCCTCGGATGGAACCGCATACCGCGAATACGTCCTCACGGAAAAGGGACGCGGTCTGTTCCCCGTTATTGTTGCACTCCGACAATGGGGTGAAGATTACCTGTTCACTGACGGGGAGGCTCGTTCCTCGCTTGTGGACCGAGAAAAACGCGCGCCAGTCGCTCGCCTTGAGGTCCGATCCGCCGATGGTCGCTCTCTTGTCTGGAGCGACACTCAGGTAACAGGCTGATGTAGCTTAGGAACGAGCGTACGCATGACCGCTGCTTGCTGCCGCAGCGCTTTCTCCGGCCATACCGTGTCGAGAATTCCCGAAATCCCGGCCTAACTAGGGCCTTGAAAAAATGGACATGGGCGGACAGGCCACGCGAGAGTGGATATGCGTACGGGGTTTCGATCACGATGCGGATGAGAGCCCAGTGCCCGAGGTTCAGTCTGGCAGCTGACCTTCCTTATACAGCTTGAATCCAAATGTGATTTGCTCCTTCGACAGGGGTGTGGGATCTCCGATTTCGTGGCCGAACATTCCGAGGGCTAGACTGAGCAACTCCTCGTCAGATCCGATCCTTACCGTTGTGGATCTCGTATAGTTTCTGCCCGAGTGTCTTTTCCACCCGGCTATGTAGCCTCTGACCGCACTTGAATCCTCGTCCTCAACACCAGCATAACGCCTTGCCAATTCACCGAGCCGGATTTGTCCGTCAAAGCCATAGTTGTACCGAATAACAAGAAGATGCAGCCACGCTCCTACACCATGTTCGGGCGTTCGATAGATGGTGGTTCTATTGCCGGCACCATCAGCTTGCGTAATCCCGACATAGCCACGAAACTCTCTCTGCCAAGGTGTTATATTCAAAGCGCCCGGGTTGTTCGTGCGAATTGAACGGCGCACACCCAAATCGTCGGGATCGGCGGAGTAGAACCCTCCTCGATAAAGACTGTTGAAGGTCACCCTGTATTTTTCATTGTACGTCCCGCCATCTTCGTGGGCGGCCGGTGGCCGTGGTTCCGAACCGTCGCTCCCTGAGCTTCCCGGCGCTGTCGGCCATGAGATACCGAGCTTGGAAGCCGTCATCGTTCCTGCGATTAGGTCGACGCCTTGAGCGCCAAAGGTCCGCCTCTGGAAATCCCGCAATGCGGCAAGCGTTGCGAACCCGAAGTCGCCATCCACGCCTGCTGGGCCGAGATCGTACCCTGCACGGACCAATCCCTTCTGAAGCGTGGACACCAGGTCGCCTTTCGAACCATATCGCACAGTCGGCGATCGGTTCGCAGCGCCTATCGACACCGTTCTCTGCGCTTCCCCAAATTCGAATAACGCGTACGAGTAGCGAGCCTGGTCGATCCCGTAACATTTCTCAATGAACTTCTTCCATGGTCCTTGCTCACCATGTGAGCCGCTGCTGATCGAGCCCCCCGGAACGCCGGCGACAACCTGGCACCCGTTCGACGAATATCCCGGAAGCGCAGGATTTGGCTGGCGGGCGCAGTGCATGTTGTCAAATACGGCTGTAAACTGCAGGTCGTCGTCACCATCGTAGTCAGTGTCATCACCAGTACGCCAAACTGGGAGCCTGTTGTCGTTTCGAAAGGCCCTGTGCGGTCCGAAGGGCGAACTTAGGCCGTGGTCGCCTTTGTAGTAGCGCCGGTCCACAGAGTCGGTCTTGGTCAAGAAACATGTTGCGAGTTGATTCACACCACGCCCACCATTGGCCGCCGCATGCTGAACGGCGTTTTTGTTAGGAACAGTGCTTGCCGGGAAAACAGCGAATTCCCCATTCGCAGTGTCCCACTGCATGAGGGTGCAACGCATATGCATATAGTCCGTGCCGAGATCGTTCATATCGTGGCGTGCGGTAAAATCGGTCCCAGCCGTGTCGACTGGCGAGGTGCCGCGCAGACCGACGAACACAATCTGGTTGCTCGGAGCGGCGAAGTTTGCAAGCCGGAACATGTCTTGAAGATTTTCAACGCTCAAAGTGTATGCCATCGGAACCTCCTTGCCCTGATGAGGAGTTCAGCGGCTCGTTGTTAGGCAGATAAACAGGCCGCTTAGATATCCAAATTCTGGAATGCTGGATGTCATGATGCGAAATGCGGAATGCCTGCACTTGTCATTTCCAATGGAGTTATTTGTCGACCGAGAATTCCACCGGGCCACCGTTTGAAACACCGTCGAACAGCACGAGGACACGATACGCCACGTCGGTCTCGCCAAGTAAAAGGAGCGTCTCCGCGCTATCACCAGGAGCTATGCCGGGGAGTATTCCGAGGGGCTTCGCATCGTCGGCATCCTTTCCGCTCCAGAACCAAATCGAAGGTACGGGTTTGGGGGGCGTCCTCTGCTCGCCGCAGGTGAACTGCTGGTCCCCCCGATTGTCGTCGCTTCTCCCGGCCAGTATAAGGATGCCGTTGTTGACTTTTGCCAGATCGCGAACACCGACGTTATCACCGAGACCAAGAGACTTGGTGGTCCCCGTCGGTATGGAGTTACTGAAGAGCTCTTTTGTTGGAACTCTCATTATTAAGGCATGTGCCGACTCACACGGGCTGCGCAGGCCGAAGAGCGTGTCATCACCGGTAAAAGCAATCCCCTCAATTGTAACGCCGTTGCGGTCTAGCCTCTGTTCGGCGTGAGCGGCAAGGTTAGCAATATTTTTGATCGTCGCACGCAAATCTGCGCTTCGCTCGATGTCGGGAGTTGGGTTATCGTCATTGAACGAAAAGGTGGGGCGCCCTGTACTCGCGTCGACAGGAAACCGTATCAGCGAGAAACGAGACAGCTGAAGCTCACCGTTCCTGGAAAGGCCATGTGAACCTATAACGTAAAAATATGATGGCTTGCCGGTCTGTGTCGCTGGAACGTAAGCCGCGCCCTCCGCGTCGATCTCGTCCATTTCGATGCCGCCAACCGTGGCAGACAGTAACCCGATAACCTCTTTCGGCTCGATCGTCCTTCCAACAATGTCAAAGAACTGAGCGTACCTCTTTTCATCGTTGACCGCCAAACAATGACCGGTTTTGTGGGCGCAGGCCGCTCCGCTCAGCGCTTCGCGAGCGTCGGCATTTTTTTCAAAATTGGGAGTTACGGTCCACGGGGCGGGTGACGGCACGATATCGGCCCATACGTCGGCGGTCCATGCAAAGGTCAACAGTATAAGAAAGCCCAGACGCATGGCTTACCTTTCTGCCCGTACCGTGGTTGCAGAACATCAATGCCGTTTGCAATACGTCAGCCTACTAGGTGCTCGCCTTGCCGGTCGAACCACAACCGGTTCAACGGCGCGCGTTCTCAAGCTTAAGCGACGCAATTCCGTGTAGATAGTGGCGGCTAAAGGTGATGCCCTCAGGCTTATAATATGCAATTTAGGTTGCGCTAATGCAAGTAGAAAGTGCGTTGCTTAAGAATTTGGATGTTGGTTGATCGTATCCGGCAACCTTGACAACGCCGCGACGGCGAATGCAATCTGGTCGCACCCTGGTGGGTGGGGAGGCTGGAATGGCCGAACGAGACACGGCTACGGGTACGCTCGCTGCGACGGCCGCCTCCGAAAAGCCGTTCGTGGTCGTTCCACCGTCCGTCGCGTTGCCCAAGGGCGGCGGCGCCATCCGCGGTATCGGTGAGAAGTTCGCGACTAACCCGGTGACGGGCACGGGCACCCTGAGCGTGCCGCTGGCCCTGAGCCCTGGTCGCTCGGGTTTCGGACCTTCGCTGGCCCTGGCGTATGACTCGGGCGCCGGCAATTCCCCGTACGGTTTCGGCTGGGAGCTCAATCTTCCCGCCATCAGGCGCAAGACGGACAAGGGGCTGCCACGCTACGAGGACGCAACCGACAGCGACACCTTCACCCTGTCGGACGTCGAGGATCTTGTTCCCGAGTTTCGGAAAAAACCCGGCGGCGAGCTGGCGCTCGAGGACGGCCACCCCATCGTCCATGAGGATGTGGTTGACGGCTTTGTAGTGCGGCGCTATCGCCCGCGGGTCGGCGCGCAGATCGCGCGGATCGAGCGGTGGACCAGGAACGACACTCCTCGCGATGTGCACTGGCGCTCGATCACCGCCGACAACGTGCTTACGCTCTACGGGCAGACGGACGAGAGCAGGATCGCCGACCCCGAGCCAACCGGGCGCATCTTCGCTTGGCTGGTGGACGAGACCCGAGACGATCGCGGCAACGCCATTCTCTATCGCTACAAGGCCGAGGACAGTGCGGGCGCCGACAAAGGTGCCGCATCAGAGGCAAACCGCTCGGCAAAGTCGCGCACCGCCAACCGCTACCTGAAGCGCATCCATTATGGCAACCGCAAGCCGCTGCTCGACCCCCAGGGCCAGCGTCCGCGCCGACTGGACACCGAGGCCATCGCGGCGAGCATCGCCGCCGGTGAGTGGCTGTTCGAGGTCGTGTTCGACTATGGCGACCACGACGACGAGGCGCCGGTGCCAGCTGAAACCAGGCAGTGGGCGCCGCGCCCCGATCCCTTCTCCACCCGACGACCGGGCTTTGAAGTGCGGACGAGCCGGCTCTGTCGTCGCGTGCTGATGTTTCATCACTTCGACAAGCCGGGCGTAGGCCGCAACACACTGGTTCGGTCAATGACCCTCGAGCATTCAGGCGGCGACGCGGCCGATGGGCCGAGCTACAGTTACCTTCGTGCGATCACGCAGTCCGGCCATCGGCGCAAGGGCGGCGGCTACCTGAAACGGGACCTCCCCAGGCTCGAGTTCGGATACAGCGCAGCAAAGGTCAGCGACACGGTCGGGACGATCGATCCAGAAAGCCTCGAGAACCTGCCGGCTGGCATCGACGGCGGCGTCTATCAATGGGTCGACCTCGACGGCGACGGCGTCGCCGGCATCCTCACCGAACAGGCCGGCCAGTGGTACTACAAGCGCAACCTGAGCCCGTTGTACGACGGCGAAGGGCGATTGGGTCCAGTCGAGCAGGTTGCGGATCGGCCAGGGGCGGGGCTGAGCGAGGGGGTGCTCGTCGATCTTTCCGGTGACGGCCAGCTCGATTTGCTGGTCATGGAGGGGCCGGCGCCCGGAATATATGAACGCGAAAGTGACGGCTGGGGGCCGTACCGGCCATTCGCCGACCGCCTCAATCGCGACCTGACTGACCCAGAGTTGCGCTTCATCGACCTCGATGGCGACGGGCGCTTCGACCTGATGCTAGCCGGCGACGATCGGCTGACATGGCATGCGGCCCTGGGGGGAGGCGAAGCCGGGTTCGGCGAGGGCCGGTCGGTCGGCCTGCCGCTTGACGAAGAAAACGGACCGCGGCTCCTGCGGGCCAGCAACGACGCGGCGATCCATCTCGCCGACATGACCGGCGATGGGCTGGCCGACTTGGTGAAGGTGACGGCGCGCGAGGTCTGCTACTGGCCCAATCTCGGCTACGGCCGCTTTGGACCCAAGGTAACGATGGACCGCGCCCCGGACCTCGGCCGCGAGGGCTCGTTTGATCCTCGCCGGATCGTGCTCGCCGATATCGACGGATCCGGGACCAGCGATATCATCCACCTTTGTCTCGAAGGCCCACGCCTCTACTTCAACCTCTCGGGCAACGGCTGGAGCAAGGAGGGCACGGATGTCCCGGGCCTGCGGGTCGACGACGCCGTGTCGGTCGCGCCGATCGACCTGTTCGGCAACGGCACGGTGTGCCTCGTCTGGTCGTCGCCGCTCCTCGACGAGGCCAGTGGGCCGCTGCGCTACGTCGACCTCATGGGCGGAACCAAGCCGCACCTGCTCACCCGCATCACCAACAACCTCGGCGCCGAGACGACGATCCGGTACGCCTCCTCATCGCGCTTCCATCTCAAGGACCTGGCGGCCGGACGGCCCTGGATCACCAGCCTTCCTTTCCCGGTGAATGTCGTCGATCGGGTCGAGACGCGCGATAAGGTGAGCGATAGCCTGTTCGTTTCCACCTACGCTTACCGGGACGGCTTCTTCGATGGCACCGAGCGCGAGTTTCGCGGTTTTGGAATGGTGGAGCAGTGGGACACCGAGCAATTCGCCACGCTTACTGCAAACGGGGTGCTTCACGCCGCCAACGAGGAAGCGGCATCGCATGTGCCGCCGGTTCACACCAAGACATGGTTCCACACCGGAGCGTGGCTCGAGACCCAGGGCGCACCAGAGCTGTTCACGAGCCTGCTGTCCGCCGTCGACAAGGGGGCGTGGTATGCGGAGCCGGGGCTAGGTCCTGAGGAAACCGCAGACCTGCTGCCGCCGGAACCGGAGTTGCCCGAGGGCCTGGACCTCGCCGAGCGCGCGGAGGCGGCGCGTGCGCTCAAGGGCATGATGCTGCGGCGGGAGGTCTATGCCGACGACGGATCCCAGCGCGAGGGCGTGCCGTACGAGGTGACCACCACCACGTTTGCCGTCCGATGCGTGCAGCCGCGTGGCGCCAATCGCTACGCAGTCTTCATGGTGCATGCCGAGGAGTCTCTGAACCTCCATTACGAGCGTAATGCGTCCGATCCCCGGATGAGCCAGGAACTCACGCTGGAGGTCGACGACTACGGCAACGTGCTCAAATCGTGCACCGTCGCCTACGGTCGGCGCGCCGAAATACGGGCAGCAGGGCCGGGTGGGCAGTTCCAGCGCATCCCGAACCCGGGACGCCAGGCGCTCGAAGCATGGGATTGGGCGAGGCAGGCGACGACGCTGGTTTCCTATGGCGAGGATCGCCTGACTGTGCCGGTCGAGGATGCGGATACCTACCGTGCGCCGGTGGCATACGAAGCGCTCAGCTACGAACTCACGGGCTTTACCGGGACCGGACGCGGTGGCCGCTTCCGCACGGCCGATTTCGTGGAACCCAATGCAGCACCAGGTGCGCCTCGCTTCAGTCGCCTGCCCGTCGCCAGCACCCCGCTCGACTATCTGGAACGACCGTCGGCGGGCCGACAACGCAGGCTGATCGAGCATGTGCGGACGCTCTTTCGGAGCAACGATCTGAGCGGATTCAGCGCGCTCGGCACAATGGGGAGGCAGGGGCTCGTCGCCGAAAGCTACCAGCTTGCCATGACGCCCAAGCTGCTCGCCGCCGCGCTCATTCGAAAGGGCGACGGCCAGCCCGACGAGAACCTTCTGCCCGATCCGACTGCAATCCTCGTCGGAACGGGGAGCGACAGCGGCGGCTACGTGCTGAGCACGACGCTCAAGGCAGACGGCAGGTTTCCGGCAACCGATGCGGACGGTTGCTTCTGGCGACCTTCGGGAAGGAACTTCCTGTCGCCTCTCGGGGAAGCGTCGCCGGCGGCGGAACTGGCCTTCGCGCGATCGCATTTCTTCCTCCCCTACCGGTCAGTGGATCCATTCGGGGCGACTTCGCAGGTCGGTTATGACGAGTTCGACCTGATGTCGGTTCGGTCCGAGGACGCGGTCGGCAATGTCATCGAGGCAGCGTGCGACTACCGCGTCCTGCAGCCGACGCTGCTGAGCGACCCCAACGGCAACCGCAGCGCCGCACGGTTCGACGCACTCGGATTTGTCGTCGGCACCGCGGTGATGGGCAAGGCGGATGCCGTCGATCCCGAGGGCGACAGCTTCGAGGACTTCGCCGACGATCCCGATCCCGAGGATGTCGCCGCTCTCTTCGCCGCGGACGATCCTGCTCCGCTGGCCGCTGTGTTGCTCGGATCGGCAACGACGCGGCTGGTTCACGACTTCACGCAGGTGCCGCCAGCAACGGCGGCGCTGGCGCGCGAGACCCACGTCTCCGACCTTGCGGGCGGCGCACCGTCACGGCTGCGGCTCACTTTCTCCTACTCGGACGGTTTTGGGCGCGAGGTGGGCCACAAGATGCAAGCCGAGCCGGGCGTTGTGCCGCACCGCGATGCCGATGGTCACATCCAGATCGGTCCTGACGGATTGCCCGTCATGGGCGACGAGACGGTGGGCCCGCGCTGGGTGAGCAGCGGTTGGACGATCTTCAACAACAAGGGCTCGGCGGTTCGCAGCTACGAGTCCTGGTTCACCGACACGCACCGCTTCGAGCCCGGCGTGCCAGTCGGGGTCAGCGCGATTGTTCTCTACGACCCGCTGCAGCGAGTGGTGGGCGTGATCAACCCCGACCACAGCTGGACCAAGACCGTATTCGACGCCTGGAGCAGGTACGACTTCGACGCCATCGACACCCTGACGCTGGGAGGGGCCACGGGCCCCGCCGGGGACGCCGATCTTGCCGGATATGTCGCCCACCTGCCGGCAGATGCCTACTTGCCGACCTGGCATGGCCTGCGCACGGCACCCGAGCATGCGGCGGCGTTCGCGGCACGGTATCCGGATGCCGACGAAAGGGTGCGGCAGACGGAAGCGGCGGGCCGGTCGGCAGCGCTGGCGGGAACGCCACTGCGCACCCACAGCGATGTGCTTGGACGAGGTTTTCTGGCCCTTGCCGACAACGGACCCGATCCGGGTGCGCCGAACGGTCCGCACCACCTGCTGCCGGGTCGGGTGGAGCTCGACATCGAAGGCAACGTCATCACCGTGCGGGACGCGCTGACGCGGTTCAAGGACGCCGCCGGCAACGAGGTCGTCCTGCCGCTCGGCCGGGTCATCCAGACGGCCCTCCACGACCTGCTCGGCGACCGGCTGTGCGAAGAGAGCATGGACGCGGGGCGCCGCTTCACGCTGCCCGACGTCAGCGGCATGCCGATTCGCGCGTGGGACGATCGTGGCCATGTGTTTCGCATGGCCTATGATGCGCTGCGCCGGCCGATCCGGAGCCATGTGGCAGGAACAGTCGCCGGCGCTCCACAGCAGGAAGTCCTTGTCGAGCGCGTGGTCTATGGCGAGGGGCATCCTGAGGCGAAGGCACGTAACCTGCGTGGCCGCACATGGCTGCGCCTCGACCAGGCGGGTGCGGCCATCGCCGAGCAGCACGACTTCAAGGGTAACCAGCTTGCCGCCGGCCGCAGCCTGACGAGCGGCACGCAGTATCGGGGCCTCGTGGACTGGTCGGGCCTTCCCGATGCGCCGGCCGCGATCGAGGCGGCCCTTGCGGGGCGGCTTGAGCCCGTGAGGTGGCGGACCCGCAACCGGTTCGACGCCGTCGACCGGCCGATCCAACTGATCCTGCCGCACCGTGACGTCGCGGGCGCCTCGATCAGCATCGTCCAGCCCTCCTACAACGAAGCGAGCCTCGTCGATACGATCCGCGTCTGGCTCGACCGGGCGGCGATCCCCGACGACCTGCTGCCGGTCGCGACGGCCACCCTCGTTCCGGTCAGCGCGGTTGACTACGACGCCAAGGGGCGGAGGGTCAGCGTTGCGTATGGCTGCGGGGCCGGGGCGGGCGCGACGGGCGTCGTCACCAGCTATCGCTACGACCCGCTGACGTTTAGCCTCCACCGGCTGACCACGCGGCGAGACGCCGTCACGTTCCCGGGCGATGCACCCGCCAACCCGCCGGCCGGATGGCCAGGCAAGGACCTGCAGGACCTGAGCTTTGCCTACGATCCCGTCGGCAACATCGCCCAGGTGATCGACCGGGCGCAGCAGACGATCTTTTTCGGCAACCGCCGCGTCGAGCCGAGCGCGCGCTACGAATACGATGCGCTGTACCGGATCGTGTCGGCGACCGGCCGCGAGCATCTGGGGCAGACCGCGGGCGTCGCCAATCCGCCCGCGCCTCACCGCTACGAGGATTCGGGGCGCGTCGTTGTCGGCGCCGGAAGCTTTGCGACCACCGACGGCACCGCGATGGGCGCCTATACCGAGCGCTACACCTACGACGATGCGGGAAACCTGCTCAGCATGCAACATGCGGGCAGCAATCCCGTCCACCCCGGCTGGACGCGGACCTACTCGTACCGGGAGGCGAGCAGGCTCGGGGAGGCAGGAAGTTGGATCCCCTCGAACCGGCTGACCGCCAGTGCCGTTGGGGGTGTGGCCGAGCCGATTACCTACGATCGCCACGGCAACATGCTCTCGATGCCGCAGCTCGGGACCATGTCATGGGACTATATCGATCAACTGGCGATGACGGCCCGGCGGAAGGTCGACGATGACGACGAAGCCGGCGAACTCAGAGCCGGGGAGCGCACGTACTACGTCTACGACGCGTTCGGCGAGCGGGTGCGCAAGGTCACCGAACGGCCGGACGGCAGTCTCAAGGACGAGCGCATATATATGGGCGTGGCAGAGCTGTTCGTTCAGCATGCCGGCGTGCGCGCCGGGCTCGAGCGCGAAACGCTCCATATCGAGGACGACCAGGGCCGGGTCGCATTTATCGAGACGCGCAACGCAATCGACGACGGATCGCCCAAGCGCCTCGTGCGCTACCAGTTCCACAACCACCTGGGATCGGCGAGCCTCGAGCTCGATGAAACCGCGCGGATCATTTCCTACGAAGAGTACACTCCCTATGGCAGCACTTCCTACCAGGCGGTGCGCGGACGTGGCGACGCGCCCAAGCGGTATCGCTTTACCGGCAAGGAGCGCGACGAGGAAAGCGGGCTCTACTACAGCGGCGCCCGCTACTATGCGCCGTGGCTGGCACGTTGGACGAGCTGCGATCCGATAGGCCTTGGCGACGGGCCCAACATCTACATCTACGCTAGATGCCGGCCGATCATTCTCATCGATCCCGACGGGACCGAGTCGGTCGATCCGCGGCAGCAAAAATACAATGCCGCGCTACAGCAGGCGCGGGCGCGAGGATTTGCTGCCACCCACGGCGGCGCCTTCCAGAGCTATCATCTCAAGGGCGGACCGAAGGGCGGTGCGAAAGGGGCGGGCAGCGGCAAGGGTGGCGGCGCCAGCACGCCGGCGCACCAGGGGGTCAAGGGCGGCACTGCTGATAGCGGCGGGGCGGAGGCCAAGGGCACCGACCCGGTCGACCGACCCGGCGATCCCGCCGGCACGGCCGATGTGTCGCAACCGGGCACGACCAAAGGCGGCGAAGGCAAGGCCACCGGCGGATCGGGTTATGTCGAGCTCGGCGGGCCAGGCACAAGCGGTGTCGGCGGCACCGGCAAGGGGCCGCAGGATCCCAATGCCGTGCCGCTGACCGAGATGGACTACACCACGCAGTTTGCCGGCCTGATCTCGGCGCCGCTGCTCGGCCAGGACGAGGCGGCGGAGTCCGTCTCGGGCGGCATCCCCGAGGGCCGTGGCCCGAAATCGGGGGCGAGCGCTGCGGGCCAGGCGCTGTACCTTGCCGTGAATCTCTTCTTCACCTTCGCCAGCGGGCTCGTCGAGTCCGGGATGCGCAAGGCGTGGGCGGCGCTGAAGCCCTACGCGAAATGGGCACTGAAGGCACCGGTGTTCATGTTCATGGGTGCGGGCGGAGCCGGTGGACTGCCCAAGGCACCAAAAACCCCCAAGGCTCCAGCGACTCCAAAAGCAAAAACGCCAAAGGTCCCCAATCCTGATGGCCGTTTGGGCAAGCCGGAAGTCCGGGCACAGAACGAGGCGATCGCCGACGACTTCATCTCCCATGACTACAAGCTGAAGGGGGGAGGCAACCGAATGCCGGAAGTCCGCTTCCCTGGGCCTGACGGGGGAAACACAGGGTCCGTCTTTGCCGACGTTACAGTGCAGTCCGCGACGGACAAAGTTCACATCCAGACAGTCGACACTATTCGTGGAGGCAAGAGCTGGGTTCCTGACAAACGTGAAATGAGCAACGCCGGTCGACTGCTGAAGAATGACCGCAACGCCGGCATAATACTTGTAGGAAAGTCACCTGTCAGACTGAAGTACAAATAAATCCGGGAAATCGGGGGTCTGCTGAAATGTCCGTACCGCTCTTTGCCCTGGCAACGCTGCTCATCGGTTCGATCGGCCTCGCCGTCAGTCGCCTGCACGTCCTCTTGCGCAAGCTCGGGTACTCCGAGATTCCCAACGACGAGGCAGAGGGGCCGAGCTACGGGCCCGGCACCAGGGCAATGGTCAGGCGGCTGCAGGAGGAGCTCAACATTGCCGCCCCTAACCCGGGGGAGGTCGACGCGGCGACCGCCCAGGCGGTCAATCTGCTGCTGTTCGAGCAGCGCATCTTCTATCGGGTCGCGGGGCGGGTCGTCGACCCCGAGGGCCGGCCGATGGCGGGGCTGACCGTTCGGGTCACCGATGGCGACAACCTCGGCGGGATCTGGTGCGCAGAAGCGGTCACCAATGCCGACGGCGCCTATCAGGCCTTCTACGATCCGACCTGGTACACCGGTGGCTGGGACAGGATTGTCATGGCGAAGGATTTCGTCGACCCCGTCGTCTCTGCCCATGCTCGCGATGGCCATGAACTGGCGCGCAGCGATCGCCACGAACATGCGGAAGACCTCCGCGTCGATCTAGAGGTCGAGCGGCCGGTAGTGAGGCCGGACGGCGAGCAGGACGGCTTCCGGGTTCGCGGCACCGTCGTCGACCGGGATGGTCGTCCCCTCGAGGGTATCAGGCTCGAGATCTTCGATCGCGACATTGGCACATTCCGCGATCACCTCGGCACGGTGGAAACCGATCCTGAGGGAGCTTTCGAGCTGCGCTACAGCGCTGAAGCCTTCGCGGCCGAAGACGCCGAGACGCCTGCAGGAAGGAGTGCCGACCTCATCTTTGTGCTGTACCGCGGCGAAGAACCGATCAAAGACCACGAGATCGTAAGGCTGCCGGTGAGCGCGGGTGATTTCATCAGCAGCCCGGTTCCCGTTCCCGAGGACGAGAAGAGCCTCGGCATCGTCGCGCGCCTGGACGAACTGGTGCGGATCCGTGCGTCGGGACTGCGTGCCGGCGGGCAATCGGAGTTCGACCGGCTGATCGCGGCGCTGGCTCCGCTCACGGAGCGGGTTCCGCTCGTCGAATTCGACGAGGCCAAGAGCCGCGACGTCACCTTTGCGGCACGCGAGATCGGCGAAAGCGTCGAGCGGGTTGCCGATCTCGTGCTTGCTCACCGTCTCGTGGGGGACCGCTTCGACAACGTCCCGGCCGCGGCGTTCTATGGCCTTGCACGGCACCTCGGGGCGCGCGATGCGCGGGCCTTCGCGACGCGCTCGGTGGCGGAACTGGCAACGACACTGCAGGCGGCCATCGAAGCCCTGACCATCCCCGGCCTCGATGATCCGGCAGAACTTGCAGCCAGGCTGCATGGCGCCGCGGTCAAGGCCGCGATCCGTGACGTGAACGCCGGGGCGTCGGGATCGATCGACGAGGTGATTGCGGCCGTCATCGAGGATCCCGACAAGCGCGTGACCCTGATCGCCAACGCCCGCAACGCGGCGACGGGCGCCCAGTTCTGGTCTGAGCTCAGCGCGAGCAATCCGGACTTCGATGTCGATGACCTTAAGTACACCCTGCAGCTCGGAACGCTGACCGCGAGCAACAAGGCGCTCGTGGCGGCGCTCAAGGCGGAGGCCCCGACCGCAAGGTCGGTACGCGAGCTGGCGCTCAACGTGGGACGGGAGCGCATCGCCGCGCTTGTTGCGGAGGTCGGAGGCGTGCCGGGCGGAGGGGACAATGCGGAAGCGATCTATGTCAGTGAGATCGCCGGGCTGATGGAGTCGGCACACCCGACCGCCGTTGTTGCGCGGCTTGCGGAAAACTGGTCGGAGCAGGATCGCGCCGCCGTCCCTGCCAGCACGGTTGCCCTGTTAAATGCCACCGTCCGAAAGACCACGTTCGATCTCGTTTCGGACGATTTCGACGAGCTCGTCGCAAGCAATGATGAGGTCCTGTTCGAGGGGATGAACGATGGGGTCGAGAAGGAAGCGGCCATCGAGGGCGTGCGACGCATCGCGCGGCTGTTCAAGGTGAGTGCTGATCCCGGCATCCTCGGTAAGCTGACCCTGGCGCGGTCGAGCAACGGCCTGCCGTTCCGCGGCGCACTCGACATCGCCCGGTACAGCAAGAGCGCCTTCGTCGGCCAGATCCCAGGCGTCACCGAAGGGGACTCGGTGCTGCTCTCCTACGTGCACGACCGGTCGCGGGCGATTGCCGATACGGTCGCCAATCTGGTCGTGGGCGGCTACCAGGACGAGAACGACGTCGTGCCCGCGGGCGCGTTCGATATGCTCTCCCCGATGGAGGCCGAAGGCGATCCACCAGCGGAGGAAGAAGGGGAGGGCGGAGGCGGAGCCGGCGCGGTGGTCACGCCCGTCGTGGACTGGAACCAGATGTTCGGCGGCGCTGAGATGTGTGACTGCGACGACTGCCGCTCGGTGACGGGACCGGCGGCCTATCTCGTCGACCTGTTCGAGTTCCTCGACAAGCGCTGCCTTCCCAACGCCGCAGGGGTCACGCCCCTCGACGTGCTCATCGGCCACCCGAGCAAGTCGCTCACGCTTGGCGGACCTCCCGGCATCGTCGGCCGCAGGCCGGATCTCGCCCACATCAAGCTAACCTGCGAGAACACGAACACCACCATCCCGACGATCGATCTCATCAACGAGATCCTCGAGACCCTGGTGGCAAGCGGCGGCGACGTGCCGCTCAAGCCCTACGAGTCCTCCCCCGGAGTGACAGGTGCAGAACTTTCGGCTGCGCCGGAGAACGTCTCGGCCGACGCCTATGCGGTCCTGGGTGGGGCGGTCTTTCCCATGTCGCTGCCCTATGATCGCCTGCTCGTGACAGCCCGCATCCAGCTCAAGCACGGGGGGACGAGCCGGGCCGAGGTCATCGACCTGTTTGCGACCGCAGACGCCGCGGCAAAGCAGGCGGCGTGGACGGCAGAGTTCCTCGGCCTCTTCCGCCGCGACTACGAGATCCTGACCGGAAAGACCTTTGCCGGCGTCGACGCGCCCGTCGCCACCGCTGACCTCTTCGGTGGCGGCGCCAGCTGGATGGATCGGGTCGCGAACGTCCGTGCCCTGCTCAAGGCATTCGAGATCAGCTTCGTGCAATTGGTCGAACTGGTGCGAACACGCTTCGTCGGCGGCGAGGTGCCGACCGGCAATGCGTCCGAATTGATGTCGCGCATCTTCCTTGACGTCGACCAGCTCAATGCGATCCGGGCGCCCGGCTTCGTGCTGGCGCCAGACAGCGAGGAGGCGAAGGCCCTGGTACTGGGCGGCCTGACGCTGGCCGAGGTCCAGTCCTGGCTCGATGCGCGGGCCGATCGCCTGTCGACGACCATCGTGCTGCAGCCGCCAATCGGGTGCAGTCCCGACGAGATGTGGTTGCGGCACCTCGACGCCAGCCTGTTGGCCGAGGAGGCCGAATGGCTCGCGCTCCACCGTTTCGTCCGGCTCGCCAAGCGGATGCAGGTCAGCTTTTCGGACCTCGACGTCATGTTGAGCGCGGTGGGCGGCAGCGCGCGCCCGACATTCACGGCGGACCTTCTCGATCGCCTCGCCAGGCTGGGCCAGCTCAAGGCGATGCTCGATGTGCCGTGGCCAGTGGCGGCGAGTCTTGTGGCCGACATCGCGACCCACGGCTCGGCATCGCTCTACGACACGCTGTTTCCGCCCCTGGGTCTCGCCCGTATCCATCCGGAGTTCCGCCGCGGACCGGAGGGAGCCCCGCTCACCGTGGATCGACCGGTCGCCGACGGATACGCCGGCCTTGGGGCGGTGCTGTCGATGTCGGTGGACAAGCTCGCCAGCCTCGCGACCGCGCTGGGGGTCGCAAAGCTCACTATTGGCAGCGCGTCCGCGATCCATCGCACAGCGGTCCTCGCAAAGGCGCTCGGCATCGAACCCGTCGAGCTCGCGAAGCTGGTGACGGCGACCGGTGGGGTGAAACTCGCCGATACCGCGGCACTCACTCCGGACGTGCTGCTTTCTCTCGTGGCCCGGGTGAAGCGGTTGCGGACGATCGGGGGGACCTCCGATATCCTCGACCTTCTCGCCAACCGCCCGTCAAAGGCTGGACGGAGCGACGAAGCCATTGCGGCCCTCCGTTCCGGGCTCGATGAACTGCTCGATCCGCTGCACCAGCTCGACGATGCCGACCGCCGGGAGGAGGCGGATCGCGCGACCGCGGGCAGTCCATTCTCGGACGAGGAGATCGCCGCCCGCAAAGCCGCAGGCGAGGCCCGGCGGCGCAGCGCGGTGCTGACCTATGTCAGCGGCGTCTTCGATCTTTCGGCGCAAGTCGTTAGCCGGCTGCTGGTGGATACAACGGTCGATGGCGCGCCGCGGCCGGCATTGCTGCGCGTCGACGAAGCACCGGCCATTTCGCTGCTTGCCGCGCGGCGAGCCGAGGGTGCCGATGTCGGGCCCGTCGTGACGCTGCTGCGCGGCCTTGACCGGATTGCAGTCGTGGTGCTGGCGGCCGATCTCGACGCCGCGGGCTTCCTGCTCGCGGTCGGCGATGCCGCCGTGCTGCCGGTTTCGGCCATTGCTACCATTCCCGGCGGAGCAGCCGAGACCGCAGCGATTGCGGCAGCGCTCGAAGCGTTGCCGGCGCTGGTCAGACTCGCCACCGAAACCCGGCGGCCTGCGGCGTTCGCGGCGGCCGTTCGCGCGCTCGCCAACGGGGGCTGGGTGGACGCGACGTTCGCGGCGGTTGCGAGCTGGCTCGATCGCAGCGCGGAGCTGGTCGCAGCGGTGCCGCGCGCGGGGGTGCCCGCCCTCGACGATGCCCAGGCGCGCAAGGCGCCGGTGGCCGCCCTCGACGCGCTCTGCCAGCGCCTCAGGGTGATGCAGCGGGTGCCGATGCCGGTTGCCGACCTCGTCGCCGTGACAACCGATCCGGTCACACCGCAAGCGCTCAAGAGCCTCACCTCGGGCGTGTCGTCGCGTCACTCGCGTTCGAGCTGGCTCGACCTTTCGCGTCAGCTTTCCGATCCGATCCGCCAGCAGAGCCGCGACGCGCTCGTCGCCTTCCTGCTCCAGCGCGAGGGGTTGGGCAGCGCCGAGGAGCTGTTCGACCTGCTCTATATCGACCCGGGCATCAACCCATTCGTGCTGACCGCACGCATCCGGCAGGCGATGTTTGCGGTCCAGATCTACGTGGTGCGCTGCCTCATGGGTTTCGAGCGCGCCAGCGGCGTCGAGCCGGAGCAGATCGATGTCGAGGAATGGAAGACGATCTCGCGCCAGCCGGTCTGGGCGGCGCGCTGCAAGACCCTTACTAACCCCGAGGACCTGCTCGAACCGTCATGGCGGGACAACAAGTCGCCGGCGTTCAAGACCTTCGAGTCGACGGTGGGGCAGGGTGACGTCACTCCCGTCAACGCCGAGATGGCGTACCGCACCCTGCTCAGCGAATTCAGCATGGTCTCGGCCCTCGAGGTCATGGGCACCTACCTGCAGGAGACCTTCGAAGGCCGCGAGGCGCTCTACTTCAAGTCGGTCCTGCACGTGGTGGGGCGCACGCGCGGCGGGGCCGTCCGCAAGTATTTCTACCGGCGGCTTAACCGCTATCAGCATCACGAGGAGTGGACCAACTGGGAGCCGATAGAAGTCGAGATCGAGGGCATCGATCCGGACCGCCAGGAGGCCCGCGACGGCAACTCGGGGGCACCGCAGGAGGCCGGCGTACATGTCCTGCCGGTGGCATGGAGGGGACAGGTCTATCTGTTCTGGCCCACTTTCCGCCGGAAGGTCGATCAGCCCCCACCGCAACAGGTCGACCTCAAGGTGACGCCCACGCGGTCAAACAAGTACTGGGACGTCAAGCTCAACTGGACGACCCGGCAACCTAGTGGCTGGGCCCCGCCCCAGCAGTCCTCGGTGCTGTTCGAGACCTGGTGGTACAAGTCGGACGAAGTCCCTCTCGAGTGGGACGATGATGGGATCGTCGACTACTGGGGCGCTGCCGTTCCGCACACGCCTCGCAATCCCGACCCCTCGCAGTTCGTCCTCAAGGCGAACCCCAAGGGCGAAACGCTCGATCTCATTCTCGCCACGCGGTCGGGCGCCACCGGTCCCATGGGGCGGGCCTGGTTCACGCTTGCGCGCACCGGTGAAATGACGGTGTTTGGCGGCGATGGCGGCGGGATGGGCGGCGACCATTTCCGCATGCTCGGCAGCTCGAAGGCCAGCGCGTCGTTCATGGGGTTCCGCGCCCGCGGCGACATCAAGGTCGTTGCCACGGCGAAGAAGCCCGACGGCGAGAAGCTCTTCTCGACCAGCGAAGACATGCGGTTCACGACGCTCAACCAGTTCTACCAGGCGCAGTTCAACGCGCCGATGTTCCTCGATCTCGAGGGACGCTCGTATCTGGCGCAGCCGAGCCTGGGCTCCGGCACCATCTACGAGCAGGTCACCGAACCCGAGTTCAAGCCGGACCTGGGAATCCAGACCAAGCCTTGGGATCTCGCCGTGGTCGCGCCGCTGGTGGCCTCCTCCAGCAAGCCGGTGAAGAATCCCTGGGTTGCCGCGATGGTCAGCGACTTCACGCCGCTACACTTCGCAGAGACGGCAGCGGAGCCTGATGCCCCGATCTGGGCGGACACGGTGAGCATCGACAAAATCGGTTACCTCGGACCAACCTTCCGGGCGGTCGACGTGCCGGCGCTGAACCTGTCGGTGACACCGTTCCACCACCCCTTCGCCGACGAGTTCGTCGAAGTGGTGCGGCGCGACGGCCTGCCGGCGCTGCTCACGCCGGGGATGCAGAAGGGCACCGTGCCTGCCAACCGCACCTTCGGCAAGGCGGCGAGCCCCAACAAGGAACGAGTTACGACCCCCGCATCCGAAGGCATGGATTTCGCGCAGTCTACGCCCTACGGCAACTACAACTGGGAACTCTTCTTCCATGCACCCGTGACGCTCGTGACCAAGCTCGCAGAGAACGGCCAGCACGAGGCCGCCATCGAACTGCTGCACCAGTCGGTCTACACGCCCTTCGCAACCGACCCCGAGGGCTGCTGGCGCTTCGAGGGTCTGCGCAACATCGATGCCACGCGCCTCGAGACGATGCTCTCGTACCTGTCGCTGCCCGATGGCGATCCGCGTAAGCAGAACGTGCTGGCTCAGATCGATGCGATGCGGCTGCATCCCTTCCAGGCGCACCGCATCGCCCGGCTCAGGCCGCTTGCCTACCGCAAGTGGGTGGTTGCGCTCGATGTGAAGCTGCATGTCGCGGCCGGCGACAAGCTGCTGTCGGCCTTCACCCCGGAAAGCGTGAACCAGGCGTTCCCGTTCTACCTGATCGCCGCGCGTGAGATGGGCAAGAAGCCCGAGACGATACCGCAACGTGCAACGCTACCGGCGATGAGCTATGCCGAGCTCAGGCCCAACCTCAATGCCATGGGCAACGTCATGTTCGCGCTCGAGAGCAAGCTCAACAGTGCGGTCGGGAGCTCGGCAGGCGGGGGAGATGCTGCTTCAACCGGTGTCCTGCAGCGCGGCGCCATCGGCTATTTCGGCATTCCGCGTAATGACAAGCTGCTCGCCCTCTGGGATCTCGTCGCCGACCGGCTGTACAAGGTTCGCAACGGCATGAACATCGAGGGCGTGCAGATACAGCTGCCGCTCTATTCCCCCCAGGTCGATCCGGCGCTGTTTGCCGAAGCGGTGGCGGCCGGGGTCGACATTTCGTCGGTCTATTCCGCCATCACGCAGCCGCTTCCGCGCCAGCGCTACGCGGTGATGCGGCAACGGGCGGCGGAGCTCACCGCCGCGGTGATCAGGCTGGGCGAGCTGCTGCTTTCGACACGCGAGCGGCGCGATGTCGAGGATCTCGCCCGCAAGCGCGCTACCCACGAAAAGGCAATGAGCGACCTGATGACGGAGATGCGCAAGCGTCAGGTCGAGGAGGCCGAGGCGGAGCGCGACGTGGCGCAGCATGAGGAGGACTCGCTGCGCGAGCGCTGGTATCACTTTGCCGACCTCCTGGGCGAGCGACCGGAACAAGCGCTGTTCTTTGTGCCATTCCAGGTGCGGCCCGCGCGCTCGCTGACTCTCGTCGATGCCGACAAGATCAAGTTCGAGTCCCTTTCGGTGATCCCCGACCTCGCCAAGGTCGGGGCCTTCCTGGGCGCCGGTGCACCGGGGCTGGTCCTCGCCGCAGCCGACGAAAGCGTCTCGGGCATCCGGCAGCTTTCCGCCGGCAAGGTGCTGCAGGAAGAGCAGATGGAGCTCGAGTCGGGGTTCGA
This sequence comes from Rhizobium sp. IBUN, assembly GCF_000510625.1. NCBI lineage: Bacteria > Pseudomonadati > Pseudomonadota > Alphaproteobacteria > Hyphomicrobiales > Rhizobiaceae > Rhizobium > Rhizobium sp. IBUN. The sequence goes on from NZ_AZNV01000038.1 coordinate 24,948, forward strand.
GGCGGTGAAGGCGACATTCGATGCGTCGCTGCTCGACACCCTTGCCGCGGTGCTCGGCATCATTCCGAATTTCGAGGCGGCGGCGAAGCCGCTCGGCGCGGGCGTCGGGGTGTCGATCGGCGGCGCGTTCTTTGCTGCTGCCGCCTCTGCCAAGGCCCGTAACAAGAAGGCCGCGGCGGAGATGTACACGTTCCTCGCTGGAGTGCATCGCAAGCAGGCCGAGCTGGTTCTGCGCGAGCGGACCTGGACGCAGGAATTGAACGAGGCGGCCCTGGCGGTGCTGCAGGCGCGCCGGCGGGTCGTGGTACGCGACATCCAGGTTGACCTTGCCCAGAAGGCTCTCAAGGCGCAGGAGGCGGAGGCCGAGCACGCTGCGAACATCGAAACCTATCTCAAGGACAAGTTCTCCTCGACCGAACTCTACGAGTGGGCGGCGAAACGGCTGGGGGCGCTGTACAAGCAGGCGTTCACGCTGGCGCTCGAAACGGCGCAGATGACCGAGGCCAGCTACCGGGCAGAGCGCGACGAACCGCAAACGCCGTTCACGCGGATGGCCCCTCCGGCCGACGCCCGGGAGGAACTGGTCGCCGGCCACGAACTGATGGGGCGGCTCAACGCCATGGATCGCGCCTACAATGCGGCGCCGCGGCTGGCCGAGTTCACGCGGACCTTCTCGCTGCGTCAGATCGATCCCTTTGCGCTCTACGCCCTGCGGCGCGACGGCAAGGCGAGCTTCCGCATCCCGGAACTGCTGTTCGACATCGACCATCCCGGCTACTATGACCGCCGCATCAAGACGATCGAGGTTTCAATCCCGTGCGTCGCGGGGCCATATGCCCCGGTCACCGGCACGCTTGCGCTGACAGGCAGCCGGCGCCGCAGGACGCCCGATCTTGCAGCCGCCGCGCCGGACGAACCGGTGACGGGCGCCTCCATCGCGCTCAGCTCGGGCCGCTCGGATTCCGGCCTGTTCGAGCTTTCGATGCAGGACCCGAATTACCTGCCGTTCGAGGGGCCGGGTTGCGACTCCGAATGGATGCTGACGATGCCGCACGTCGTGCCGACCTTCGAGACCTGGTCGATCACCGACGTTGCCGTGACCATGCGCTATGTCGCCAAGCCCGGCTCCGCCGCGTTCCGCGGCCAGGTCGAGGGCCAGTTGAAGCAAGCGCTGAACGCGCTCGTCACCCATGGCGACGAAGCGGGAGCGTATCAACTGGTCAGCGTTCGCCACGAACTCCCGGACGCCTGGGCCCGCTACAAGGCGGGGCAGGGCCTCGCTGTCGCCCTGAACACCGACCTCCTGCCGTACATGCTCAAGCAGTTCGACCCAACGTTGCTCGACGTCGTAGGCAGCCTGCGCACGAAATCCGGCGAGTCCGTTGATCTCAAGTTCGCCGCGCCGGAAGCAGCGGATGTCGGTTGGACGATCGCGGTCGATGACCCGCCCGACGAGCTCGAGGAGGCGGCCGGCATTCAGGACATCACGCTCTTCGCGCGGTTCAAGGTTTGAACGACCGCTGCCGCAAGCGTCTGAAGGCGGAAAGGTCGGCATGCTCGAGGATCGTCCGGTATTCGTCGCCATTGCCTCCGGCGGCCGATTTTCCGGCGAGCAGGCGCGTCAGCCGGATTTCGTGACGCCCTATCTGACGACCATCCTGGCGACCGTTGGATTGAGCGACCTGACGTTCCTTTCCGTTCAGGGAACTGGTTCCGGGGCGGCTGCCGTCCGGGAGACAAGGGTGAAAACAGCCCATGCGATCAAGGCTCATTTTGCGTCGTTCCGCTCGGAAGGCGCTTCACCCGAGAGTTTCGGGCATCTTTCCTTCGCATGCGCTCAAGGCTAATTGGATCCACGACAAACTGTCTACGGGCCGATACAGAACCATCCGAAGCTCGGTGGGCAGCGGGTGTCGAACGCCAGGGAGTATTGATGTGACCATTCAAATGACTGCGGATTCTATCGGATGCTTCCTGGGCAATCAGCGCCTTGCCGAGCAACTGGCCTTCATTCTGGAAGTCGAAAAGCTGAAGACAGTCTTGCGCAGAACCCCTCTGCTGGATCGCTCGCGCGTCGAAAACGATGCCGAGCACACATGGCAATTGGCGGTGATGGCGATGGTGCTGGCTGAGCATTCCGACGAACCTGTCGATATTCTGCGTGTGCTCAGGATGCTGCTCATCCATGATGTCGTGGTGATCGATGCCGGGGACACCTTCGCCTACGACAGCGTCGGCGCCGCCAGTCAGGCCGAAAGGGAACTGAAGGCTGCCGAGCGGATATTCGCATTGCTGCCCCAGGACCAGGCGGAAGAGTTCCGGGCGCTGTGGGACGAATTCGAGGCGAAGGTTTCTGCGGAATCGCGGTTCGCAAACGCCATCGATCGCTTGCAGCCCTTGTTGCACAACTTCTTCACGGACGGCGGCACCTGGCCCGCCGCGGGTGTCTCGACAACCGACGTGCATCGACGCATGCGGCCGATCGGCGTGGCCTCCGAGACCTTGGGAAGCCTCAGCACAAGGCTCATAGAACTTGCCGTCGAGCGAGGCATTCTTGCCCCAGCGACTGCGTCGAAAGCGGACACTTGATGCCGTGGCCATCCGGCCACAGCCCTTCCGGGGGGTCTGGGACGATTGTCGTTCAGGCACTGCCGGTGGAGAAGACCAGGTCGGCGCTTACGTCGCGCTGTTCCAGCGCAACAGGCGAACAGTCCTCCTTCTCTGATTGCGCTATAAATAGCGACAAATGCTGCCCCAAACAGGGCGGTAAACCAATCTGCCCCGAAACGCTGCATACATTAAGGCACCAGGACATCACAATGAGACATGGAGTCACTAAATTTTCATTCCAGCAGGTTGATGTTTTTTCCTCCAAAGCTTTGCTGGGCAATCCGCTGGCGGTTGTCATTGGAGCAGATTCTTTAACCGCATCTGAGATGGCTGCTTTCGCGCGCTGGACGAACCTTAGCGAAACGACTTTCCTTCTACAGCCGAGGTCGGGAGATGCCGATTACCGCGTTCGCATCTTTACACCTGTTGCTGAGTTGCCCTTCGCGGGCCACCCCACTTTGGGGAGCTGCCACACATGGCTGTCGTCCGGTGGAAGGCCAAAGAGCGGCGAGATTGTCCAGGAGTGCGAGGCGGGACTAATCCACATTCGGCGCAACAATGGACGACTTTCTTTCGAAGCCCCCGAACTGCGCCGATCAGGCCCGGTGGAACTCGACACACTGACGCGAGCCATCAAAGGTCTGCGATTGACCTCTGATGACATCGTCGATGCCAACTGGGTGGACAATGGCCCTGGCTGGCTCGCTGTCCAACTGCGATCCAGGGCTGACGTGCTGGCGCTGCGTCCGGATTTCGCCATTCTGTCTGGATTACGGGTCGGTGTCGTTGCCCCCTGGGATCCAGCAAAGGATGGGCGGGAAGCGGATTTCGAGGTGCGTGCCTTTTCCGCGGCCGGTTTTGAAGACCCAGTAACCGGCAGCTTAAATGCAGGCATCGCTCAATGGTTGATTGGTAACGGCATCGCTTCTTCATCATACATTGCCAGCCAAGGTACCGTCCTTGGACGGGAAGGACGTGTTCATGTGGAGCTGGTCGAAGATCGGATTTGGGTCGGTGGCGACGTTACAACTTGCATAGAGGGCGTCGCAGCCCTTTAAAGTGCTGGTTATAGGCTAGCTGGGCGCCATGATCGCATCGCTACCGATGGTTTTCGCAAAGTCCGATTTGAGATGAGCTATCGTTACATCGAAAATCACACGCGCGGATAGCTGCTCGTAGGCGCCAATCTTCGACTTAGACAACGCCGCACTGTAGACCGGGCCCCGTCTCGAATGACGAGCCGCTGACAGCGGCATCGTCGAGAGTATCGGGCCAGCTCTGCCGCAGACAAATTCCTTTCCGAGGTCGAGCTGCGTTCCGGTAGAGGTGTAATAACCTCTCTGCTGCCGCGTCTCTGTTTCGCCTAATTTTTCTTCGTGCCTAATTTTCACGCTTGACAGCGGGATTGCGAGTGTCATTGTAAAGCGGTTTAGTAAATCGCTTTACAAGCTTAGCTATCTTGTCAGGGAGACATGATGTCCAGCAAGCGTGCTACAAGCCTGAAGGATGTCGCCGACGCTGCTGGCGTATCGGTAGCGACGGTATCACGGCTTCTGAACGGTTCGCTCCAACTTCCCCCTGAAACCAAAGAGCGCATCGACAAGGCAATCCGTGATCTTCGCTACGAGCCGAACCCGCATGCGCGCCGTCTGAGCCGCGGCCGTTCGGAGACAATCGGTCTTGTGGTGCCGGATATTGCCAATCCGTTCTTCGCAACGCTTGTTGCTGCTGTAGAGCACGAGGCGGATAAGCGCGGCCTCGCCCTGTCGCTGCATGCGACGCTCAACCGCCCTGGCCGTGAGATCTCATATGTGACAGGGCTTGCGCGCAACCATGTTGATGGCCTCATCTTCGTTACCAACCATCCAGACGACGGCGAACTGGCAGCAGTGATCAACCAGGCTGGCAAGGTCGTCATCGTCGACGAAGACGTGCCGAATGCGATAGTGCCGAAACTCTTCGCCGATAACGAGGAGGGTGGCTATCTCGCGGGTCGGCATCTAGCAGACCATGGTCATAGGCACATCGTCTATATCGGCGGCCCACAGGAAATGATCAGCACGCGCCGCCGCTTCCTCGGCCTGGAACGCGCCCTTATGGAGCGCGGAGAGCCGTTCCAGGTGACACGCTACGAGGGCAGTTTCACGGTGGAATTCGGCCGGCAGGCGGCGCGCCGTTTCATCGATGAAGGCAAGCAGGCGACGGGCATCTTTGCCAGTTCGGACGAAATAGCGATCGGCTTGATCGAAGTGCTTCTTGCCGAGGGCATCTCGGTTCCCGGCGAGGTTTCGGTGATCGGCTTCGATGACGTCGGACCGCTACATCTTTTTGCGCCGCCGCTGACCGCCATACGCCAGCCCGTCCGGGCGCTTGGCGAACGCGCCTTGGCGCTGCTTCTCGAAACAAACTGGCAGGAGCCCGAGACCTTGCGCTCCGAGGAACTGCTGCCGGTCGAAATCGTCGTGCGGAACTCCGTTGCGCCGCCGTCGAAACAATAAAAAAGCAACGAAGATGAACCTAACCAGAGGAACAAGACATGACTATTCTGACACGCAGGACGTTTACGACTGCACTCGCCACGACGGTCTTTGCCGGCATCTCGTTCGGGAGTGCCTTCGCCGCTGAAAAGACCTTCGCGCTTGTGCAGATCAACCAGCAGGCGCTGTTCTTCAACCAGATGAACGAAGGCGCGCAAAAGGCGGCCGACGCGGCCGGTGCCAAGCTGGTGATCTTCAACGCCAACAACGACCCGGCCGCGCAAAACAGCGCCATCGAAACCTATATCCAGCAGAAGGTCGACGGCCTCGCGGTCGTTGCCATCGACGTTAATGGCATCATGCCGGCCGTGCAGCAGGCCGCCGCCGCGGGCATTCCCGTTGTCGCCATCGATGCGATTCTCCCGGAAGGCCCGCAGAAGGCGCAGATCGGCGTCGACAATGCCAAGGCCGGTGCCGACATGGGCAAGTTCTTTCTCGATTATGTGAAAAGTAACATGGGCGGCAAGGTGAAGTATGGCGTTGTCGGCGCACTGAACTCCTTCATCCAGAATGTCCGCCAGGAAGGCTTCGAAAAGACCGTCAAAAGTGTCGAAGGCGTTACTACCGCCGGCGTCGTCGATGGTCAGAACATCCAGGACAACGCGCTGGCCGCCGCTGAAAACCTCATCACCGGCAACCCCGACATGAACGCAGTTTACGCCACCGGCGAGCCAGCGCTGATGGGCGCCATCGCCGCTGTCGAAAGCCAGGGCAAGCAGTCTGATGTCAAGATCTTCGGCTGGGATCTGACCGCCCAGGCAATCGCCGGCATCGACGCGGGCTACGTCACCGCCGTGATCCAGCAGGATCCGTCCGCCATGGGTGCGGCGGCCGTCGATGCCCTGAAGAAGATCTCGGACGGCGGCAGCGTCGAGAAGACGATCTCGGTGCCAATCACTATCGTCACCAAGGAGAATGTCGAACCTTACCGGGCCGTTTTCAAATGATCTCTGACAGACAGCACCCAACCGCTGTCGCAGGATCCGGGGGCGGAGAAATCCTCCCCCGGCAGTCCGGCGAAGGCGGCAATCGCCAGCCCCGCATATCCTTGAAGGGCATCCGCAAGAACTTCGGCTCGCATCAGGCGCTGCGCGGCGTCGATCTCGACATTTATCCCGGCGAATGCCTGGGATTGGTCGGCGATAACGCAGCCGGCAAGTCGACGCTGACCAAGGTCATCTCCGGTACCTATATCCCCGATGACGGCACGATCGCCGTCGACGGACATGAGGTTCGCTTCAGCGGACCGGCCGACGCCCGCGATCGGAATATCGAAATGGTGTTTCAGGACCTCAGCCTGTGCGACCATGTCGATGTGGTCGGCAATCTGTTTCTGGGCCGCGAACTGACCAAGGGACCGTTCCTCGACCGCGCGCGCATGCTGACCGAGGCCCGCGCCATGCTGGATGCGCTCGAGATCCGCATCCCACGACTTGGTGCTAAGGTGGAGAAACTGTCGGGTGGTCAGCGGCAGGCGATCGCTATCGCGCGCGCCGCCTCCTTCAATCCGAAGGTGCTGATCATGGACGAGCCGACATCGGCGCTTGCCGTGGCGGAGGTCGAGGCCGTGCTCAACCTGATCAACCGTGTCAAGGCCAAAGGGGTCTCGGTCATCCTGATCACCCACCGTCTGCAGGATCTCTTCCGCGTCTGCGACCGTATCGCCGTCATGTACGAAGGCACCAAGGTCGCCGAACGCGATATCGCCAAGACCGACTTGCAGGATCTTGTGCAGCTCATCGTCGGAGGGCAGAAGCATTGAGCGCCTATACCGAACGCGCGGCCGGATCGCCGGTCGCGGACTTCCTTTCCGAACACGCGCAGGTGCTGTCGATCACCGTGTTCTTCCTCGCTTGCCTCGTCTTCTTCTCCGCCACCACGGACACGTTCCTGACCCTGGGCAATATCCTCAACGTCGTGCGCCAGGCGGCTCCCATCCTGGTTGTTGCGGTCGCGATGACGCTTGTCATCATCACTGGCGGCGTCGATCTTTCCGTCGGTTCGCAGGTGGCGCTGGTTAATGCGGTGGCGGCAATCATCATGGCTATGGGCTATCCATGGCCGACTGTAGTGATCGGCATGATCGCCTTTGGCGCGCTGATGGGCATCGCCCAGGGCTGGTTCATTGCCTATCAGGGCATCCCGGCCTTCATCGTCACGCTCGCGGGCCTCTCCATTCTGCGAGGTTTCGCGCTGTGGCTGACGCAGGGATATTCGATCCCGATCAAGGATGCGCCCGGCTTCTTCTGGCTCGGCCGGGGCGAGTTCCTCGGGCTTCCGGTTCCGGCGCTGATAGCCGTGCTTGTAACCGTGGTCGGCTACGTTGTAATCGCCTACACGAAATACGGCCGGCAGGTCGTCGCGGTCGGCTCCAATCTCGAGGCCGCACGCCGTGTCGGCATGCCGGCGAAATGGATCGTTGCCTCGGTCTACATGGTGTCAGGGATTGCCTGCGCATTGGCCGGACTTCTGATCGCTGCCCGTCTCGGCTCCGGCTCGTCCAACGCAGCCGTCGGTTTCGAACTGCAGGTCATCGCGGCCGTGGTGCTCGGCGGCACATCGCTGATGGGCGGACGCGGCAGCATTCTCGGCACGGTGCTCGGGACACTCACCATCGCCGTCATCGGCAACGGGCTGATCCTGATGCACATCTCGCCCTTCTTCACGCAGATCGTGACGGGCGCCATTATCCTCGTGGCAATCTGGCTCAACACCAAGATCTTTACCACTAACTTCCGCTTCGGCGGAAAGAAGAAGTGAGGTCGGCATGAGCGAACTTTCAGAAGCCCATGTGCGATCGGGCAAGGTGATGACGGTAGCGGGGGCAATCCCTGCTTCCGCTCTCGGCATCACGCTGATGCACGAGCATATCCTCAACGACTGCCGCTGCTGGTGGCATGCACCGAAGACGCCGGAGCGCCAGTACCTCTCCGACAGCTTCGTCTGCATAGAGATCCTGAGCGAGCTGCGCCAGGATCCCTTCGTCAACAAGCACAACATCACGCTGGATGATGAGCCGCTGGCCATTACCGAGCTCAAGGATTTCGCCGCACATGGGGGACACACCGTTGTCGAGCCGACCTGCCAGGGCATCGGTCGAAACCCCCGGGCGCTGAAGCGGATATCGCAGGCTTCCGGGCTCAATATTATCATGGGCGCCGGCTACTATCTCGGCTCGTCGCATCCGGCAAAGGTCGCCGGCATGACGATCGACCAGATCGCCGACGAGATCGTTCAGGAAGCAACCGCCGGCGTAGATGGCACCGACATCAAGGTCGGATTGATCGGCGAGATCGGGGTGTCCTCGGATTTCACTGATCAGGAAGAGAAGTCACTGAGGGCGGCGGCGCGAGCGCAGGCGCGCACCGGTCTTCCGCTGATGGTGCATCTGCCCGGCTGGTTCCGGCTCGGCCACAAGGTGCTTGATATCGCGGCGGTGGAGGGAGCGGAGCTTCGCCACACCGTGCTCTGCCACATGAACCCGTCGCATGACGATCTTGCCTATCAGGGCGAGCTCGCCTCGCGCGGCGCCTTCCTGGAATACGACATGATCGGCATGGATTTCTTCTACGCCGACCAGCAGGTGCAGTGCCCGAGCGACGAGGAAGTGGCGCGCGCCATCGTCAAGCTGGTGGAGCAGGGGCATATCGATCGCATCCTCCTTTCCCACGACGTCTTCCTGAAGATGATGCTGACGCGCTACGGAGGCAATGGCTATGCCTACATTCTCAAGCACTTCTTGCCGCGGCTGAAGCGCCACGGGCTGACCGATCAACAGCTCGACATTCTCATGCGCGACAATCCGAGATCGGTATTCGAGGCCAAGGCCTGATCGCAGAACGTTTATAGAAATGGAAAGACCATGACAAAAAAAGTCCTCCTCGTCGGCGAGAGCTGGGTCAGCTCTGCCACCCATTACAAAGGCTTCGACCAGTTCGGAAGCGTCACCTTCCATCTCGGCGCCGAGCCGCTCGTAAAGGCGCTCGAAGGCAGTGAGTACGAGCTGACCTACATGCCGGCCCATGAGGCAGTTGAAAGATTCCCCTTCGATATGGCGGGGCTCGACGTCTATGACGTGATCATCCTGTCGGATATCGGCGCGAACTCGCTGCTGCTGCCGCCCGCTGTCTGGCTGCATTCGAAGACGGTGCCGAACCGGCTGAAGCTCATCAAGGCCTGGGTGGAAAAGGGCGGAGGCCTGTTGATGGTCGGCGGCTATTTTTCCTTCCAAGGTATCGACGGCAAGGCGCGTTGGCGCCGCACGCCGGTCGAGGATGTGCTCCCCGTCACCTGCCTGCCCTATGACGACCGCGTCGAGATTCCAGAAGGCACGGGAGCTATCATCACCAAGGCGGACCACCCGACGATTGCCGGCATGGGCGGTGAATGGCCGCTGCTGCTCGGCGTCAACGAGGTGGAGGTGCGCGACCGCGCCGACGTCGAAGTCGTCGCCCGCCTGCCGGATGATCAGGGCGGCCATCCGCTGCTCGTCACCGGAACGTTCGGAAAGGGGCGCAGCGCGGCGTGGACATCCGATATCGGCCCGCACTGGCTGTCGCCCGCCTTCTGCGAATGGGAAGGCTATGGCCGCCTGTGGAAGAATATCCTCGGCTGGCTGAGCGACAAGCGCTGAGGCGTCGATCGCCCTTGGCGCGCTTCAGCGCGCCAAGATCGCCTGCAGCTCCTCGGTGGTCGGGAAGGCCGAGCGGGTACCGCGGCGGCTGACTGTCAGGGCGGAGGCGGAGGCGGCGTGGCCGATGGCGCGGGGGTCGAGCTCGACGCCGCGCAACGCGGCGGAAGCCAGCGCCACCGCCATGAAGGTGTCACCGGCGCCTGTTGTGTCGATCGCCTTGGTGGACACGGCCGGAATGGTGGCGATAGCGGCCCCACGGCTTGCCAGCAGGGCGCCGTCGCCGCCGAGCGTCAGAACGACGTGGCGCACGCCCGATTGCAGCAGCTTTCCGGTCGCTGCCGTGTCGGATGAACCGGTGAGGCTCTCCGCCTCGCCTCGGTTCAGGAATGCGATGTCGACCAGCGGCCAGAAGTCGCCGAAATAGGGCCTGAGGGGCGAGGGGTTGAAGGCGGTAACGAGTTCGCGGCGGCGGGCTTCCTGGAGCAGGCCAAGCGTGGTTGCCTCGCTGAGATTGCCCTGCAGGACAATGAGGTCGCCTGACACGGCGGTGTCGAGTGCAGCGATGGCCTCTTCCGGCGTCAGCGATCCGGCTGAATCGGTGGTGGTGACGATGGCGTTTTCGCCATCCGGCGTGGTGAAGATGATGGAGAAGTCGCTGGATCGGCCGGCAAGCGCAATCAGCTTGGCCTCGACCGGTTCCGGCGCCAGTTGATCGCGAATGGTCTGGGCGCGGAAATCCTCGCCCACGGCCGCAACGAGGGTGGTGGGGAGGCCTGTGCGGGCCATGACCACGGCCTGGTTCGCACCCTTGCCGCCAAGGTCGCGCGTTTCTTCGCGGCCAAGGATCGAAGCCCCGGCTTCCGGCATGGTCGAAACGGATATGGTTTCGTCGACAGCGACGTTACCGATGACATGAGCACGAACATTGGCAGGCATGGCTGGCCTTCGAAAGGAAATGAAAATGCAGACGATTTCGGATAACAATTCAAGCGCCATAAGGGAAATATTCGGCACTGACAAGGCGCTGATCGGGATGATCCATTGCTCGCCCTTTCCCGGCGCCCCGCGCTACCGCGGCGCGACTGTCGATGCGATCTACGATGTCGCGATGCGCGATGCCGAGGCACTGATCGAGGGTGGCCTGCATGGCCTGATCATCGAAAACCACGGCGATATTCCCTTCTCGAAGCCCGAGGATATCGGCCCCGAGACATCCGCCTTCATGTCCGTCGTCACCGACCGGATCAGACGGGCGACCGGCATCCCGATGGGCATCAACGTGCTTGCAAACGCCCCAATCCCGGCCTTCGCCATCGCCATGGCCGGCGGCGCCAGGTTTATCCGTGTAAACCAGTGGGCCAACGCCTATGTCGCCAACGAGGGCTTTATGGAAGGTCGCGCGGCCGAAGCGATGCGCTACCGCTCGGCTCTGCGCGCCGAACACATCAAGGTCTTCGCCGACAGCCATGTGAAGCATGGCGCGCACGCGATCACCGCCGACCGAACGATCGAAGAACTGACCCGCGATCTCGCCTTCTTCGACGCCGATGTGGTGATTGCCACCGGCCAGCGCACCGGCAATTCGGCGACCGTGGAGGAGATCGAGACGATCGGCGCCGCGACCCATCTGCCGCTGCTCGTCGGCTCTGGCGTTACGAAGGAAAATATCGTCGAGATCCTGAAGCGGACGAACGGCGTCATCGTCGCGTCCTCGCTCAAGGAAGGCGGCGTCTGGTGGAATCCTGTGGAGCTCTCCCGCGTCAAGGCCTTCGTCGAAGCCGCGCGTCCGGGTCTGGAAGGCTGATATGAGCGAGACACTGTCCGAGCAGATCCTGCGTGAAAATGCCGCCGTCTTCGATGCGATGGTAACCCATCGTTTTGTCAAGGACATCAAGGCAGGCAGGCTCTCGAAGGAAGTCTTCGAACGCTACCTCGTTTTCGAGGGCGCCTTCGTCGATACCGCCATCTCGATCTTTGCCTTTGCAGCCGCCAAGGCCGAGACGATCGCCCAGAAGCGCTGGCTGATCGGCGTTCTCGATGCGCTGGCCAACCAGCAGATCGCCTATTTCGAAAAGACCTTCGCCGAGCGCGGTATTGATCCCGCGGCCTACAACACGGCGATCCCCGAAGTGGCGGCGTTCCGCGACGACATGCTGGCGATCTCTCGGGATGGTGGCTACCTCGACACGGTTGCCGCCATGTTTGCCGCCGAGTGGATGTACTGGACCTGGTCGAAGGAGTCCACCCGTTACGAGTTGAGTGATCCGCTGCTCAAGGAGTGGGTGGACCTGCACGCGCATGAGGACTTCGCCGCCCAGGCCTTGTGGCTGAAGGCAGAGCTCGATGACGCCGGCGAGGGCATGAGCCTGGAGGAACGTTCGCGGCTCAGCGGCATCTTCGGCCGCGCGCAGTCGCTGGAGATCGCCTTCCACGACGCTCCTTATCTCTGAGGTGAAACCATGCTCGATATAGACGGCGATCGTCTCAACGCCCGGCTCGAAACCTTCGCCGCCATCGGCGGCACGGCGAAGGGCGGCGTCAATCGCCAGGCGCTGACAGAAGGCGACCGCCGGGCGCGGCGGCTTCTGGCCGAGCTTGCCTGGGCGAGGGGGTTCCTCGTCTTTCAGGACCCGATGGCCAACCTCTTCATCCGACGCAAGGGCCGGGACGATACGCTCGCGCCGGTGATCATCGGCAGTCATCTCGACAGCCAGCCGGCCGGCGGCCGGTTCGACGGCGCGCTTGGCACCCTCTCTGCTTTCGAGGTGCTGGAGAGCCTGGAGGACGCGGGGATCGAGACGGCGCGTCCCGTTGTCGTCGTCTCCTGGACCAACGAGGAGGGGTGCCGCTTTGCACCGGGATGCATGGGATCCATGGCCTTTTCGGCGGGTGAGATTCCAGCCGCCTGGCAGGGCAAGATCGCCACCGATGGCGCAGGCTTTGCCGAGGAACTGGCGCTGACGATTGCGAGCCTGCCGGAGGCCGAGATGCTGCCGCTCGGCTTTCCGGTTCACGCCTATATCGAAGTCCATATCGAGCAGGGGCCCTCTCTCGAGGCGAACGACATTCCGATCGGCGTGGTAAAGGGTATCCAGGGCACGCGTTGGCTGGATGTGTCGGTTACGGGGCAGACGGCCCATGCCGGCACGACGGGACTGTCGTACCGCCGCGACCCACTGCGCGCGCTGACCGCCGCGCTGTCTGGCCTCTACGAGGCGGTGATGCCAGCCGATCCGGACGCGCGGTTTACGGTTGGGCGGATCTCAGCCGAGCCTGGCTCGGTCAATGCGATCCCGGACAAGGTCCACTGCACGGTCGATATGCGTCATCCAGAGCCATCGCGGCTGGATGATATCGAACGGCTCGTGACATCGCGCATAGCGGAGGAAGCGAAGCGGCAGGGATGCACGACCGAGATCGCCCGATCGTTCGACATGGCGCCCTGCGTCTTTTCCGACGCATTGCAGCGGGCAATCGAGCAGGCAGCAGCTGCGCGCGGGGTCAAAAGCTCGGTAATGCTATCAGGGGCCTTTCACGATGCGCTATTCGTTAATCGCGTTGCGCCGGCAGCGATGATCTTCGTTCCGTGCCGCGATGGGCTCAGTCACAACGAGGCCGAGTATGTCGAGCCTGCGCATGCCGTCATCGGCTGTGATGTGTTGGCACAGGCGACGGTTGCAATTGCCTGCGAGAGCGAAAATGGGCGCTCATGAGTCAACAAAACGACAGTCAGAAAGTCGCTTTTGCAGATTTAGAATCAAGAGGCACGATCGAAGCCATGTCGAGGTCCGCAGGAAAATTGAATTGGCGCGGCGTTGAAGATACCACCAAAATCGACGAGTGGCTTCCCCTAGAAACCATTTCGCGGGGTCACGGGGCGACGCCTCAGCACGCGAACACACTCTTCCACCTTGGCGGCAGACAGGGCGTCCAGTTGCTTAGACGTTGTGGAACCGCTTTTTTCTCTTCGGTATTCCAGATTCGCTTGTGCGCATTGTTGCCGCGATAAAACCGCCGGTCTGGAACATGCGTTCGTTATAACCCTCGAAGTCCTTCGAGTAAGTGGCTTCGATTGTGCACAAAAATGTCATTTCGACCCCAGCAGCAATCGAGGAACCACTCCGTGCAGCGAACGTTTATGAATGCCAACAATGGAGGCTTTCATGGACACGGAGCACGTGAGACGCCGGGCGTTCGAGAAGCGGGAATCGGAGGGTCGTCCGGAAGGCCAGCAGGATCGACATTGGTATGAGGCTGAGCGCGAACTGGCCGAAGACGGCGACTTGCCCCAGACGTCTTCGCCTTCGCATCACAGTGCGACAACGATACCTGGAGACGAAAAGCCGAGTTCAGATGCCATTTCGTCAGAAGGCGGGCCTGGTTCGTTCAAGCCGGGTGAACTGGCCCCCGAGAATAAGTAACTAAGGAACAGCCTGTGCTGCAGAAGCCGGAACCTGATTTTCGAACGATGTCCGAAGCTGTACAGGCGTGGCATCGCCATTATGGCATTATCCCCAATGAGCAGTCGACAAGCGTGCTCTGCCTGGCCGCGATAGAACTATACAACGAGGGTTACCGGTCCTTGGACGAGATTGCCGCAATTCTGATATCCACCTATGTTGGCCAAGAGGCCACCAGGGTAAACGCGCCGACGTCGGCTGCTGTTCACTGACGCTGGTGGCTCATAGTATGGCCCTACCAGCGCGGTCTGCGCAAAATCAACGACTTGACGAGTACAATAGCGGCGTCACCGGTTCATATCCCATCAAGACCGGTGACTGCAAAGAGGCTCGATCGAAACCCGCGCGCGAGGTGCGTTCGCGAAGTAGCGGTCGCGTCGGATTGCTTCGGGCTCGTTTCATGGTGGCAACTGCCCACCTGCAGAATGCGGTCAATCTTCCGGCCGCAGCCAATCGCCGACCCGTCCCATGAACTGGCCTGCGAGTGTCGCGGGGCGATGTCTCCCACTTTAAAGCTGAAATAATGGGCGGAAAACCATGGATTCCGTACTTCCGAGGGGTCGGCGCGTGCGTTCGGCCGAGGGCGACCGAACGTCCACCTCGCATCAGATCATGCGCCCGCCAGGCTCAAAGTCTGCTTTCAAAAAGCGGCGCGCGGAAGCCGACCGACGCCTTTCGAAAGCAGTTCGACAACCTGCTGAAAGCGTTGACAGCCTGGGGATTGGAAATTCTTCGCTTTGCGTTGCCGGCGAAAGCTCCCCGCTAAATGTCAACATGCCCCCCAGCATTTCCGCTACAATCAACAGATGCCGCGAGCCAGAACACCAAGCATGCGTATCCACGGAAAATGGGGGGGCCGAACTATGTCGAATGGTCCATCGGGCGCAAGGGCGCAAGCCGAGCCGGCGCAGCCGTCGCGGTCCGTCCTTGTCGCGGAACAACGTCGCCTCGAGGAGGACAGAAAGGCGGGGAGGCCCTGGAAGAAATGGGGCCCCTACCTGAGCGAGAGGCAGTGGGGCACGGTACGCGAGGACTACAGCGAGTCGGGCGACGCCTGGAACTATTTCACCCACGACCAGGCGCGCTCGCGGGCCTATCGCTGGGCGAAGATGGCCTTGGCGGCATCTCGGACGACGGCCAGCGGCTCTGCTTTGCGCTCGCGCTCTGGAACGAGCGCGATCCGATCCTGAAAGAGCGCTTGTTCGGGCTCACGAACAGCGAGTCAAATCACGGCGAGGACGTCAAGGAATACTACTTCTACCTCGACTCGACTCCTACGCACTCCTACATGAAGTACCTCTACAAGTACCCCCACCGGGAGTTCCCCTATCGGGACCTCGTCGAGACCAGCCGGCACCGGTCGAGGGAGGAGTTCGAGTATGAACTGCTCGATACCGCTGTCTTCGACGACGACCGCTACTTCGCCGTGTTCCTCGAATATGCCAAGGAAGGCCCGGAGGACATGCTGATCCAGGCGACGGTGCATAACCGGGGGCCCGAGGCTGCGCGGCTCCACGTGCTGCCGACGCTCTGGTTCCGCAACACGTGGTCGTGGGGGAAAAATGGGGCCAAGCCGCTCCTGCGGGAAGCCTGTGGGACCATCTGCGCCTCGCACCCCGAGGTCCGCGACTACACGCTCGCGTGCGACGGACGTCCTGAATTTCTCTTCACCGAGAACGAGAGCAATGTTTCCCTCCTCTGGGGGCAGCCGAACCCGACGCCGTTCGTCAAGGACGCGTTCCACCGATACGTCGTTTCTGGTGACACCGGGGCCATCAACCCGGAAAAGACCGGCACGAAGGCCGCGGCGCGTTACATCCTCGACGTGCCGGCGGGCGGAGCCTCGATCGTCCGGTTGCGATTGTCAGCAAGGCTGCCGGCGAGGCCGTTCGCGAAGAGCTTCGATGCGACGGTGGCCGCCCGCAAAAAGGATGCCGACGAGTTCTACCAGCGGATTGCCCCCGCGTCGCTGAACGAGGACGAGCGGCGGGTCCACCGCCAGGCGCTTGCGGGGATGCTCTGGTCGAAACAGTACTACTTCTACGACGTGGACACCTGGCTCAAGGAGCACGAGGCGCACCCTCTCGTCGGAACCTCTAGGCGGCGGATGCGCAACGCCGAGTGGTTCCACATGTTCAATGGCGATATCATCTCCATGCCAGACAAGTGGGAATACCCCTGGTACGCCGCATGGGACCTCGCGTTCCACACGCTCGCGCTCGCGCTCGTCGATTTGGACTTCGCAAAAGCGCAACTCCTCCTCATGCTGCGAAGCCTGTATGTCCATCCGAATGGGCAGATCCCTGCCTACGAGTGGAACTTCAGCGACGTCAATCCGCCCGTGCATGCGTGGGCGACGCTTTTTCTCTACAGGACGGAGCAAGCCCTCGGGCGGGAGGATATCGACTTCCTGGAGCGCTCGTTCCAGGGTCTCATGCTCAACTTCAACTGGTGGGTGAACCGCAAGGACCCCGACGGCCGGAACGTTTTCGCCGGCGGGTTCCTCGGCCTCGACAACATCGGTGTCTTCGACCGCAGCGCGCCGCTCCCGACCGGAGGGTCGCTCGAACAGGCCGACGGCACCGCTTGGATGGCGTTCTACTGCCAGAGCATGATCGAGATCGCTCTCATACTCGCCGACCACGATCCCGTCTACGAGGAGGCAGCGTTCAAGTTCATTGAGCACTTCATGTGGATCGCCTACGCAATGGACCGCATCGGTGAGCACAATGACGAGATGTGGGATGAGACGGATGGATTTTTCTACGACGTGCTCCGGCTGCCGGACGGATCCGCGACCCGCCTCAAGGTCCGGTCGATGGTAGGGCTGATCCCGCTTTGCGCCTCCACAATCTTCGGCCCAAACGACTTCGAACGATTTCCAAAGCTTCGCGAACTCGTCAACCTTTTCAGGGAGCGCCATCCCGACGTCGTGGCGCAGGTCGCTCCAACCGAGCACGGCTTCGTCGGCTACGCCGGGCGCCGCCTGCTCTCGCCGCTGTCCAGGAAACGCCTCGAGACGGTGCTCGGCTATATGCTCGACGAGAGGGAGTTCCTGAGCCCGTACGGTATCCGCTCTCTCTACCGCTACCACCAGGACCACCCGTTCGTTCTTCATGTCGGGGGTGACGCCCACCGCGTCTCCTACCTGCCGGCCGAATCGGACACGGGGATGTTCGGCGGGAACTCGAACTGGCGGGGCCCCGTCTGGATGCCGGTCAACGCGCTAATCGTGCGTGGGCTCCTCAATCTCTACGGTTTCTACGGCGACGACTTCACGGTCGAGTGTCCGACCGGCTCCGGACGCCGCATGACGCTCTTCGAGGTGGCTCAGGAGATAAAGCAGCGGCTCACGAGCACTTTCCTGAGAGACGCGAACGGCCGTCGCCCGGTCTATGGAGGGACCGCGAAGTTTCAGGAGGACCCGCACTGGCGCGACCTCATCCTCTTCTACGAATATTTCAACGGGGACAACGGGGCGGGCCTCGGGGCGAGTCACCAGACCGGTTGGACGGGCGTGATCGCGCGCCTGCTCGACCTCTTCGGCCGTACCAGCGCCGCCGACATTCTGGAGGAGAAGGAGAAAAGGCGGTTCGTGGACCGCCTCGTCCGGGAACGGGCGTATGGAGCTGCCTCGCGAGGCAGCGGATAGAGGAGCAGCCATTGCGGAGAGGGAACTGAGATGAACACCTGATTTCATCCCTCGCTCTTTCAGATCAACACGCGCGTCTGGCTTACCGAGCTGTCACAAGGGCTCGGCCGGCCACACTTGATGACATTCCGGACACTGAGCTGGAGCGCCTTGCCGAGATGGGGTTCGACTGGATCTGGTTGCTAAGCGTCTGGCAGACCGGTGAAGCGGCACAAAGTGTATCTCGCACCAACCTAGACTGGCGCCACCAGCTTGAGGAGACATTGCCCGACCTGCGCGAGACAGACATCGCAGGATCGGGTTTCGCCATTGCCGATTACACCGTGCACTCCAGTCTAGGCGGCGACGCTGCGTTGGCGCGCCTGCGCGAACGGCTCAAGCAGCGTGGCCTGCGGTTGCTGCTCGATTTCGTGCCAAATCACATGGCGCCGGATCACCCGTGGGTCGAACAGCATCCCGACTATTCCGTCCACGGCAGCGACGCCGATTTCGCAAAGGCACCGCAGAACTACTGCCGCGTGCGAACCTCCAGAGGGCCGCTGATGCTAGCCTACGGCCGCGACCGACACGCTACAGCTCAACTACGGCAATCCGAACTTGCAGCACGCGATGATCGGCGAGCTGTTGCGCATCGCCAAGCAGTGCGACGGGGTCCGCTGCAACATGGCGATGCTGGTGTTGCCGGAGATATTCGAACGGACGTGGCACATCCACGCCGAGCTGTTCTGGCCGCAAGCGACGCAACGCGTCCGCAAACAATTCCCGGCGTTTATTTTCATGGCCGAGGTGTACTGGGACATGGAATGGACACTGCAGCAGCAGGGCTTCGACTACGCCTACGACAAGCGGCTTTACGATCGCTTGCGCGAGGGGCACGCGCGGCCGGTGCGTGAGCATCTGTATGCGGGGCTCGACTACCAGCAAAAGCTTGCTCGGTTTTTGGAGAACCACGACGAGCCCCGGGTCGCTGCGACCTTCACGCCCGAGATGCACCAAGCCGCGGCGATTGTGACCTTCCTTCCGCCTGGGCTGCGGTTCTTCCATCAGGGTCAGTTCGAGGGGCGGAAGAAGCGCATCTCGCCACACTTGATCCGTGCGCCACTGGAGCCGGTGAGTGAGGCCTGCCAGCAGTTCTACGAAGACCTTCTGGCGGTGCTCCGGGAGCCGATCGTCCGCGACGGCCAGTGGCGTCTGCTCGACTGCGTGCCGGCCTGGGAGGGCAACTGGACGTCGGATTGCTTCATCTCCTGGTCCTGGGAGAAGAATGACGGCCAGCGGCAGATGATCGTCGTCAACTATGCTCCAAACCAGAGCCAGTGTTTTGTCCAGCTCCCGTTCTCCGAACTGGCCGGTCAAGCGGTGCGGCTCAAGGATCTGATGGGTCTCGCCAGCTATGACCGCGACGGGAGCGCCCTCGTCTCAAGGGGGCTCTATCTCGATCTGCCGCCGTGGGGCTACCACGTGTTTCAAATCACCGCGCTGCCCTGAGGCGACAGGCACGGGTGGCGACGGGCAACATGCCAGCGACAGAGCCGCGCCATCAGTCCTCTTCGTCGAGAAGCTGGCTTCGTATCTGCCCCAGTTCCTTCTTTCGCGCTTCACTGACCACAGGCATCTGCAGATCGATCCTCTCGAAGGCCCCGGAGATCACCTCCGAAACCGCCAGCCGGGCAAACCATTTGTTGTCGGCCGGAATGACGAACCAGGGAGCCCACTCCGTGCTGGTGTTTTCCAGCATATCCTCGAACGCCTTTTGGTAGTCGTCCCAGTGTTTTCGCTCTGCGTAATCCGCCGGTGAAAACTTCCAATTCTTTTCTGGCTCGTCTATCCGCGCCAGGAAACGATTCTTCTGCTCCTTCTTGGAGACATTGAGAAAAAACTTCAAAACGATTGTGCCGTTTTGCCGAAGATACTTTTCAAAGTTGTTTATTTCCTTGAACCGGCGTTGCCAGATATCTCCTTTGCGAGCGCGCGCCGGAAGCTTTTGCTTTTCAAGCAGTTCCGGGTGAACCCTGACGACCAGAACATCCTCGTAGTAGGATCGGTTGAAAATACCGATCATGCCGCGCCCTGGCAGCGCCTTTGATGCGCGCCAAAGATAGCCATAGTCTAGATCCTCCGCCGACGGCGCCTTGAAGCTTGTAACCTGGCAGCCCTGCGGATTGATCCCGGACATGACATGGCGGATCGCGCCATCCTTGCCCGCCGCGTCCATGGCCTGAAAAATGATCAACAGGGCGTAGTTATCCTGGGCATAGAGAACTTCCTGCATCGCAGACAGTCGATCGACGTTTGCCGCCACTTTTTCGAGCGCCCCGGCCTTGTCGTCATAGCCGCCGGTGAAATCCGGGTCGAAATCCTTAAGCGAAACCGACTTTCCGGGCTCCACGGCAATGTCGCGGAAACGAAAGCGTACGCGGCCGCTGTCCCCCACAGGGATCTCACGCTTCTGGTCAAAATCCACATCCAGTTTCATCTTGTCCTCTGCCATGACATGCTCCAATGAAAGAACACAAGGGGCAAAACGCCTTCAACTGGCGGCTTTTCCTTGGGCTCGGTTGTGGTTTGACCGGCATTGGCGCCGATCGGCTAAATCTCTTCGTTCCGATGGATGGGTGATTTCCCGCCCCTCGGTTCTTGAACCATTCTCCAATGCGTGACCCGGATACACATGGCTTCGGTCACAGAGTGGCGTTCGGCTCCCGGCTTCCCATTCTCCTAAAGGAGCGCAGCCCAGTCCTGCCGGGCTCGCTAGACGACAATCAGGACAGCCGGGATATCGTCGATGCGCCTTCCATGATGCTGGTGTCGCGCGGCTCATAGGCGCGCTGGTCACGCAGGATCTGGAAGGCGATCGTCAAAAGCTTGCGCGCGATGGCAACCCGCGCCTTGTTGGTTCCTCTGATCTTCAAATGGTTGTACTGGGCACGCAGTTGCGCATCGCTTGCGATGGCGGGCGTCACCGCCTCGACGAAGGCCCAGCGCAGCCACTTGTTGCCCTGCTTGATGATCTTGCCATGAAAGGTCTTGCCGCCATTCGAATAGGTCGACGGCACCGCTCGCTGTCGGCCGAACTGCGCCAGATGGAGCCGGCTCGGTCGATGGCGGCACGCTGAAGATCGCCAGGCGCGAGGATCCGGATCGTCGAGATCGACACGCCGGAGACATTCCGCTGGCGCTGCCAGAACGTATTGGTTCTGGGGCTGAAGGCCAGGGAACGACAGCGCGCGCTCGTTCAACGGCGTCGACATCACCTATGAGCCGGCAGGCACAGACCGCTATGGATGAACTCCGTCGACGGTTTCTTCTAAGACTCTTCATCGTCTTTCCAGTCAATTGCGTATTTATCAAGATAACCGTCCACCGCAGAACCGACGGTCGGGTAAAAGGCTGCCTCGCCCAACTCGGCGAACAGACCAAAGCGTTTTAGCTGATCCTTCACCGGATCCTTGAGTTCGGCGAACCGGAATGTGATTCCCTTGGCCTGGAGATCATCAACAAGCTCGGCCAAACTGTCGGATGACGTAACATCAATGTCCGTTACGGGCTCC
The DNA here is from genome assembly GCF_000510625.1 of Rhizobium sp. IBUN. Taxonomy (NCBI): domain Bacteria; kingdom Pseudomonadati; phylum Pseudomonadota; class Alphaproteobacteria; order Hyphomicrobiales; family Rhizobiaceae; genus Rhizobium; species Rhizobium sp. IBUN. Next base: position 46,391 of record NZ_AZNV01000038.1, read on the forward strand.
GCTGCAACGACTACCCAATTCACTGCCGTCGGTGACGCAGCAACGGCCTCGGAAACCCGTTCCTTGAAAAGTTCAGCGTTGGCGAAGAACAGCGGTGCGTCCCAACGGAAGAGCACGAGACCCGGTATTCGACGGGTATTCGGGTATCGCGTTATATCGTGATAGCCCTTGACGCCTGCCGCGCGTCCAAGCACAGCCGAATGGGGACGCCAGCCGTCCCACAGGAACTCGATAACGGCGACAGCCACCGCGATACCTATCCCGGGAATTGCGCCGAACACGGCCACGCCGACAAAACAGAGGATCGATAGCCAAAATTCCCAACGCTGGATTCGGTAAATCCGTTTCAGATCATGAAACTCGAAGAGTCCAATGGCCGAAGATATGACAACCGCAGCAAGGGCAGCGTTCGGCAAATTCTGCAAAAGGTGGGGCGCAAGGAGCAACAACAAAGCGACGGCAATCGCTCCAACAACGCCGGATAACTGTGTCTTTGCCCCTGCAGCCTCCGCAACTGGGGTGCGGGAGGAGCTGCTGCTAATCGGAAACCCTTGGAACAATCCCGCTGCGAGGTTGGATGCGCCGAGAGCCACCATCTCCTGATTTGGGTCGACGCGATAACCGAGTCGGACGGCATAAACTCGAGATAGTACGCTGGTGTCGGCAAATGAAACCATCGCCACCGCGAATCCGCCCATTAACACCGGTACGACATCCGCGATGTCGATCAAGGGGATTTGGAAGGCCGGCAGTCCTTGCGGAAGTGGTCCCAGTACCGAAACCCCCGCTCGATCTGCCAATTGCAGCATTCCGGCAATAACGGTCGCGGCAAGGACAGCGATTAGGATGCCCGGTACACGCTTGTGGCGTTTGAGCAGAAGAATGCACGCCAGCGCTCCGCCACCAATCGCAAACGCGGCCCAGTTGATGCTGCCGGCCAGGATTCCTTTGCCTATTGCCCATAGGTCGCGCAATGGCCCACTTCGTTCAATTGAAAAACCGAGGAGCTTGGGAAGCTAACCAAGAAGAACCGTCAACGCTATGCCATTCATGTACCCGTATCGAATGGGTTTCGAGAGCAGTTCGGTGATAAACCCGAGGCGCGCGAGGCCCGCGATGATGCAGACGAACCCTGATACTATTGCCATGGCGCCGGCCAACGCGACTGCGCGCGGGGGGTCTCCTCCTGAGAGGGGCAGGACAGTAGCGAGGATGATTGCTGCGAGTGATGAATCAGGACCTAGAACCAAAATCCGGCTTGGCCCAAACACCGCATAGGCTAACAAGGGGACAATCGTCGCGTAGAGCCCGTAAATTCCAGGTACCCCCGACGCTACGGCATAGGCGATGCCGACCGGCACCAGCATGGTGGTCAGCACAATCCCTGCAACAAAATCATGGAAAAGCCAGTCAGCCTTGTACTGACGAAGAACTTGAAACCCCGGCAACCAGCGCGCGAAAGCGTCAGCCACTTACCTTTTTCACCCCCCATCATTGTTGTCGACCTCGCCTCTTCGGCTACGTCTGGCAGGTTCACCTCCTCATGATATAAAAGGGTATATCATATTTTGCCGGCCAACGCATTTGTCCCACCGCTGTCCCAGATGCGGGAAAGCCGCCCACGCTTCTTGCGCGGAGTCATAGCCCCCAGACAGAGAAATCTGATGTCTTGAAAATGATCAGAGCCCTGACTTTCTGGGCCCCGAAGGGGCCAACACTGTCAATGCGGACGGGGCCCTTGCCGGGCGTCTTCGATGATCTGCAGTTTGCAGTCGGTTGTCCACTATCGGCTCCTCAACATTTCGAGCCGACTGCCTAGTATCACGTAAGATACACCTTCATGGCCCAGTTGGCTCCTAACCTTCCGACACGATGGGTAGCTTAGGATGCTCGGAATGTTTCTGCGTCCATGTTTATGTCTAGAAGACTTGCATCGACGCCTCCGATTCCGCTTGGCTCGAAGGAGACGAAGTCCGACGACATCTTCTGGAAGTTGCTGGCTTTAAACGTCAATCCTCGGTAACTCTCCTTTGCCGCGATCCAATTGGAATCCAGTTGTTAGCCGGGCGGGCTCGTCCGCCATGCTTGCAGCAGGACGAAAGCGACAGCAAGCAGCGTCGGTCCAATAAACAGACCAAGGAAGCCAAAGGCGATAAAGCCACCAAAGACGCCCAGGATCGTCAGAGGCATAGGCATTCGAATGCCGCGACCGATCAGCCATGGTTTGAGAACGTTGTCGACCATACTGACCAAAATTCCCCATGCGACCATGAAGCTCCCCCATCCAACCTGGCCCTGTCCGAACAGCCACCACGCCGCACCACCCCAGATCAGCACCAGGAGGGGGGCTCCGATCTGGCTGATGGAGAGCAGTAGACCGACGAAGCCGAGCGTGGTCGCACCAGGCACACCTGCGAGTGCCAGGCCGAGCACCAGTAGCGCTGCCTGCGCGAGAGCTGTGCCGATCACGCCATAGGAGACGCTGCGAACCGCGCCGGCGGCTGCAAGAAGGCTGGCATGCGCCGTTGCCCCGCCCAGCCGGACGACGATGTTATCCAGTTCTTCAACCAGCTTGCTCCCGTTGATACAAAACATGGTTGCCACGATCAGCGCCAGGATCATCTGGACGACGCTGTCGCCAAGCGCACGCGCCGCCGTGATTAGCCACCGCTGCAAAATCTCGGATTGGGGTGCAAGTGCAGTGGCGACGTCACCCTTCGCTTCTAGTAGACCATCCCATGCCGCAGCAAGTTTGCCACCGATCAGGGGGACGTTCTCGATCCAGCCGGGACGTTGTGGTGTTGCCGCGAAGTAGTTTTCGACGCTCTCCGTGAACGCCTTCAGTTCGTCGGTGAGAACCGGAGCCATGATCAGTGCCGGCAACACGATCACCAGGAGCGAAAGCAGGAGAAGCAGCGCTGCAGTCAGGCGAGGCCCGACACCCCGGCCGATCATCCATTGGCGCAAGGGCCAGGCGGCAATCGCCAACGTCGCCCCGAAAAGAATGGCGGCGGCGAAGGGCTTCAATATCGCGAGCACGCCGACAAGCAGGACCACGACCATCAACAAAGTGATGCTGCGCTCAATCAGGCCGGCTGTGCCAAGCCCGAGCTGACGGTGGGTGCCGCCGGCAGGAGTCGTATCATCGGGCATCTTGGTCTCCCGTCAGAGAAACCGTCGAAGGCATGGGATCACCCATCGTTGCGGCTCCCGCTCGGATCCTGTCGATGCACTTGACCAGATCGCGACTGTTCAGGGACGATTCCGCCGGCGCCAGCGCTGAGTCTGCCGACATCGGGGTTGGCAAAGGCGCGTTACGGGATGAGACCGCAGCAACGGGATTTTCCACAGAAGAGCGACCTACTTGGCTCAGGAGGCAAACACTATACCAAGGTTGCCCCGAAGCATCCAGATACGATCGCTGGTGCCGGCGAGCGGCCGAACCTACTCTAGGATCGGCAAACTATAACGCGCGCCAGCAATAGCAGCCGCCCCTCCGGTACGCCCGACCCAAGCCACGCTCTTCGGGCATTGACCGCGTCGCTGATCAGAGACTAGGCTTGGGGCGCGCCGTTCCCGTAAAGGTCAGACCGATGCGGGCCCATCCGACAGATAGCAGCAGTGCGGCATCAGGTTCCACTGCTCTTCGCTTCGATGTCATTGCCGGCCTGACTGCCGCAACCGTGGTGCTGCCCAAGGCGATGGCCTACGCGACGATCGCGGGGTTGCCTGTGGCGGTTGGGCTCTACACCGCGTTAGTCCCCGCTATCGTATATGGCCTGCTCGGGTCGTCGCGAGTTCTGAGCGTTACCTCGACAACAACGCTCGCCATCCTCACCGGCGCCGCCCTCGGTCTGGTCGTGCCGGACGAAGACCCGCAAAGGCTTGTGGCCGCAACCGCCACACTCACTCTTCTTGTCGGTGCAGCGCTGATTGAAGCTAGGCTGGTGCGCCTAGGCTTTATCGCCAACTTCATATCATCGCCGGTGTTAACCGGCTTCAAGGCTGGAATCGGCTTCGTCATTTTGCTGGATCAACTGCCGAAGCTTCTGGGGGTTCATATCCAAAAGCATTCCTTCTTCCTCGATCTCGCAAGCGTCATCTTCCATGTTCCGGACATTCATTTGCCGACACTTCTCGTTGGCGGGGTGACGCTTGTTCTGTTGGTGGCGATGGAAAACCTCAAGCCCCATTCTCCAGCTCCGCTCGTCATTGTAGCGGGAGCCATTGCCGCCTCTTGGCTCTTCCATCTTTCGCAGCTCGGCGTCTCGACGGTCGGACATATTCCTCAGGGCTTACCGTCTCTTGCCTTGCTCGACTTCACCTTGGCACAGAGCCTGTTGCCAGCCGCGTTGGGGCTCGCGCTGATGAGCTTCACAGAGACCATTGCGGCAGGTCGCGCTTTTCAAGCTCCCGGGGACCCGCTCATCGACCCAAGCCGCGAACTCACTGCGACCGGTGCCGCCAATCTCGCGGGCGCCGTCTTAGGGGCGATGCCGGCGGGCGGCGGAACGTCCCAGACGAGTGTCGTTCGCTCGGCGGGCGGTCGCCCGCAAAGGGCCTCGTTCGTTATAGCGGCCGCGGCCTTGGCCACGATGTTGTTGTTCGCGCCGATCCTCGGTCTCCTGCCGAATGCCGTCCTGGCGGCGATCGTCATCGTCTACTCTGTCGGCCTGATAAAGCCGGCAGAGTTTGTGCAAATTCGGCGGATCCGAGCGATGGAGTTCTGGTGGGCATTGGTTGCGGCGGTCGGTGTCCTGACATTCGGCACATTGCAGGGCATCATTGTCGCAATCATCCTGTCGCTTATCACCCTCGCTTACCAGGCGGCGCATCCGCGCGTCTCAGTGATCGGAAAAAAGCGCGGGGCTGACGTGCTTCGCCCCGTCTCTCCCGAGCATCCCGACGACGAAACCTTCGAGGGACTGCTAATCGTGCGTCCGAAAGGTCGTCTTTTCTTTATCAATGCGCAGGACGTGACCGACCAGATCGCGACCTTGGTCAAAGAGCACAAGCCTCGTGTGCTGGCCATCGACATGAGCCGCGTCTCCGACATCGAATATTCAGCTCTCCAGATGATGATCGAAAATGATGAGCGCGCGGTGAGAGAGGGTGTGACGGTTTGGCTCGTGGGATTGAACCCGGGCGTGCTCGAGATAGTTCGCAAGTCCGGATTGGACAAGCAACTTGGCCCACGCCGTCTTTTGTTCAATGCACGTGTTGCGATAGAACAGTACAAAGACATGAACAGTACGGCGCGGCAGAAGGCTGGGCCGGCGTAGTGGTCCCGGACAAGCGTGCGGCCACTCAGGTAAAGATTCAGTGGGCGGTGGAGGCTTCTCTTGATCGATTAGAAACCGAAGCCCGGGCCGCTGGAGCCCGCAATGAAATGGTGGGTCGAAGGTTCTGGTCCCTTCAAGACAAGGTGTCTCGGACTAAAACGGCTTTGCGCCTCAAGGTCGGCCGTAGAGACCCACTTGGCCGCTTCTCGAAAGCGGACGTCGCCAGCGACAGCGACTACGGGTGTAAGGACAATATGTTGGAGCAGGCTGCCAACACTGCCATGACGATCGGGCCGACAGTTCTAGCGCCGCAAGGGCTGCTGTTTCGACGGCCAATCGATGTGGTAAGGGCGCCAGTACTTTCTGTCGATGATAAGCGAACTATCCTCGCGGCATGGGCTTCGGACTTTTACGCGATCGATTCGAAACCGTCTCTCCGTCACGTTCCAGGAACACCGGAGCCAGTTTCGATCGATGAGGTTCAGTCTGCCCTCAGAGAACTCGATCGGCGCTACGATACCTGAGATCAGGCTGTCAGGCCGTCTATCTCGGCGACTTCCGCAGCTGCTTGACGGTGCACCAACAAGCGAGCGTTGTTCGTCGCCGCCAGGCTCTACGGAGTTTAATGACTCCGGCTCGCGAACGGGCGTTAGTCGCGAAGGCTCTACTAGCAGCGGCGATCGCCTCGGTGTCGTGTGTGAGGGCATGGCCATATGGGGCGAGGCAAAAGCGGTGGTTAGGGGAAATTGGTGGCACTTGGTGCGTCGTCTGGCCGACAAAGCGGACGATGATGAGATTGCTCCGCGAGCCAGTTCCATAAAGCGCAGCCTGGCAAACGACCTGGCCGCCCAACGGGCCACACTTGAGTGCACAGATTTCTTCACTCAGAAAACAAAGGGTTACGATCGGTTTAGAGGCCGCCTGAACGAGCGGCGACCCCGAAGAGTGCTCATCCCCGGGGTTGTGCGCCACACTCAGCAGGTAGGAGATGCTACCACTTATGTTCGTATAGGTGGCAGGGGGAAACGGCTGAACGTTTACTTTCGCCCGGCTTGCGGTTCAACTGTGTTTTGGAAACCTGAGTCTTGTCCAACCGTTCCCACGGGCGGTCTCCACTTTCAGCGAGCCCCCCGGCAGCGGGCGCAACAACTCCTCCTCAGGCTTGTCAAGGTCGAGC
>NZ_AZNV01000039.1:0-51263 GCF_000510625.1 Rhizobium sp. IBUN
GTACGCCCTGTGGACCAGCGTTTGCTAGCGCATTGAATTCCCTCATGGATCGTCGCGCCGCGCTGCTGTGGATGGCTTGTTGGTTCAAAATCCACCTGAANCGCGCCCGTTGACTCAAAATCCGGAAAGGAACAAATGTAGAACATACTCGCTTTTGAACGAGATGGAACCCTTGAATTGACGAAGGCTACAGATGGCGCAACTTGGCGCAATCCTGTCATCACCGAACTTCGGGAGCGTATCGCGCACCTCGAAGGTGGCTTAGGGCGTCGCAATCAGGTTCTGCCGTTTGGTGTTCACGAGATCGATGAGCACCTGCCTGCAGGCGGACTGTCTTTCGGTGCCGTGCACGAGTTCGCTGGCGGAGGAGCGGGCACCGTCGACGGCGCGGCAGCCGCTTTGTTTGCCGCCGGGATAGCCGCGCGTACTAAGGGGAAGGTCATCTGGTGCCTGACGAGGCCGGACCTCTTCTTTCCGGCACTGGCTCAGGCTGGCCTTCACCCGGACCGCGTCGTGTTCGTCGAGGCCGACAAGGAAGAAGACGTGCTCGCTTCCATGGAGGAGGCCCTTTCGTTCGGTGGCCTCGGCGCGGTGGTTGCCGAACTTGTCCGATTGCCGATGACAGCCTCCCGCAGGCTGCAGCTAGCAGCCGAAAAAACGGGAACCATGGGTCTGGTCGTTCGACGCTGGCGGCGACAGGTGGAGGCCTCCGACTTCGGCCAACCGTCGGCGTCAACGACTAGGTGGCGTGTGAGCGTCGTGCCGTCGGAGGAGCTTCCGGTTCCGGGTGTGGGAAGGCCGAGATGGTTTCTGGAACTGATGCGGGTGAAACCGGGTGAGTGCGCTGAGTTTTTCGTAGGAGCGTGTGATGTCCAGGGTCGTATCCATCTATCTGCCGGAGTTGGCGACGGATCGAATACGTCGCAACGACCCCTCTATTCCCGTTGAGCAACCCGTTGCCGTAATCGCAAAGAGCGGGCCAAAGCGGTGGGTGTCGGCGGCCGACGCCGCAGCAAAGAAAGCGGGGGTCCGTGTTGGGATGGCGGCGGCGAAAGCCCAGGCCATCTTCAGGGGCTTGATGCTGATCGACGCCGATCCGGCGGCCGACGCAGCAGCTCTCGCAAGGATCACGCTTTGGGCACTCAGCCAGTATTCTCCAATCGTCGCTGTTGATGAGCCCGATGGCATTGTTATGGACACGGAAGGTGCTGAGCATCTTCAGGGTGGGGAGCTGCCGATGTTGACCGGAATAGCCAACCGGTTCCATGGGAAAGGACTGACAGCGCGGGTTGCTGTGGCCGACACTTGGGGAGCGGCACACGCTTGTGCTCGCGCGATCCGAACGGGGACGGTCATAGTTCCGATTGGACAGACGGTCGGGGCCGTCGAACACCTTCCTCTTTCATTGCTCAGGCTTCCGGCCAAGATCGTTAGCGATCTCAATGTTCTCGGTTTCAAGTCGATTGGGGAGTTATCCGCAACGCCGCGCGCACCGCTGGCCCTGCGCTTTGGTCCGGAACTCGGGCGTCGCCTGGACCAGCTTTTCGGTAGGGTTGCCGAACCGATTGATCCGATCCGAGTACCGGAGTTGATAGAGGTCAGGCGGGTCTTTGCCGAACCTATTGGGGCCGCAGAAACCATCAACAAATATGTTGCTCGCCTCGTTGTGCAGCTCGTCGCCGAGTTGGAGCGCAAAGGCCTTGGAGTGCGGCGGACTGACCTTATTGTCGAGAAGGTCGACGGTACACGTCAGGCAATCCGTGCAGGAACCGCCAAACCTGCTCGTGACGTTGCCTGGCTGACGAAGCTCTTTCGAGATCGAACTGAAAAAATCGAACCGGGGTTCGGAATCGAGAAGATGACATTGGCGGCGGTTATGACGCAGCCGCTTGAGCAGGAGCAGCGATCCTCTGACCTGATAGAGGAGCAGGACGATGACATCACGCCGCTGATCGATGTGTTCGGTAATAGAGGGCAACGGGTCTATCGGGTCGCGCCGGTTGCCTCCGACGTTCCCGAGCGCAGCGTGCGACGGATCGCGGCTGCCGCTCCCGATGTAGTTGAAACATGGGCGCACCACTGGCCCCGGCCTGTGCGTTTGCTTGCCCGCCCAGACCAGATCGAAGCTATCGCACTCCTGCCTGATCACCCGCCTGCGAGTATCACTTGGCGTGGAAAACGACGAAAGGTCAAACGTGCTGATGGCCCTGAGCGCGTATTCGGCGAGTGGTGGAAGCGCGACAGCGAACTAGAGGCAGTGCGCGACTACTTTGTTGTCGAGGACGAAGGGGGCGAGCGTTTCTGGATATTCAGGTCGGGCGATGGCGTCGACCCCGACACCGGTTCCCATAAGTGGTTTCTTCATGGGATATTCGCATGAGCTACGCAGAACTTCAGGTCACGACCCATTTCAGTTTCTTGCGCGGAGCAAGCAGTGCAGAGGAACTCTTCGCGACGGCGAAGGCCCTCGGTATCGAGGCCTTGGGTGTGGTTGACCGAAACTCTCTGGCCGGAATCGTTCGAGCACTGGAGGCATCACGCTCAACCGGAGTTCGGCTTGTCGTCGGCTGCCGCTTGGACCTACAGGACGGAACGGCGATCCTGGTTTATCCGACTGACCGCGCTGCATACTCCCGACTGACACGGCTCCTTACGACCGGCAAGGAACGGGGGGGGAAGGCAAAATGCATCCTAACATTGGATGACGTCGCTCTTTACGCCGAGGGTCTTATCGGCGTCCTGGTGCTGGAGCTTCCAGACGAGACTTGCGCGGTCCAACTGCGAAAGATGGCTGAGATTTTTGGCGACCGAGCCTACGTATCGCTCAGCCTGCGCCGTCGGCCCAACGACCAGTTGCGGCTCCATAGGCTTTCGAACATGGCGGTCCGCTTCAAGGTCAAGACAGTTGTAACCAACGACGTTCTGTTTCATGAGCCAGGTCGCCGCCAGCTCCAGGATGTCGTTAGTTGCATCCGCAACAATACGACCATTGATGAGGTGGGCTCTCAACGGGAGCGCCACGCGGACCGGTATTTGAAACCACCGCAGGAAATGCAGCGCCTCTTCCCGCGCTACCCAGAAGCGCTTGCCCGGACGTTGGAGATTGTCAATCGCTGCAAGTTCTCACTCGAAGAACTGACCTACCAGTATCCCGAGGAAGCCATCGTGCCGGGAATGGATGCCCAGCAATCGCTCGAGCACTACGTCCGCGAGTGCATTCCCAACCGCTATCCGGAAGGATTGCCGCAGAAGGTACTGAGGTCCGTCCGCCACGAACTTAATCTGATCAAGGAGATGCAATACGCGCCGTATTTTCTGACAGTCTTTTCCATCGTCCGCTATGCCCGCAGTCAGGGGATCATCTGCCAGGGAAGGGGATCGGCGGCGAACAGCGCCGTATGCTACATCCTTGGCATAACAAGCATCGATCCTGAGACCAGTGACCTGCTGTTTGAACGGTTCGTCTCAAGGGAACGCGACGAGCCTCCGGATATAGACGTCGATTTTGAACATGAGCGTCGGGAAGAGGTTATTCAGTGGATTTACAGGACCTACGGCAAGGACAAGGCGGCGCTTTGCTCGACCGTCATCCGGTACCGAGCGAAAGGAGCAATCCGCGATGTCGGGAAAGCCCTCGGGCTGCCCGAGGACATCATCAAGGCGCTGTCGTCTGGGATGTGGCACTGGTCGCACGAACTCGTCAGCGACAGGAACCTTGTTGAGCAGGGCCTGAATCCTGAGGATCGCCGCTTGGCTCTGACACTAAAGCTCGCACAGCAGCTTATGGGGGCTCCCCGACACCTCGGACAGCATCCAGGGGGCTTTGTCCTGACCCATGACCGTCTTGACGACCTCGTTCCAATCGAACCAGCGACCATGGAAGACCGACAGGTAATTGAGTGGGATAAGGACGATGTCGAAGCTTTGAAGATGATGAAAGTAGACGTGCTCGCCATCGGTATGCTGACCTGTATGGCGAAAGCCTTCGACCTCATCAGGCAGCACAAAGGCGTCGATCTCGATCTCGCAAAAATTCCGCAGGAAGACCCGGCCACCTACGCGATGATCCGAAAAGCCGACACCCTTGGCACTTTCCAAGTTGAAAGCCGGGCTCAGATGGCCATGCTTCCCAGACTAAAGCCGCGAACATTCTACGATTTGGTCATCCAGGTTGCTATCGTGCGGCCGGGACCAATCCAAGGTGACATGGTTCATCCTTATCTGCGCCGACGCGAGGGCAAGGAACCAGTCGAATACCCGACGCCGGAACTGGAAGCGGTTTTAGGAAAGACGTTGGGAGTGCCGCTTTTCCAGGAAAGTGCCATGAAGGTCGCGATGGTCTGCGCCGGGTTCAGCGGCGGCGAGGCCGACCAGCTCCGCAAGTCGATGGCGACGTTTAAATTCACGGGCGGCGTCTCAAAGTTTAAGACCAAGTTAATCGACGGCATGGTCCGCAACGGGTATAGCCCCGAGTTCGCCGAAAAGACCTTTGGTCAGTTAGAAGGCTTTGGCAGCTACGGTTTTCCGGAAAGTCATGCTGCCTCGTTCGCATTGATTGCATACGCGTCGTGTTGGGTAAAACGTCACTATACGGAAGCCTTCTGTGCAGCGCTGATCAATAGCCAGCCGATGGGATTCTATGCGGTCGCGCAAATTGTCGGCGACGCCCGAAAACACGGCGTTGAAGTGCGACCCGTCTGCGTCAATCGCTCGCGCTGGGACTGTACGCTGGAGCCAAGTGAAGGGTCAGAGCGGCTCGCCGTTCGGCTTGGCATGCGCATGGTCCGGGGCCTTGCCCAAGCCGACGCTGGCCGCATCATCGCGGCTCGCGCTGACGAACCGTTCGAAAGTGTCGATGATATGTGGCGGCGGTCTGGCGTTCCTGCGGCGTCGCTCGTCGAACTGGCCGAAGCGGACGCTTTCCTGCCGTCGCTGCGCCTGGAACGACGCGATGCACTCTGGGCGATCAAGGCTTTGCGTGACGAGCCGCTGCCTCTCTTTGCGGCGGCAGCCGAGCGCGAAGTCAAGGCGATCCGCGAGCAGCAGGAGCCTGAGGTGGCGCTTCGGCAGATGACGCGCGGGCATAACGTCGTAGAAGACTACGGCCACACCGGCCTGACACTACGTGAACATCCGGTCGCCTTCCTGCGCCGGGAATTGAGGGAACGGAGCATCATCACCTGTGCCGAAGCGATGGCGGCCCGTGACGGTCGCTGGGTACTGGCCGCTGGGCTTGTGCTCGTTCGCCAGCGACCCGGTTCGGCAAAGGGTGTCATGTTCATTACCTTGGAGGATGAAACAGGAATTGCGAACGCCGTCGTCTGGCCAAAACTGTTCGAGCGCTCACGCCGCGTCGTACTGGGGGCTTCGATGATGGCGATCAATGGCCGGATTCAGCGGGAAGGGGATGTCGTTCATCTGGTTGCCCAGCAACTCTTCGACCTGTCGGCAGATCTTTCAAGTCTCGCCGAGCGCGACGCGGATTTCTGGCCACCGACCGGCAGGGGCGACGAGTTCGGGCATGGATCACCAGGACGTCCAGATTCAAGAGAGTGGGCTCAGGACGTTAAGCCGCGCGATATCTTCATTCCTGACCTTGACATCGACACACTCAAGGTAAAGAGCCGGAATTTTCACTAGGGATGAGCAAGCAATCGATTGCCGCGGAGAGGAGCCAGTCTGATGGTGCGTCGCTGTCGGAAGAGAGGCTCGGGGGCGTTGCCTCTGGAAAGTCCCGAGCCTCCCTTCCTCTGGCGTTCGAGCTTGCCGCAATAGCTGCTCGGTGCCCGCGGTCCGCCATCTCGGGTCAGGTCGCGACGCTAGCCATGAATTACATATTAGGCAAGTTCGAAGTCATGGAAACCTATTCTTAGGCAATGGGTTAACGCCGAGCCTGGATCACCTCATGCGCAGTTCATGTGGATCGACGGCTTCGACGGCGATTGACAGATTCGGACCAAGCCGGGGACCCGCGCGGGTCCGCGGCATGACGGGAAGTTGCGCCATGCGTCCTACAAGAGGTTCGAGAAGTGCAAGACAACGCGGCTATTTTCGAGATTCATCACCCTAGGTGATCGCCGAATTGTCCACGGAATGCGGAATCCAAGAAGAGCCGAAAAAGTGGTTGAAAAAGAACCACGAGAAGGTCGCTCCTACGCTTTAATCGGTGCATGTCATCACACCCTTCTTGACGATTTCCTCCCACTTGGGGCCGAGCATTTCACGCGCGGAAAGCGCTTGCGAACTTCCAGGCCGACCGTCCTTGAACATCTTGATTCCGAAGGACTGGTCATGGGTGCCATGATAGATCGTTGGCCCTGGCGTGTAGGTGGTGGTCGCGTTGACCGTGCCGTAATTCCCTTAGGAATTCACGGTCCCAAAAGTTTGGTAGGTTCCCGGCGACTGGGTGGCATAGACATTGTTGGAACTCGCCGCACTAACAATGACGTAGCGGTCGTAGCCAGCTTTGACGGTTTCGATTGCCGCCTGCTTCTGAGCCACCTTTGCAGCACCTACGCCGCAACAGATCGGAGCCGCGCTTGTCTTGATTATCGCTGTGTCCTGCGAAACACGTATCGCACTCGAATTGGCGCAACCTGCCAGCAAAAGGCAAAGCGCCACGGAAATTCTCGACTTCATTTAGGAAATGTCCCTCAACCCACTCGACGCAAAGTTGCCGAAACGGATTCAAGCCGGGAACGCGGCAAAATACCTGATTACCAAGGAATTCCCCAGCTTGGACGCTGATGTAGAAAGCTGGATTTAGGCGGGCGACGAAGCTCCGGTGATCGCGGGTATCCAAATGTGATTTCTCGCTTAATTTGGGTACTGACTTTCATCGCCGCCAAACCCACTTGGGAACCCCATTCGTCTTGCGATGGCAATCATCGGGTGGAGAATACCCGCGTAGGCCTCGTAGACCACGTCCCTATCCGTCAATTCTGAGGGTACGATCCGCAAGTCCACACAGTACTGCTCCAGGCTCCAGGAACTTCTCCTCCGCTTTAACTGAACGCGTCCTGACGCAACTGATCAAGCCGAAATGGATGTCAACCAGGGGCGCTACGAAATGCGCTGCAGGCACTTGCAGGCCCTTTGCTGAGTTTAGCGCACGACTAACCGGTGCGAGGTTCCAAATTCGGTCATGTCCAACAAAGGCGTGCGGCAAGAAGTGATCCAGGGCAAAATCGGTCTTGTCGACCGGCAACCCGGTGTAAACGCACCTGAAATGGCCCTTTGTGCTCAAGAGGAACAGGCGTCTTTCAGCGGATAGGCTGTTACGCCTAATCGGCGGCTGCAACTTCTCCAAATTGACCGGCACGTTTGGATTTCGCGCCTGAACCCACTGGGTCCATTCATTGTCTGCCCAACCGCAGACGATGGGTAGATTTTCCAAAAGGTATCGGTGCCATTCCTCTTCCAGAACAATACCGCCGAGCTTGATCGTGTACAGCGGAGGGCGTTGTGACCCTGCCCAAGGCGATAGGAGCGCTTCTGGAACGTAGCGGAGACAGCCTCGCGCCCGTTCCGATTTTACATGGTATGCCGCTCTGGTACTGACCGCTTGATAGGACAGCCGCTCATGCATCGCGTCACCAACCGCGTCCAGTAGGCCGGTCAAGCTGTCGTTAACCCCAGAAGGACCTATCACGAGATGGCTAACCTTAACCGGCCACCACGCCGCCACGATCATCTCCGCGAGCAATTCCTGAAAATTGATGGTTCGGCTGTTACTTTTCTTGAGCCGCGTCAAGATTGCCCGGAAAAACAGAAATTTGTATGACTGAGTGGTGTTGAGAAAAAGCCCAGCCAAACGCTCTACTTCCACTTCTCCATCGGGAAGGACTTGGCCGTTCATTTCATTTACCTGTTTCTCTTGGGTGGCGGTATGAACCATGTGGCTCGAAGATGAAAAAGACATCAACGACGAGGCCCTTACATTCCGAGCGACACGTTTTGCCAAACACAGGGAATCATGTTGCTTTTATTTGCTGTTGGGTCTCGGCTACAAGCCAGCCCTGTCTGAGCGGTGAGGCAGTCCTTGAATTCACCATCCACTAAACACAACGCCAGGCGCCACCATCTTAATGAAAGAGTGCGCAAGGCCGCCGCTTTTCGGCGTCTCGACGAATTCATAAAATCTGCAGCAAGTAAGAGCTTGCCGGTGGTGACACTTCGTCCAACCAACCTCCTTGAGTTTGATCTTCAAGGAAGCCGGACTGGGGTCATGAGGAAGGATATCCTCGCTTACGGCAGGTTCCTGGTTGAATTCAAACTGGCGACTCAATTCGAAAGGATTAAACAGGCCTTCGCCTTTCACCTTACGCCGGATGCCGTCACGCTGCTGAAGACGGGCCGTTTTTCGTCAGCCAATATCCGGGTGGGTAAACATCCCGAAGGCACTGCAGCGAGCCCGCGCGTCAGTCGGGGGACAGCAGAGGCCGAATTGGCGAAGGCCGAGTTGATTCAACGACAGCACGGCTTACCGCTCGCTTCGGCGATGTGTATTCCTGTCCTCAAGCAAAGCAGGACCCCGGTTCGCTTCGCCAACCTTATCAAAGCCGTCACAAACGAGATGAGGTTTAACCACCGTCTGGTCGACCTTCCCATCCCGGTCGGCACCAACCAAACCTTCAAACTTCGGATGATGGTCGCAGTCGAGTACCTGATTGCACAGGGACTGTTGTGCCGAGAGGGAGGGCTCTACACATGTACGTCAGCTGGCGAGGCCAAAGCAGCCGTACGGGGGCAAGCCGAACCTTGGCTAGGCTTCAAAGAACAAACGGTCAGGGAGATGGTCAGACCGTCGATAAGTCTTCCCAATGAGGCTCGTGGCCCTTTCCACGTTCTCAAGACTGACGTCAGCAAGATCATCGCAACCTTTGGGGAAGCCGGTCCAACCAAGCTGGTCGCTATCTTTGACAACGCGCACAAGATGCTCGCCGAGGCGGATATCAACGACAACCATTCCAAGGCCCAGGCAATCCTTGGCGCACTCAAAGAGGAATTCGAACTGCGATTAGCTCCTGACCACCCAGACCGGTGGTTCAAGTGGCCCACAACCGAGGCAGGGTCCGGGAGCGGGGTGTCATTGGGCGTACCAATGCAGCCCGACGGCATGTTGGCTCATCTCGGATATCATGTCGGCCGTACGAGAGGCGAGGATATTACTCTCCGCCAATCCACACTGAGGCGCATTTTTGAAAAGCCGCTCCCCACGGCTCTTGGAAAGGCCTACGCCGAGGAATGGGGTCCAGACGGCTCGGCCGGACGCTTGCGCAAGATGGCCGAGAGCATCGCAACGTTCACCAAAAATGCGAAGTACAAGAATGATGAAAGCTACGCCCAGGCAATCTTCCAATGGGAACAGGATTTGGAGTATCTGCATGATCGCTACTATGTTGGCAAATTCCACTTCGATTTCCCTTGGCCCTCGACGTCAACGCCGAAGCGTCAATAACGGATCATCAATCATCTCATAGGGCGGTCTCGCCCTTAACTAATCGGCGTGATGTCCTTTTCGAGTTCCGCAACTTCCTTTCTGATCAGCTGCAGGAATCTGCGATTAATCCGCTCGATGGCCCAATTAGCCACCACCGAACGGTCGGCGTCCAACATTGTAGCGATTAGGTCCACCTTTTGATCGTTGGAATACTCGTCGAAACGCGGAATGTAACGAGACGACGCGAGGTTGAAATTGATCTCGTGATACGCCTTAACAAACCGCTTGGGGGTACCGAACTGTTCCATCCCCAACCGCCGCCATGTCTTGGAGATGAAGCCGTCGAGCCGCTGAAGCTGCTTCAAATCATCCGTCATGGAAAAGAAAAACATCCATCCCATTCTTCGGCCATCAAATATGCATCCGGTGATCTTGAGATTTAGACGAGCTAGGATTCTGGCGTGATTTCCGCTGTATTTCACGCCCGTCATCACCGTCATCACCTTGTCGATGATTCTTCGATAGGAGCTAGTCCGCACCGACGTAACTTCAGGGGCGAGATGGAACCCAAGATAATCGACGCCTTTGGAGAGCGGGACAATTTTGGTTTTTGTATTGTCTTCGAGACGATGACACTCCAGCCCGATCTGTGCCAAGCGGTTTCTAACTAAACGAAAGTTCCGCTTTGCATCTGCCGTTGGGCACACGATCAAAATGTCGTCAACATATCGGAAATATGCAAATCGCGACCGCGCGAATTCATCGAATTTCATCATATAGATTGATGATAGCACGTTGGAGATGCTTAGACCCTGTGGGATACCAATGGTGTTGGGACGAATTTCCTTACCTGCTGAGGTGGGTGTGCCAACGGCTTGCATGATTAGGTTGAGGAGCGGCTTATGGCGGATGCGAGTTCTCAATCGGCGAAGTAACTCGTCGTGACGCACTGACGGGTAAAAGTTCTTGATGTCGATTTGGATGAATGAGAAATCGTCTCCACGGGGCGCGATAAGACCAGCCACCTCTTCTACGATGTAGTGAGCGGGTAAAATCCTGGCGTCGGGAAAAACCGACATCAACACGTTTGTGACCGCGCGTAACGCCACTCTGTCCCTCACTGTGGCGACCGAGATTTGCCTTGGCGGTTTATCGTGACCCTTCAGCACCAATTTCTGTTTGAAAGTAGTAAACCTGTACGATCCGGAATGCGCCTTGTCCGAAATATGCTGCACTCCGGCATTTAAGTTTTCCGCAAATACCAAAGGATGGACGCCATCCTTTCCGACGGTGCTAGAATGTAGGATGCGCTCGTTGAAAATCTCGGCAAGGCGTTGCGGCGTGAACTCAGTATTGAATATATCGAGCGCAGTCACTTTAGCAGCCACGCTCGAATAGGGGCCAAGCTAGGAATATCAATGGAACAGCGAACAAGACTGTGACCGAGGCATAGTAAAAGATGCGACGTGAAATGTAAGACAGCCACATGTATAGTGTTGGATTAAGGGGTTTTTCGCCAATTTTTAATTCTTTTCCCTCCCAATATGTGTGGTTTATTATTAAGTCGTAATAATCCCTATTGGAATGATTTGGATATATATCAAGTATTTCCGTGTATTGTGTCAGTCTCTCGTCAGGGGGTAGGTTCTTACTTTCAAGCTTCTGAAGCTTAAGGTAGCATTCGCGAAATGTATTTGCGCGGCTTTCGAAGCGAAAGCCTCCCGCGACCAGAGATGCAACCAACACGATGACGGACGCTGAGAGGTTTATCTCCTCAAGCAAGGGGTAAGTAAGAACGTAGTACTTGGAGAAGATGGACAAGATGACGGTAAATAAGGAATAAAACGTAACGGAGAGGTAGCTAACATTCTGATTCCGAAGAGCTTTGCGTTCAGCGATCATTCTAACGCGTGATGTAATCCAGATGCGGTCGTCAACGTTATTCAATTTCGTTCCCGTGTTGAATTGTGAGGGGTGTCCGGACGCAAAGATTTCATAAGGATTAAGCACTCCAGGGAGTGCAGCTTTAAGCTCAGGCATGCCAGTCTTGGTAACAGCGACCCACAGTAGTGAATCAGTGGTTCTCACCACTCCGCCCGGACGCAGAATATTTACTTTCTATTTTCAATGATTTCAACCATATCGTGCATGTTTTCGCCAACTTTGTCGGCCACGCAAAGCTCTGGTCGTGACTCGGCACTTACATGAAGTTCCTGAAGTCATAAACGGTGTTCACCTTATTCGGGTTCTGCTGGATGATGTCTGCAAAAGCCTTTGAATACCCCAACGTGACCGGAAGCTTCTTGTAGAGTGTATTGTTGTTCCAATCCATCTTAGTGAGGGCCAGGATGCCTATGCATGTCTCATGCCATCCACCCAATCCACTAAAGCGCCGCACCAGGATCGGGGATGGCACAGGTTTCAAAGCGCCTTCCTTGTAGACCCGTCGATTTTGTCCCTCCATGTGGACGCCGCGCACGCTTCCTTGGGTCCAAAGGAAAGGGTTCGTTGCTCGGCGGTAGAATACGGAGGTCGGTCCACAGGATTCATGCTCGCGGTTATCCTCTGGGGATTGCCGAAACCTCGATTGCAGGACTGAATTGAGCAGATTTACAACCAAGGCACTGTTATTCTGGGGGATGTGATGGGGATTACTGCACTTAGACAGATCATATTCGCGTCTGCGCTACTCGGGTCTGCGCTTGCTGTACTTCCATCGCCGACCCAAGCAGCTGAGGTTACAAAATCGACGGCAGATGCATGTGTCCTTCGATTGGACGGGCAGATCGTCGAAGGCGACCTTCAACGCCTGACGGATATGGCCAAAGGCGCGTTCAAAGGCTTCGATGGGGAGAGTTCGTCTCATGACACGCTCTGCCTGAATAGCCCCGGCGGAAGCGTCACGGAAGGTGTTAAGCTCGCTACGTTCATATACAAGTCCGGTGTCGGAACCGTCATCGACCGTGGAGACGAATGTTACTCCATTTGCGCGATCATGTTCATGATGGGTATCGCGCAAGGCCCCGAGGTCAGCTTCATCAATCGAAAGCTGAACGTAGGCGGGAAGTTGGGCTTCCACCGGCCCTATCTCGCAATCGATTCTGATGAGATGATCAACGTGAAAGCGCTGGCAATAGCCCACGACGCGGCTGTCGAGTCCATCACGGAATTGATGATCCTCGCCAATAATCAGGTTCCGTGGTCGAACTCCACCATGATGAAGCCTGATCTCATCCAGGCAATGCTCAGCCACATCGGGAATGACCTCTACTACATCGATACCGTCGACAAGGCAGGGCGATTTGAAATCGAGGTAGTTGGTGACGGTGAAACGACTGGCCTGAACGCGCCACAGGCCTACTACGCTTGCGAGAACTCATTTCATTGGCAGGTCGGCCTGCAAGGCAAGAACACGGATTACCAGCGCCTCCGGGTTTCATTGGGTAATGAAATCGTCAAGGTGGTTGCTGACGGGCCGGACGGTCGGATCTACGAGGTCACTAGCGAAGATGAGGGCTATGCCGAGGCACGCTGCTTGATCGGGTTCAAAGACGGATACGTTCAAGGATGCGGATACAACGGCTCTTACAACGTCTCGGTGGGCCAAGGGCAGTGCGCGGTTGAGAACTTTAGCGAGCGAGCGTTTTCAATCCCACGCGTCTCTCTGCTCCGACCTGGACTTGCCTTATCGGACCTTGGTGGCGGTCCCGCGACCGATGATTTTGCCAAAGCAACTTGTGTTTTGTTTCCGGCCACTGGAGTCATGGAACAGGAAAGCTGCTCGCTGCGGTTTGACAACGCCGCCACCCCGGATGGTCAGAAGGTTGCAAAATACGAGTTTACGTGGCCGACCGGGAACAAGACAATCCTTCAGCGAACCGGGCAGGAGGCCCGGATAAACGGGAAGGCAGCTAAGATCAGCTACGAAACCGGGTATCAGCTGTGCGCCACGAACACCGAAAGCAACAACCGCTTCTGCTTCAAGCTATGACGTGAGCACGTCGCGTCGGGTCAACCTGTCTTGGTTATGTTGTAAACCTGATTGATGGGCGCCTTAAACTTGTCGATGGAGGGCGGCATGCTTCGACCAGTGCAGTTACCCGGGGATTTGCTGTGACACAGATCGGGTAGACTGATCAGCAAACTAAGGAGCGTATCCATCTCGCGATGAGTGCGAATCACTGCTACAGGGACATCCGGACCATGCTGGTCAATTTGCTCGATAAAAAGAGGCGCGTATCTCTTCTCGAAATTCCAGATGTAAGACAAGAACTTGCGATCAGGCAGGGGCTCAGGGAAACCGTCAGCCATTGCAGGACGCACTGACCCATAATAACGAGAAACAGCGCCGCACCTATAGGACCTAGGCTTCGTTCAATGATCCTGATGGGAACGGCTGGTTGTTGCGGGAGGTCACTAGCCGCTTGCCGGGTCGCATAGACACGTGCGGGGCAGGCGCGCGTCAGAGGCCCATGGCGAGCACGAGAAACTGACCGGGCAACACAATGAAGGTTGGCCAAGCTGGTATGCGGAATACATGGTAAGGGAACAAACGGGAGAGCCGTTGGGGACGAAGGCCACTTACCCCAAAGCCTTGCCGCGAATTGACCTTCGCTCCAAGTTTCGTACGATGCACCTGCCCGATCAGTATATTTCGAAGCTGACGCCTTGCACGTCAGGGTTTTCCAGGCGACTTAACGGCATAGATCGGCGCTTTGCTACCGAAAGTCTCTCCGTGGCATCGAATTTCCTGGACTTGCGCCTCGATCGACGCGGCTAGGACCATGATTCGACGCATGGAGAGGCTCTTGATATGCAAGGAACGCATTCTCGCCGAGCCTGGCGGCCCAGTACGGTGCCAGCATGCAATGGCTGCGCCCTGCCACCGTTTGGTTTGGTGATGGGCCTGAGCCGTAGCTCCGGGTCAACCCAAACGGTCGAAGAGCGACGGCTCTTCCCGACCGCCGGTTGCCGCATTGTGTCTGCCAAGGATGGCGTCAAGCGCGTCGGGAGGGAGTGGTTCTGCAAGGTTGTTGCCATTGTATTCCAGAACCCGGATCACCCGGCGATTTTTAGCCCTTCCGTTGATGATCTGGCACGCCCATTGGACTTTGAGATTATCCAGCACATCGACATGGAGGTTCTTCGTCCTCACTAAGTACCAAAATTGCGCATCGTCGATGACGAAATAGCAATCGCGGTGGGACTGATCCTTCCCTTTCCAATTCCGAACGTGCTGGTCGTCCTTGTCCCAATTTGGGGAGGTGACATAGATGTCTTCAATTGAAACGATCCATTCTGGCGGCTCTTCCTCTGCACCCTTTCGAGGCGGCTTCTGTGCTCGCTCAGCAAATGAACTTCTAGGGATCGGGAAATCGTTATCCGGAAGAAAACCTACCCGATTGACGTCCTTGTCGTTGATGCAGGCAGCGTAGAATTCGGCTCGTGCGTCCATAGCGCCGACCAGTGGACCATTTTCCATTCCCAGTTTTTTCAGTTTTTCACTGTCTGACTCAAGGACGCCTTTGGTCATTGCAACGACGATCTTGGCAGCTGGGTGACAGGAGGGTTCGCCGGGAGGCTTCTCCTTCGAGTTTAGGGTCTCGTAGAAGACCTTGACCGCATCACCGCTCATTTCACCAAATTCTTTTGCCCATTCAATCGGCGGCCTACCTGTCAGTCCCTCGATATAAGCAGCTCCAACGTCGGTATTGGCGAAGGCAAATGCTGCGGCGGGCACAGCGCCGACCCATACCGCAAGTCTTGTCAGAAAGCTTCCTTCTTCCGGCGGAAGCACAACCAGCTCGTACTGCAGAGACTTCTGGAAGAAGGTTTCGTTCAGGGATGTGACAACCTTTCGGGCGCTATCCGCTGTTTGGATGAATGTTTCGAGCTTTAGGAAATGATTTTTAACATCGAAATGGAAATAAAGGATCTCAGAATGATCCTCCAATTCCTTGTAAAGTACTTCGTCCATAACAATCCCCCGTCCGGGGTGAATCTAGTCAGGAGAAGGTTTGGCGGGCAAGACATTACCGCCGGAGCATTCCTTTGCTGCACAACTTTTAGGACGTTCCTCGTTCACAAGTGCGACTGTTGCCGTGCTGAGGTTGCAAGGGAAACACCTACTAGATGTCGCCTCGTCTGCGAGTTTCAGCTTCTCTCTTGTGGCGGCTGGGCCAGCCTTCTCAAACCTCGTTCTTCAAGGCATGCTTCACGCGAAGGATCGACACCGCGACAGCGGCAACAACCAGAGGGATTGAAATAAGCATGACAAGCGGGGCTCATGCAGCTGCGGCGCTAGGAATGCCACTTTGGAAGGAATGCGTACGTTTTCCTATTTCTATAGATTCCCGGATTTCTGGATGGGGTATAACCAATCTGCTCTTGACGCTTTTCTAATTCGGAAACGCCGAATAATCGGGGTTGAATGTAGTCTCCGATATCTTGCCCAGTATCCGCCGCCGCCCATTTTTCACCGATCACAAGTATAGGAGGAAGCGGTGACTGAGTGGCTTGGCAATATTGGCGTACACATCGACCTGTTAAAGAACCTCACCGTATTGGTCGTAGCTTATATCCTTGCGCTTCCTATCGCCTGGGATCGCGAGCGCAACGAACGTAGTGCGGGCCTACGCACCTTTCCGCTAGTTGCCATTGCAGCTTGCGGGTTCATTCAAGCGGCCGAAACCGTGACCAAAGAAAACGCGGAAGCAACGGCACGCATAGTTGAAGGTCTGATAAACGGCGTCGGCTTCATTGGCGGTGGGGCTATCCTTGTCGGCAAGGCAAGTATTCGTGGAACGGCGACCGCAGCAAGTCTCTGGGCGACCGGCGCAATCGGTGCCGCTGTAGGGCTCGGCGCCTACGAGACTGCGGTGGTGCTTTCGATTGCCACTTTCGCAACGCTTCGGATTATGACGAACTTCAAAGTCGAAGAGAAAGCCGACGTCGTCCGTTTAGAGCCAACAAGCACCCCCGAGGAAAGTTGAGGTTGTATGTTGGCCACCCTCGCGGCGTCCAGGCACGGAGAGCGCAATGGCGACCTGGGTGGAAGTTCTGTGTGGGCTATTTGTCGGATCGGCAATAATTGTCCTAATGATGTTTTGGACAATCAGGTCGAGCGTCTCAAAGCGGTCGCTCCTCCCGCCTGCGATTGAAAAGCAAAACGAGCCATACGACAACAACATTGCACCATAAGAAGACGACGGCTGCGCGATCACTCTGTGTCGACCTAAGATGTTGGCCAGTGTTGAAGCTAACTAGCCTGGAAAGGACGGATGGAAGCATCACCGAGGCCAAGGCGAAGGCTTACCCGAACGGTATCGGTGGAAGCCGGAATGAGACCTAGCCTGCAGCCAAGCGCGACAGGCTTACAACTCGATCACGAAGCCGGGACGGAACCCTGAAATGTACTTCTCGCGCTGGTAGCCAACTGGATTGCAGATGATGCGCGTGTCGTCGGCCATGTAATCTCTGAATTTGTGAATGTGCCCATGAATCCAGAGCGATGGTCGTCTCCGACAGATCAGATCGGAAAGGTCGGACGCGAAGGCCGCGTTGGTTACGTTCCCGAAGAAACTTGGGTCAAAGCTCTGCATCAAAGGGGCATGGTGCGTGACAACAATGGTGCGACCGTCGAACGGTTGAGATAGTTCATGATCGATAAAGTCTCGGCTCCTGACGTGTCGTTCAAGAATTTCCTTAACGGTCACCATCCCATTCTCGCCGGGATGTCGTTCGTCGGACCGAAAGATACTGTAGAAATCCATCATACGTGACGGGACAAGGCCGAAAGCCTTCGCTCGCCGTTCGGCAGGGGGAATGTGTTCATCCTCGCCCACTGAAACTGCAAAGTCGGTCCACAGCGTCGCGCCAACGAACCGGTTTTCGCCGACTATCAGACTCTCATTTTCGAGGAGATGAATCTGAGTACTTTTGGTTAGACGACGTGCTCGTTCGATAACAAAATCGATTCCCGAGCCGTAGTAGTCATGGTTTCCAAGGATTAAGATCACCGGCATGCGAGGCTCGACATGTAGCCTTAGGTACGCCACGCTTTCTGCGATTGAATTTGCGATATCACCCGCGGAGATACAGATATCTGCGTCTGGCACGACGAGACCATCGCTCCAAAGAACGTCCATTCTCCTGTGATGAATGTCGCTGATTATCCATGCTCGCATTTCCTAGCGTCTCCATAAGCAAAGTTCGTCGGAGCGCCCGAAGTTTTCCGGACGTTTCCTTTGACCTTTTTTCTTAGGCCGGGTGTTCAGTGCCGCCGACGGCTTTGCACGTTCTGGCTTCTCGGCGTTTTGCTTATTTGAGCCCCCGGCCAGTATGGCTCCAACTGGGCAGCGTCCAGGCGTTTGTGTTCGACAAGCGCATCGGCGAGTTTCAGCAAACGAGGCTTCAATCCAGCGAGCATATCTTTCGCTCGTTGGTACTGCTCTTGAAGGATTTCTGCGACGTCATCCCGTAGCGCCAAGTCCTCCCAAAGCTTGGGAGCAGACGTGATGTCTACAGAACCGGGAAGGAAATAAAGGGAATTTCCGAACCCATATTGGGCCACCATCCTGATTGCCAATGTGGTCGCTTTGGCAAAATCGCTTTCGCGGCTTCCAGTCGACCAGTTTGACCGGTGTCCGAAAATCAGGTCCTCAGCAGCAGCACCGGCAAGATCAGACGTTATGATTTTCATCGCCTCCCAGCGGGTCAAGAATTCCCTCTGTGGCATAGAAGTCAGCGTGGCCCCATTGGAATCTGTGACTGTCGCAAAGCTCTCCACGTTGTCATAGATTTCAACACGTTCGACTTTGCCCAACAGTAGGGCGTGGGTCGCAAGAGCGTGGCCAGCTTCGTGGATCGCTACGCGGTATAAGGTCTTGGCGTCGAGCGGAGGCGGCACTTGCACCTGCGATCTAACGTCGGAAATGTTGACATCCCGAGCCTCTTTTCGCGCGACCCGCCTGGCTTCTCGCGCCAGTCGTTCAAGATCAGCACCGCTTTTGCCGGGCAGACGTGCGCCTATTTCCTTAAGGGCTGTATCGCCAGCTAACGTCGGAAGATGAAACCCAAGGATTTCCCCTCGCGCGGTGGCGTCCGGCAAAGGAAATAATACGTGCCTTTCGAGCCGTCCGCTTCGCAGTAAAGCTGGATCGATCTTCTCCGGGAAATTGCACGCGCCGACGACGATGACACCTTCGCGACCCTCTGTGCCATCGAGGCACTCCAGCATCGCGTTCACAACGGTGGTCGAATAAGTCTCGTGGCGGGATGGGAATTTAGCTCGATCACCAATTGCGTCAAATTCATCCAAAAACAACAGGCACGGTGAGTTTTCCTTGGCGGAGTTGAAGGCCTGGTACATCGCTTTCAACATGTCACCGAGGTCGCCGTCTTTAAATGCCTGCCACTTCGGGATTGACGTCGCCTCCAAGTGCAGCCCGCATTCGGCAGCGAGAGCAGCCGCGAAACGTGTTTTGCCAGTTCCTGCTGGCCCGTAAAACAAGCATCCCTTGTCCACCTCAGCCCATGACAGCTTTCCTTGCCGCCAATCTGCGAGGTCTTTTTTCAATTCTTCAGCCCAAACGCTCGCTTCTCCGAAACCCTTACTAACATCCAGAAGTGCCGGGCCGTCAGAATCTTGGCGTTTGGCCTTCAGCAACTTCATTGCTGCTCGGCTTGCTGGTTGGTCGCGGCGGAAGATTGCTTCCATTCGCTCCGATGGCTGTGCTGCAATCACGACCGCTTGTTCGTCGGTGAGTTTGCCGCATCTTCGAAGTTCACTGAGGGCTCGCAGATGCCGCACATCGCAAAGGACAAGCTTGTCGAAGAGTGTGGCAGCAAGCTCGAAGTCCTCGTGGAGGACGGAGCCCTCCTGAGCGAAGATGATCAACTTTTCACCTGACTCAAGCAATTCTGCCGCGTCGATTTCCCACCCACGCCTGTGCTTGGATGTGGGATGGAGGCAGACTCTAACGCCCTTTTGATCCCTCAGGATGATCTTCGCTGCGTCATGAACGTCGCCAAGCGGCCATTGCGACGGGACCGAGATCACAGCAACACAAGACGGTTCGGATAGGCCGCCAATGTTTCTGCGAAAGAGGGCTACAAGAGCGCAATATGCCAGAAAGTCAGTTGCAGACTTCAGAGCAATGGCCGCGCTATTGCGGTTCGCTTTACGAAACTCGCTGGTTCGTGAGCCTTTCAACTGGTCGGCTACTTCCTGCAGCTTGAAAATGTACCGGTCGAGGCTGTTGGCTAAGGCGGTGTCCATTTGGGGTTCCCTACACAGTGCCATCAAATGAGGCCATCTTCGAACCGGTACCAACGGCTCAGGGTCCGCGCGAACCGCCGCTTTTGATCGAAAAAGAAGAGTTCGCTGGTGGCGGCGGGATCACCTTCCTTGATGTGTGGGTGTCCTGACATCTTCCCGATGAGGCACGGTACTGAACGTTGTGCCAGCATGCAGTTGCGAATGATCACCGCATCGTCGGGGCCAGCGAAGCCGCCGGGAGAGGAGAGGCGCTCTATATCGGAAAGCAGCGCTTGCAGTCGCGGGATGAGTACGCCGGGCGAGGTTCCAAGCCATCTGTCGTGCATCGACTTTCCTTTCGATTCGATTTTTCTGCTGATTTTCTTAACCGTGAAAAATGATTCGCACAATAAAAGGACCAAACCTGCGGTAAAAAAGACCACTGTAGCCATGCAATGGACTAATGTTGACATTTTTGCCTTATCCATTCTTTTCCGGTCATGGTGGACTACCTGACACATGCGCAAATTCGTGCGGCGCGTTCGATGACTGGCGAAACCCGTGAGGTTCTCGCCAAACGTGCAGACGTCACTGTCCCGGTCCTGAAACGGCTTGAAAGCCCTAAGCGCAAACTCCCTGATCCTCTGATGTTGAAGGCTGTGAAGACAGCGTTTGAGGAAAAAGGACTGGAGTTTCTGGCTGCGACCGAGAATGTCGGGGATGGGGTTAAGTACATCGAGGCCGTCGGGAACAAATGGACGGATATGCTCCCTCACGCTCGTGCATTGCTCGGACATTCTGTCCACAGCTTTGCCAAGGAGGCTGGCCTCAGCGCTGACTCAATCAGTCGAGTGGAAAAGGAAGACTTTAAGCGATTTCCTGAGGACTCAGTTCGAAAGATACGCGAAACGCTTTCAACAAAAGGCGTGATCATCATCCTGGAGGATGGGGAATCTGGGGCGGGCGTTCGGTTTCGCCGACCTTAGGGTGGTTCTGTCTCGCGCTAATTTTGGCAGTCGCGATGCGATGACAAAGCGCTGTTGAAAATGGCATGGCGCGCCAGGGGCTGCTTTTCGTGACTGACGGCTTTGCTGGACGTATCCCTTGCAGGAGCAAATAAATTCGTTTGACAAGGGCAATTGGCAGGAAAGTCGAAAAAATCTAACTACGGTAAGAATTTGGTGGCAAACCATATTTTTCAAACAAAACAGCCGCAAAAATCAAATTGCCATAAGGAAATTTTACTAAAACTCGAAAAAGCCTAGAGTAAGGAAATATAGTAGAATATTGCTTCAATAATACTTAAATATGTCCAAATATACAACTGCTTATTGGGTCGCTGATTAACATTTATACTTTACAGATTTAGGTCGTGAGATCAAAATCTCAAAACTGTTGCATTGAAGCGACAGTGTCGGACGACCCGGCCTTTGTGCTGCGGTCCCGGGCGGAGAAGCGACCAATGTGTGACCCTCTAGCAGATGAACGCTTACTTACCGCCGCAGAGGCGGCGGCGCGACTTGCGATTTCGGTCAAAACCCTACGACAGCATGTTCGGGACGGACACGTGCGCTGCGCAAACTTCGGCACCGGAACGCGAAAGCACCTTCGGTTTGCCAGCTCTCAGCTCACCGACTTTATCCGGAACCGTCAACCAGCGGAGGCATCGAGATGTCTGTCTATAAACCCAAAACCAGCCCGTACTACCAGTATGATTTCGAGATATGCGGGACTCGCTTTCACGGAACAACCAAGGCCAGGAATAGGAGAGAAGCGGAAGCAATAGAACGACCGCTGAAGGAAAAGGCAAAGCAGGATATTGATCAAACCCGCAAGGGCGGAAAGCCACCACTCACCATTGATATTGCGGTCGGAAGGTACTGGAAAGAGGTGGCATGCAAACTAGCGAACGAGAAGGCACACTTCGCAGCGCTGGAACGACTGGTTCAGTATTTTGGAAAAGACACGAGATTGGACGACATTGACGACGTTGCGATCATTCGACTCGTCGAGTTCAAGCAGCAGCAGTGGCGCTGGGGGAAATCGGTTCTTAAGAACGGCAACCTCAAGACCGTATCCAACGCGACGATCAATCGCGACACGCTAGTACCTTTGAAATCAATCTTCATCCGGGCCAGGACTATGTGGAAGTATCAAATGCCAAACGAGCCATGCTGGAAGAAGCACATGCTGAAGGAACCTAAAGAGCGCATTCGGGAGCTTCGCTCGTGCGAACAGGAGGCACTGGAAGTGCATACCCGCGCGGACTATCAGCCGTGGTTTAGGTTTCTGCAACTGAGTGGAAGGAGGTTTAGGGAGACATTGCTCAAATGGAGCGACGTAAACTGGGACGCGAAGGAGATAAAGACGGAAGGAAAAGGTGATCGGAACGTCTGGACGCCGATAACCCCCGCTATTCGAGAAATCCTTGAAGGGTGCAGTGGTCACCAT
Organism: Rhizobium sp. IBUN; assembly: GCF_000510625.1. Classification (NCBI taxonomy): domain Bacteria; kingdom Pseudomonadati; phylum Pseudomonadota; class Alphaproteobacteria; order Hyphomicrobiales; family Rhizobiaceae; genus Rhizobium; species Rhizobium sp. IBUN. Next base: position 22,152 of record NZ_AZNV01000039.1, read on the forward strand.
CCGGTGTTCGTCTTTACGTTTGTGGCTCAGCGAACTGAAAACGGGAAGATAAGGGGCCAGCGTTACCCGTTGACCTACGGCGGGGCGATGTCTCGCTGGCGTCGCACGGTAAAGGAGGCGGGTGTTGAAGACTTTCGCCTTCATGACAATCGACACGACACAGCGACCAAGGTACTGCGGCAAACGCGTAATCTGAAAATTGTTCAGAGGCTCCTCAATCATTCCAACGTCGCAACCACGTCGCGATATACCCATGTCTTGGACGACGAAATCGCCTCGGCGATGGAAGACTACGCAAAGTCCCGAGAAAAATCCCGAACTCAAACTATTGAAACACGCCTAACTGACGGATTTTCTATGTAATCCCGAGGGCTTGGCCATCTGATTTAGGAACAGCGGTTCCTGACTCTTAATCAGCGGGTCGTAGGTTCGAGCCCTACATCACCCACCAAAAACCTCAAGAAAAGTAAGCAGTTAGCAAAAAACTCCCAAGCGGGAGCTCTGGCCATTCTGCCAATTCTGTCACAAACTTTGTCACAAAATCGAAAGTGGTAAGCTCCGTCGAGGAAGCGAATTTCTTCCGTCATCCAAGCCCCGCGCCGGGACACAGGCGCGTGCATCCCGTCGGCGTTAAAGCGGCGAGTTCTCATTAGAGCAGCGTGGAGGTTTGCAGCTATCGCCGGCGGCTAATGCGGTGCATGTCGACAATGCGGCCGTCAGTTCGACGGATTGCGATCTCGAAGCGGGTGTTGCCTCGCCACGCACGATAGATGAAGAACCTGCCACGGCAGTCGACCCGACGAACATCGCGGAAGCCGCGATTGCGAAGCAGTCGTTCACCCTGACTACAGGTTATCCCTCGACCTCTATTGAGGCTGCTACCGATCCCGATGTGTATGCTGATGTCCGTTTGGGCAATCGCTTCACGGGGAAGCGCCACTGGTGACGCCACTATTGCCAAGGCGAGCACTGATGAGACGAGCGAAGATCCACGCATTATTGTGACGATACTCATAATCATCCTCACTGTTTGACTCATGCCGGTCCTGAAAAACGCCCGACATGACCGTTTCGGCCAGACCATCGCGAGGAAAAGAACGCGATAGTTGCATAGGGCGAGGCCGGATAGGCCTGACCGTGGTGGCTCCCAGATTATCAGCAAATGTCAGAATCCGTAATCGTGTCGGTGGGTTGCAAACCAGAGACTGGTTCGGCGAGCGATGAAATGGACGATAATTGCGTCAGCGACTTTGAGATGACGAGCTTTCAGCTTGACACGGTGTCAATTGGCAGCCACCGGTTCGAGGCGAAGGCATTGATCGGCGCATGGGTTGTGTGAAGCTTGAATGGAAGCAGGGGACAGCGGTTTAGCGCGGGGCCGCTTTCGTCTAACATCTCTTTCTCGTAAACCGCTGCAGCCAGGAGAAGCATGAATGAGCAGATTTCGGGCATTTGTAGCAGCTGGAGCGATGATCAGTCTTTCCACGCTCCTGTCGGCCTGCGGGACGCCCCCGAACTCGATGGGCAATGCGTCAGGCTATGAGCCGGGAGATTCAATGAATCGAGCCTGCTCCGACGGCTTCAGGCCCAGCGACGGCCGGTCCTGCAGTTACTGACGGGCGGTAGCGCCTGCCGAAGGGCGATCCGCCGACGGGTGCGCGCCCTCGTTGCAGGGATCCTCTCGTCGCCTCTCCAGCAATGGTTTGCGCGCCCTCATCGGTTAGATGACCTTCGCCCGCTGCCATTCCATCACCAATTCCCCATCCGTCCACCTGAGACGACGATCGGACCGAAGTCGGGTTTCGTCTCCGACCGAGGTCTGACAAGTGGAACCGGGAGGATTTTGCCTCGTCGGTTTCAAGAGCGGCCCGTCGGGTCGCCTTTTCAAGGAGGAGAATATGCTTATTAAACAATCTATTGGCGCGGTCGCAGCATTGATCTTTGCGTCTGGCGCGGCATTCGCACAATCGTCCACTGTCAATGGCACCGTTGGCGGCGCGGCCACCGGCGCGATTGTCGGTGGACCGGTGGGCGCGGCTGTTGGCGGTGTGACCGGTGCGGCAGTTGGCGCCATGCTTGAGCCGCCGCAGACGGTTGTCACCTATGTCCGCGAGGTCCCGGCTCCGCAGGCACGGGTCGTCGTCGAGGAAAAGATCGTCGTCGGTCAGCCGCTTCCGGAGACCGTTGTCCTAACACCTGTTCCCGACAATCCGAACTTTGCATACGCGGTCGCGAACGACGAGCGTGTGATCGTCGAGCCTTCATCGCGCAAGGTTATCCGGGTTCTCAACTGATCCTGGTTCGAGAGCGCGGCTATGCTGCGCGCAACCAACCCCAATCAAATTGACGTCAAGGACATACGCTGCGGCTCGATGCCGTACGTTGCGTGCGCCTTGTCGTCCACGGAGAAGAGACATGGAACACAAGAAACTATCCATGATTGTTGGGCAGCGGCGATCGGATAGACGCCGCCGGCGGCGCTTGGCTCGGGTATTGCCGGCAAGACGATAGTGACGCGGAACAAAGTTCCCTCGCACGGGTTTCTTGGCTGATCGCGATTATCTCGACCAGGCCGCGCCGCCTCGCCATGGGGCATCCGCAAGGCGCCATTTTAAGGCGTCGTGCGGCTCCGCATGATCGAGCGCAGAGGGCGCATGCATCAGTCATGAGGGTAGGGAAGCTGTCATGAGAGCGATTGCAACGATGCTGTTCGGCATTGCCTCGGCTGTCGGGGCCTGTTTCATCGGGGCTGCGGCCGCCACTTACATCCTCGCCGTGCCTGATGGGCGGCAGTTCGCGAATCTGGATACACCGAACCTTTGGACTGCATCTCCCGAGCGGGTTGACGCACGTAGTCAGAAGTTCGAGCGGATTGCGCCCCTTGTGTCAGCGGCCTATCCCGTTACATCCGCAGCACCCAAGCCCAAGGTGGACGTGGTAGCAAATTCCGCGTCCGAGGACTCATCGACGGACGCCGCCTCGGCGTCACTTCGTAACGAGCATCAACAATGGTGCGCGTCGCGATACCGGTCCTACGATCGTGCCCGTGACACCTATCGCTCCTACAGCGGTCAAACCCGCATCTGCGTGTCGCCCTTCGCCGCCCCATCGATGGAGATCACTGGATCGGTGAGTGGAAACCCAGACCATCTCGCGTGGTGCTTTGCGCGTTATGCGTCCTATCGGGCAAACGACAATACATACCAGCCGTACGGCCGACCGAGGCGCGAATGTGTCTCGCCATTCTCCAGCAACACCAGTGCCGAGACTGCCAGCCAATGACGCTGTTCCGGCGAACTTGAGCCACCGCCGGTCCTTTCGCACGGCAAAAAAACTGTGGGAACCAACAGTGTGGCGCGGCGTTTTAGGCACAGTTCCAAGGCGATCCGCACGCCCGCCTTGGCCTTTCCAAAAGTCCCTGTCATCTGCCCCGCTTGTTGCGGGGCTCCTTTCTGCTTGTCGAGGAAGGGGAGCCACCATGTCACATAAGCGCTACAGTCGTCGCGACGAGCCGCTACATTCCAAGGATCTGTCAGTCTGCCATCGGGTGCTCGATCACATCCGCAACGAGCAGGGGATCGAAGCGTCCTCGGACGAATCCGATCGGATCGCCTCAATCATCATCGGGTTTTATCGCCAGGGAGTCCGTGACGAGAAACAGTTGCACACGCTGATCGACGTGGCGCGCGGGTTTGCGCATCGATCTTAGTGGACAAAACGAACAATGGTTGGGAACAGAAGCGAACCACCGGCGTTTTTCGCTCAGGTCGTGCCGCCCTAGGCACGTTGTTTTGAAGTGTAACGATATTAGAGAGCCGCGCCGACACCGCGGCGGGGCTTTTCCTTTGTCGTCTTTTCAGCCGGCTCTTGTAGGACTTAGGTCCTATAGGACCTCAAAAACCTGAACCATATGCAGGCCTGGCGCGTTGATCTCCAGAGAAAGGAGACTGACCATGAAACGGTTGATCATCGCAATGGCCGGCCTCGCAGCAGTACTGGTGAGTGCTCCTGCCGACGCCCAAGGTGTCTATTTCGAGTTCGGTTCCGGCGGCCACAGGTATTATGATGATTCACCACCGCCTCGTTACTACCGATACGGCCCAAGGTACCGTGATTACGACTATGACGGACCGCGCTACGCCCGCCGCGACGTATGCTGGAGGGTGCCTTACCAGCACCGAAGCCACCACCACTATATCACCAGGTATAGAACGGTTTGCGAATAGAGAATCGGCCTCGCGTGAAGCGAGGCTTTTTCTCAGGGACCTGGCGTTTCTGCCGTCATCCGCCCTAGACGCCCCAGCCTGATTTTGCCGCGTTGGCCGTCCCACCTATGCACGGCGGTTTTCTCGGGCCTACTTCTCCCGGTCCTCAAGGCAGAACTGTCTCACCAAAATCGGTCTGAGGTCGCGGATCGGGCGAGCCCTTGTGTTTGGCTGTGATCGAGCTGTTTTAGATGGGCGGCGCGCTGCCGGGCGCTGGCAAGGATGCTCACGAATTGGCTCAAATAGCGTGCAAGATCGGAAGGGCAGCCATGCATCAGCGGCCTTGGTAAATCATAGCGATGCGCTATCTATCTCCGTGCAATACAAGGAGAAAATGATGAAGAAGATTGCAACCGCAGTTGCTGCCGTATCGCTGATGCAAGCCTTGGCCACGAGCGTCGGTGCTGCCGATTTGGTCACCACTTATAAGCAGCCCGAGCCCGACCTGAGTGACGGCGTCAAGATCGGGATTCTGACCTGTGACGTCGGTGGCGGTGTCGGTTATGTCCTCGGTTCGGCAAAATCGGTCGATTGCGTTTTCAGCCCGACATCGGGCAGCGAGACGCAGGATCGGTACGCGGGTGCGATCCGCAAACTGGGCGTTGATGTCGGATTCACCACGCGCGGCCGGATTGTGTGGGCGGTGTTTGCGCCGACGACGGGATACCATCGCGGTTCGCTGGGCGGCCTTTACCAGGGCGCATCGGCCGAAGCGACGCTTGTCGCCGGTGTTGGTGCCAACATCCTCGTCGGCGGCACCAGTGGCTCGGTGCAGTTGCAGACGCTGAGCGTGACCGGACAGCTCGGCCTCAACGTTGCCGCTACCGGAACGTCCATGACGTTGATGCCACAAGGCTAACGGCGTCTCGCCGGCTATCGATTGGCGCGCTCTTGAATAAATCTGGCCGCATTCTTGTGCGGCCAGCTTGGGCTTCGGCTCAGGAGGGAGAGATGAGATATACCCCAATAATCATGGCGATAGCGCTTGCCGGCTGCAACACGACTGCACCGCCGCTTGAGCCTGTGCCGGGAAGCCTGACCTATGGACGCGTCGTGCGCTCGCCGTACCCGCCGGGAACGGTGATCAATAACACGTTCCTGGGAAAATGGGGTTACCGCACATTCGAGAAATACGTGGTCCAGCCTGATGGAACGCTTAAGTTGACCTCCCAGCAGACGGCCCCGGATTTTCTGGTCTTCTGATATTTTCGCTGCCGCTATCGAAGTTTCGGTGGCTTACTGGTCATATTCGCCTGAATTTCGTGTTCAGGGACGTGGCGCCCGAGGAGCTTGTGCAATTTGCGCTCTTCGGCGGAATCGGCACCGTTCCGCCTGCCTTGGTTGGCGATGCTCCGGCCCCTCGGCCCCGGATTTCTAATCTGTCGGTTTTGCGTGCTGTGCATGGCTCTTTCCTCCCTCCGGGGGGAACGCACAACTCGCGCCAAAGTTCATGGCTCCACCGGAAAATTCGCCGTCGCCGATCCGCAGCAGGGGCCGAAATGGTTTCAGTTTCGGAAGACGGTGCAGGCTGCCCCGGCGGCACGGACAGTCATGCAAACCTTGTCAGCTTCAGCGCGAGTCTCTCTGCCGATACGAGCAGCAAAGCGCGGCCTGAAGCCAAAGCTGCGATCCCGCATGCGCACGATGACCGGCTCCTCGCTCGCGAGAGGTGCGGGAAGTTGACGTGCGACTGCGGTAAATAGGCGAAGTGCTGCGGCATCGTTACTATTTGCCGCAAGCTGGGCGCCCCATGGCGCCCACTGACCCTGTTGGACCGAGGCGGTTTCGGTCAGGCGGCGCTTGCTGGCAAGCTCTATGCAACCATCGATGAAGGATTTGTCCGGAATGAGAAACTGCGCAGCCTCGACAGGCGGATCGTTCTTCCACTGATCGATCGTATTCGCCGTGATGTCAAGAACGTAGCTGCGTGTCTCGAAGGGCAGCAGGCCCGTATCGAGATAGTCGGAGAGGCCCTGCTCGCCGGCATTATAGGCCGCGGCAGCGAGGCCGAGATTGCCAAAACGTATTCGCAGCTCGTCGAGGTAGCGCGCTGATTCCTTGAGGGATTCGAGGATATCGAAACTATCCCTCAATCCGCGCAGCCTTGCGGTGCCAGGCATGAACTGCGCAATGCCCTGCGCGCCTTTGGGACTGATGGCGCCTGCCTGAAAACGGCTTTCCCGCCAGATCAACCGGGCGAAATATTCCGGCGGCAGGTCGTTTTCCCGCGCGAAGTGATCGATCGCGATGCAGAGATCGCGCCCGTAAGTTTCGCGGGTGATACATAGGCGCTCGCCAGAGGTCGGCATGTCGAGGGAATAGACACAGACACGATGCGACGTTGCAGCGGGCGGCTGGGAGAGGGCCATCTGGGTAAGTGCCAACAGAAAGCTGGCCACCAGCGCTACGATGCGTGCTTTGCCAAACGATACGCCCACCGCAGCCATCGTCCCTCTGTCGCCATTCCTGACTTTCTGGATCGAGCCGGAAAAGATACGCCCGTCAATGATGACGGGCGGAGTTGGGAGATTAATACGCACCCGCACGTTAGCAATCTTGAATATGGCGTCAAGTCAGAAACGGAGCATGGAAGCTTTTTGCCATTTGCCGCGGCTCGACTATTGTCGGCGAAAGAGTTCCCGATTCAGCGAGGCCGCCATGAGACTTTCCGCCTGCATCGAATGGCTGTTCGCAGCTGACGCCGACAACTTCGCGGACAGGATCCGCCTTGCGCACGCGCACGGCGTGGAGGCAGTCGAATTCTGGAAGTGGACGAACAAGGATATCGGCAGCATCGAATGGGCGCTGACGGAAACCGGCATAGAACTCACGAGTTTTGTGGCGGAACCGATGATTGCCCTGACAGACAGAACCAATAAGGAAGCGTTTCTGAAAGGTCTGAAAAGTTCGATCGCAACGGCAAGACGCCTCGGCGCGCACACCCTGATTGCGCAGGCAGGTGATGATCTTGCCGGCAAGTCCCGCGAGGAGCAGAAGGCAGCGCTGATCGAAACCCTGACCGCCGCCGGCGAAATTCTCGAGGGCAGTGGGGTTCGCCTCGGCCTCGAGCCGCTCAACACGCTGATCGACCACGTCGGCTATTTCCTTCATTCAACGGTGGAAGGTCTCGAGATCGTAAGGGCGACGGGGCGTTCCGAGATCGGCATTGTCTATGATGTCTATCATTCCGCCGTCATGGGAGAGGACACGGCCGAGGTGATCGGCGATGATATCGACCGAGTTTTCCACGTCCATATAGCCGATCATCCGGGACGGAATGAGCCCGGCAGCGGAAATGTCGACCTTAAGCGACGGGTCGATTGGCTTGTCGAACATGGCTACCGAGGCGCGATCGGGCTGGAATACAGGCCGCTGGCAGCGAGCGCTGCGACGATTGTGGAGACCCGGCATATGCTCGGCTAGAAGCCGGGTGACTCAGACTCGGATGGACGCAACCATTTCAATCTGCAGAGTCACGCACCATCTAGGGGATGAATGATGTCCTTCCTCAATCGGGACGCGACCGTGTTTGTGGAGTATAGCCATGCAATCCGTTTCGGACGTGCCTTTGTCTTTCAACGATCAGAGTGAGGGTGTGTGGCCCTCGCGTCGGCGAAAGATCATCGATTGGCTGGTCACGGAAACGCGTGACGAGCGCTTCATCGACAACATCTTCGTGCAGATGTGCCAGCGGCTCCGGAACGAAGGCGTACCGGTAGCGCGCGCATCGTTGCACTTCAGGACGCTTCATCCGCAATGGCTCGGAGCACGTATCCTGTGGCGCACCGGGTTGGCCGAGGCCAAGATCGATACGTTCGGCTATGGCGTCGAGAAGACACCGCAGTTTCGCAACAGTCCGGTCAACGAGATCTTCAGCGGCGCGATCGAGGTTCGCAAAAACCTCGAGGCTATGAGAGACGGAGACGGCCACCATCAATTTTATGACGAACTGATACGTGATGGGCTCACGGAATATATCGCTTGGCCGATGGAGCACACACTCGGAAAGCGCCACATCGCGACCTTCGCCAGCGACCGGCCCGGCGGTTTTTCTGACGAGCACATTGCTTTCCTCCAGGATCTTCTGCCCGCCTTGACACTGGTGACCGAGATCCGTCTCAAGAACATTCTCGCGCGCACGTTGTTGGAGACCTATGTCGGGCCGCATGCCAGCGGACAGATCCTTGCTGGGGCGACAACACGTGGCAGCGGGGCCACCGTCGGTGCGGCGATCCTGATCTGCGATCTGCGCGATTTCACGACGATCTCGGATCAATGGCCGCGCGATGACGTGATCGAGTTGCTGAACGGCTATTTCGACGCGATGTCGGAGCCAATTGAGAAACACGGCGGCGAGATCCTAAAATTCATGGGCGACGGGATGTTGGCGATCTTCCCGCTGACCGATCCGATGGCCTGCAGAAACCTCCTGACGGCGATCAAGGAGGCCGGCGCCGCGGTCGCTGCGCTCAACGAGGAGAATGCGCGCGAGGGTCGCGAGGTGCTGCGCTACGGTATCGGCGTGCATGTCGGCGACGTCATGTATGGCAACATCGGCTCGCGCCGCCGGTTGGATTTCACGGTCATCGGGCCTGCGGTCAACGTGGCATCGCGTCTGGAAAGCCTGACGAAAGAGATCAAGCGGCCGGTGCTCTTCTCCAGGGCCTTCGTCGAGATGGCTTCGTGCAAGGAAGGCATGGAAAGCCTCGGCGCGTTCCCTCTGCGAGGTTTGGGCGAGCCAGTTGATGTGTTTGCCTTCAAGCGATCCTGAAGCTGTAAGATATGCAGACGAAGCGCGGGCAGGGTTCCTAAAAGCGGGGCGGGGTTGTAGGGCTACACAAGCCAAACGATCTTGAGTCCCTGCCAGGAGACAATCCCTCATGCCCGGTCCCTATGTTGTTCCCGTCCATGGCGACGAGGAGCTTCCGAAAGAGTGCGACGTCGTTGTGATCGGCGGCGGCATTGTCGGTTGCTCCACGGCGCTGGAACTCGCCGAACGCGGCCTGCGCGTGACGCTTTGCGAGAAAGGCGGGATTGGGAAGGAACAATCGAGCCGGAACTGGGGCTGGGTGCGGATCTCGATGCGCGATCCGCGAGAGGTGCCGCTGATGGCAGAGGCGCTGAGAATCTGGGATGGCCTCGACAAGCGCACCGGGCGCGATACGGGTTTCAAGCGCGCCGGCATCATCTTCACCTGCGCCAATGACAAGGAGGTGGCGGAGCGCGAGCGTTGGCGCACCAATCTGGACGGCTACCAGATCGAATCCCGCATGCTAACGGCGCAAGAATTCGGTGAAACGGTTCCCGGCTCAAGTGTCGATATGGCGGGAGCGCTCTACACGCCGGCCGATGGGCGGGCGGAGCCGCAGAAGGCGGCACCGGCGATCGCCGAAGCGGCACGCGACAAGGGAGCGACCATTCTCACGGAGTGCGCTGTACGCGGTATCGAGACCTCGGCAGGGACCGTCAGCGGTGTCGTGACGGAACGCGGCGCGATCGCCTGCAATGCCGTGGTCCTGGCCGGCGGCGCGTGGTCCAGCCTGTTTGCCGGTCGCTTCGGCATCGATCTGCCGCAACTGAAGGTGCTGAACAGTGTTATGCGCACGAAGCCGTTGGAAGGCGGGCCGGCGCAAACGATATGGGCCAAGGATTTCGCTATCCGCAAGCGGCAGGACGGTGGTTACACAGTGGCCCGCGGCCACGACAACATCGTCGATATCGTGCCGGCCTCGTTCCGCTATGCCGCTACGTTTCTGCCGGCCTTGCGGTCAGAGTGGAAGTCGCTTTCCTTCCGGCTTGCGGGCCGTTTCTTTGACGAGCTGCGCATGCCACGGCGCTGGTCAATGGATGACGCAACTCCGTTCGAGTATCACCGGGTTCTCGATCCGGTGCCCTCGAAGAGATTGACGCTGGATGCACTCGACAGTCTGAAGAAGGCGTTTCCGGTTTTCGCCAAGGCGGAAATCGCCCAGCGTTGGGGTGGCTACATCGATGTCACGCCGGACGCCGTGCCCGTCATCTCGGCGGTCGATTCCATTCGCGGCTTTCATATCGCGACCGGATTCTCCGGCCACGGCTTCGGCATTGGACCGGCAGCGGGACGACTGATGGCCGATATCGTTACAGGCCGGGCGCCCGTCGTCGACCCGAAAGCGTTCCGGCTCTCGCGCTTCAGCGACGGCTCGAAGGTCGAGCTGATCAGCGGCTTCTGATTTCGTGTATGAATGGAACTCGCGCGAGTGCGCCATTTGGTAATCTGGAATCGAGAGGTTGGTACGCCCTAGGGGAATCGAACCCCTCTTTACAGAATGAGAATCTGTTGTCCTAACCGATAGACGAAGGGCGCATCTGACAAGAAAATAGGAACGGCATGGCTGTTCGGCAAGACGTTCAGCTTGCTGGAAAAGGGATCCAGCGCGCGCTTCGGCGTGCTGACAGCTTAGCCGGCTGAAAGTATGTCTCGTGCAACGTCGCTCATATCGTTGTTGAGCTGGTGATCCCTGCGGTCGAGGGTGCGGACGACGGCGTGCGGAATCGCCTTCGCACAGAGATGAACATGGGCAGTGGGTACCACGTCGTCGGCGGCGCCATGATAGAGATAGATGGGAAGGCCGGGCGGGAGACCCTCTGAGACGTCCTTGCAGTCGCCGATGCCGTCGCTCGGCCATCCGCCTTCGCCGATGAAGGGCGCAGCGATGACGAATAGCCCTCTGAACCTCGGTTTCGGCTGCTGTTTGGCAAGCACATGGATCAAAATGGTGCCGCCGACCGAGTGAGCGACGAGAATTGCCCCGTCGTCCAGCGAAGCGAGTTCTCTCGTTAACGCAGGCTCCCACGCTGCGTAGCTTGGATCGTCCTCATTGGGCATTCGGGGATAGCGGACGGTATAGTTTTCGCCGAGTTCGCGCTCAAGGCTCGCCACGAGCTTGCTGTCCCAGCAATCGTAGACGCCTTCGCCGGCTCCTTGTACAAAGAGGACCTGCCTAGCCATCCGGCAACTCTATTCGGCGGGGCAGGCCGAAGCAAGGCTGGTCCATACTCAGCATGAGTAGCGATACCAACGCGTTGTCGAATCCAAGCTAAGTGAGAAACTGGCACGCCCGGGGGAAGTCGTCGTTCTCGTCTGCAGAGGATTTGCGCACTTCGGCATCAGGCCACGGACCATCCGCCGTCCACCAGCAGGTTCGCGCCGGTGATTAGGCTCGCAGCTGGTGACGCAAGAAAGACGACGGCACCCACCACGTCATCGGTTTCACCAATCCGGCCGAGCGGAATGTGAGCGAGCGTCGCTTTGCGATTGTCGGCGTCGGATAGAAAAGGTGCCGTACCATCCGTGTGGATGAACGTCGGCGATACGGTATTCACGGTGACATTATAGCGTGCCCATTCGGCTGCAAGGCAGCGCGTGAGGTGATTGATTGCCGCCTTGCTCATGCAATAGATTGCCTCGCCGCGCAGTGCCACGGTGCCGGCCTGTGAGCTGATGTTGATGATCCGGCCGCTGTTGCGCTTGATCATCTGACGGCCCACCGCCTGCGTCATCAGAAACGTGCCCTTGATGTTGACATCAAGTATTTCGTCAAGGTCTTTCTCCTCAACGAGTTCTGCAAGATTGCCCGGAGCCACGCCGACGTTGTTGACGAGTACGTCGATCCGACCGAACTTCGTAAGAGCCGCGTCGACGGCTTGTGCGATATGGACCCTATTGGGAATGTCCAGTTCGACAGGGAGGACGTTTCGTCCCATGCCCTCGAGTTCGGCGACCAGGCCTGCCGACGCCGCGACATCGCGGATCCCCAAGACAATATCGGAGCCGGCTGCGGCACAGGCAAGCGCGCAAGCCCGACCGATGCCACGGCTCGCTCCCGTCACGAAAGTCACCTTACCCGCAAGGCTGAAGTCCGGCGCGTTCTTCTGCATCATCATCCCTCCCTCGATGAAGCTCATTTATGGCAGCGTCGACGCTCGGATGCCAGATGTTCTGCGCATGCTGAGGAGGCCGACTGGAGGAAGCAGGCGTGTTGCCGAGTCGCGAGTCAAGGCGAGGGCGCTACAGGCTCGAGGGCTACGCGTCGTCGGTTGACCGACCGGATTTCATTCGAGATTCAGTAGCATTTGACGCGCCGCACAACAATGTTACGAGGATATCGTGTACACGTCACAAGCCAAATGATTTCAACGACAAACTGTGGCACGCCCTAGGGGAGTGCCAATTTTCTTGTTTTTATTGGATTTTTTGGGTCGAGGTCACTAACGAAAACTGCCGGAAATACTCAGAGGTCACTAAAGGTCACTAAGCCTTTTGTTCCGGTTTGTTCACGGCTGTTCTGGCCGCACCATCGGCTTGGTCACCCGCAGCCGGTTGTCCTCGATGAGCTTCAACACGCCTTCGCTCTCCAGGTAATAGAGGACGAGCTCCGCATCGAGGACACCATCATCGACAACGATCTCGTCGAAGAGTGGACCTTCAATTTTAACCAGAAGAAGGGCGGCCAGGAAATGTGGCTCCCGGCGCCGGACGAATTAAAGACCATCCTGCAGCTGCCGGAACTGGTGGAGAGCCGTCGGCCAGGCGGCACCATCATCAAGAACGAGTGGGGCACCGGGTTCTCCATCGACAGCTTGGGCAACAAGTTTTTCGACTGGTGCGTGGCGGCCGATATCCCGGATGGTTATCGGGCCCACGGGCTGCGGGGAAACTTTGCGGTCGAGCTATGGCACGCCTCCGGTGGCGACCTGTCGCTGGTGCAGGTGGCCATGGGGCACAAGAGCCCCGCAACGACGACGATCTATCTCAAGGACCTCATCGGCAACGAAGACAGCGCCGACAAAATCCGGGCTGTTCGCGCGGCTTACAAGCAGCGCCAAGCGCAGATTTTGGAATTCAAGCAGAGGCATCAAAAGCAGGCATCAAAGCAGGTCACTTTTGGTCTTAGTGGCCTCGAAACTCAAGTCATTGATTTTATTGGATAATTAGAAAAATTGGCACGCCCTAGGGGAGTCGAACCCCTCTTCCCAGAATGAAAATCTGGTGTCCTAACCGATAGACGAAGGGCGCTTCCTTCGTGGTGGCGCCCTTATAGTCAGGCACTTTGAATCCCGCAAGCGGCAAATTGGATTTTTTTCAAAATAATGACAGGATTCTTTTGCAGCAGCGAAATGGCGTTTATTGCAGCCGAATCAAAACGCTATGGATCGATGTTCCCAATTCTTCACAAGAGCTTACGTAACGCTAATGGCAGCGAAGCGTGAGCGTCACAGAGCGCGAGCAAGGGGCGATGCAGCCGTCCCACCACCGCAGCCCCAGTTCCAGTCGCGGCTTTTTCCGGTATCGAGATGGACGGAGTTCGTGTGGCAGTAGGTACCGACACCGCCGCGATCAGGCAGCGAGCGGATATAGCTTGCGATATCCCATTTCGACACGCCGTCGATCTGAATATCGGCCGCGTCGCATGTCTTGTGCATGGATTCTTCGGCGCCGCCGACCATGCGGTTATGGTCCGGGTCGCGATATCCCGACGTGACGACGAGCGGCTTGCCGAAGTGCGTTTCGACCGCCCTGATCACATTCAACAAGTTCGGCTTGAAGCAGCCGACCTCTACCTTGTCGTTTTGAAGATGCAGGCCGTTGGGCGCAATTCGCGTCATGCCGGGCAGTGAGGCTTTTTGCAGTAGCCCGGAGAGACTGCCGAGCAGGTTTTGCCTCGGCGCGCTATAGAGCGCATTCATCGTCTGGCCTGCCAGTGCTCCGGTCGAGAGCGAGGCACTCTGAACCGGCTCGCCGCGTATGGCCGTGTTCTGTGAGGACTGCTGCGGCAACAGGGGTTGAGTCTGCTGCGTTTGCTGGGGCTGATCGACAGGAAGCTGGCTGCTGTAGACGCTCGAGCGTATGGGGCTGACACCAGCCGGCGTGTAGGCGTTGCCCGTGACGGGCTGCACCTGGGTCGATGTCGGGTTGTTCTGCGGCAGCGTGTGTGCCGAGAAGATGCTCATCGCCTGCGCGTTGATCCCAGTTGATTGCATTGCGAGACCGCCGATATTGGCGGGAGCCGAAGCGGTCGATCCTACTGCCATCGACTGCGCCGCTGGAACCTGTGCCGGCTGCTGACCCGATACATTCGCCACCATAGGGTCGCGATAGCTGGGTTGGGCGGTGGGCGAGGCGGTGGCCTGTTGAACGGCTGCAGTCGATTCGACTGGGGAAACGACAGCGGCAGCGTCGGCGGCCTTCTTGTTTGACACGCAGCCGCTGAGCACCAGCGCTGACGTGGCGATGAGAAGGGCAGGTCCGAAAGGTATCCGCTTTTCAACAGCGAGCACGCGAGCATTCTCCAGAGGACGGCGAGTGCTGCGCCAAAACGCATCGTTCGCCTCGAGTCGGCTGTACAGTGCCCGCGCCACTGGCCTGCGGCAAGCGCGATGCGGACACGCAGGTCCGAAATCGCCAAAGCCGCAAGCCTCGCAAAAGCCTCGACTTACCAGGCGCCGGTATTGCCCATCGAAGCCCAAGGCTCGGCTGTCGGGAGGCTGCCGCCCTTCTGCAGAATCTCGATCGAGATCCCGTCCGGGGAGCGCACGAAGGCCATGTGACCGTCGCGCGGCGGACGATTGATGGTGATGCCGTTGTCCATCAGCTTCTGGCAGGTGGCATAGATATCGTCGACCTCATAGGCGAGGTGACCGAAATTGCGGCCGCCCGTGTAGTCCTCGGTATCCCAATTGTAGGTCAGTTCCAGGCAGGGCGCGCCCTTGGCACTGGCCTCGGTTTTGTCGCCGGGCGCTGCAAGGAAAACGAGCGTGAAGCGGCCCTTCTCGTTCTCCGTGCGCCTAATTTCCTCGAGTCCGAAAAGCTTGGTGTAAAAATGCAGGGAGGCGTCCAGATCTTTCACGCGAACCATGGTGTGGAGATAACGCATTCTATTTCCTCTCTAATGCGGGGTCTTGGATTCTGTCGGAATCTTATGTGGCGGAACACCAGCTTCGGGCAAGATAGCGGGGTATGATTGGGAACTGCGAATAATCGAAAAGTAGGACTTGCGCTAATCCGTTACCAACATGTTAATCTTGATGTGAAGAATCAGTTAACCGTAACAGTGTGACGCGTATTGAGGGACTGGCGATATGGCTGACAGAATTTCGTCAAAGGAATTCAGCGACCTCGATCAACTCGCGGGGGAAGCGGTCGATCTCATTGAAATCACTGGCGTCGTCAAGTGGTTTGACGTGGCCAAGGGCTTCGGTTTCATCGTTCCCGACAACGGTATGCAGGATGTTCTTCTTCATGTGACCTGCCTGCGTCGCGACGGCTACCAGACAATTCTCGAGGGTACGCGGATCGTTGCGCTCATCCAACGGCGCGAACGCGGTTACCAGGCGTTCAAAATCCTTTCCATGGACCAGTCGACGGCTGTACACCCTTCGATGCTGCCGCCGGTCCGCACGCATGTGCAGGTGACGGCGACGAGCGGGCTCGAGCGTGCGCTGGTGAAGTGGTTCAATCGCACGAAGGGCTTCGGCTTCCTGACGCGGGGCGAGGGGACGGAGGATATTTTCGTCCACATGGAAACGCTGCGTCGGTTCGGTCTCACGGAATTGCGTCCGGGGCAGGTGGTGCTCGTCCGTTACGGCGATGGCGACAAGGGGCTGATGGCCGCTGAGATCCATCCCGATGTGCCGAGCCCGGTGAGCCGCGCGCACTGATGCGTATGTCTGCAGCTCACTGGATCAGAAGCGCCATCGCGGCGCTTTTTTTCATTCTCGCCGTGCCGGCCCTTTCCCAACAGCCAATAACCTTCGACAAGGAACCGCTGATTATCCAGACGGCGTCCGGCAAGCGGCTGAATTTCATCGTTGAGATAGCCGACACCAACGAGCAACGCCAGCGCGGGCTGATGTATCGTAAGGACATGGCGGAAGACGCCGGCATGATCTTCGATTTCGGCGTTTCGCGGCGGGTGCAGATGTGGATGGAGAACACCATCCTGCCGCTCGACATGCTGTTCGTCGACTCGACGGGCACGATCCGCAACATCAAGCAGAACGCGGTGCCGTACTCCGAGGACATCATCGATTCGATGACGGAGGTGAAGTACGTGATCGAACTCAATGCCGGTGTAACGGCCAAGCTCGGCATCAAGCCTGGCGACAAGGTGATGAGCGCCACGACGACCAAGAAAAAGTAGGCGTTCGCGCCACGCGGTGACACGGGGCTGCTTGAGGCAGCGCCGAATTTCTCCCGAAAAGCGGGAATGCAGCGGGTGTCTTGTTCCTCGACAGGCCCGGCGTGAGAAGGGCGGTTTAGCGACGTGCGCCGAACACCTCGCGCATGACGTCGCCCTCCAACTCCACACAAAGTTCTTCATATTCATCGACCAGGGTGAGCTCGGCGCTGGCCTCCTTGCGGAACCGTTCGAGTGCGAGGCATGCCTCCTCATAGGCACCCAGCATTTCATCAAGCAACGGTCGTCCATTGGCGGCTAACCGCACAGCCTCGCGCTGGGATGCCGGTAACCTTAACAACATGCGCGCCAGACCGCATCTTGCAGCCTCGCCTAGACGATTGAATGACTTGCCCATTCGCGCCACCGTCCCCTCCTGGTGCACAAACGACAGCAGTGATTGCGTATTGGTCGCTGGGATATCACGGTTCTCCGGATGAGCGGCGTAGAATACGGTAGAATACCTCGGTACCAACCGCGACATATTTGATGTTGGCTGCGATTGAGCCCACCCGGAGCCAACGCATGTGGTCCTCACTCGCCAAGGGCAAAAGTTGCCCGAACGATTGTGAACCCGGTATTGCCACAACGTATAGGTCATGTTTATCTGCTAGCAACATACGCATTGGGTTGTGCTTAGTCAGCATCGAGGGGAATTCGATGGCAAGTGCAAGGTCAGGCGACGTGGCCCCTGTAGCGCCATCTGCCGAGGAAGTGCAAGACCAGCTGGAGCGCATCCTCGGAAGCGAGAGTGTTCACCTCCCTGAGCGAGCCCGGCGGTTCCTGGTGTATGTCGTGACGGAGACGCTCGCCGGTCGATCCCACTACCTCAAGGCCTACACGATCGCGGAGGTCGTTTTCGGAAGGCAGAATTTCGATGCTCAGGGCGATCCCGCGGTGCGGATCGAGGCTGGGCGCATCCGGCGGGAGCTGGAGCGCTATTATTTGATGGCTGGTGGCAGCGAGCCGGTTGTCATCACGATTCCCAAGGGCCGATATGTTCCCATATTCCAAGCTTCGTCGCATTGCCGTGGCGATACAGCGGACGAGGCGATGGCACCGCCTTCTCCCGTCTCTGTCGAGCCTTCATCAAGTGAGGTTGCGGCGGCACCGGCGGCTTCCAGATCCGCTGGAAAACGCTGGCTGATAGCTGGCGCGGCAATGGCGGCCGCGATTGCTGCAGGGGCCATTTTCCTTAGCTTAAAGCCGGCCTCCAAGGAGGTCGCTTCCATCAACAGCCGACCGACGATAGCCGTGGATCGCTTCGAGGATATTGCGGGTGGCAGCAGATTTTCGGGAATTTCGGGCGGCGTGACCGATGAAATCATGTCGAAGCTCGTGAAGTTCAAGGACATTCTGGTCGTCGATGCGTCCGGTAATGATCAGGACGCTGTGAGCGGCCTCCAGAATGCTCGATACGCCCTCCAGGGAAGTGTTCGACAAGATGGCGATCGTGTTCGATCCACGGCGCGCCTGGTGCGTCGTTCCGACGGCGCCGTCATCTGGGCCAACCACTACGATTCCGATCTTCGAATACAGAGCGTGTTTGAAGTCGAGACCGCTCTCGCAGAGGAGATCGCGACCGCCGTCGCCCAACCCTTTGGCGTGGTATTTCAGACCGACATAGCCCCGGATGGGGCGGGTGGATGGGACGCATATGATTGCAGCCTGTCCTATTACAACTATCGCAGAAGCATGACGGCGGAAGCGCTTCAGACAGCACAGGAATGTCTCAGGTCCGTGACCGAGAAGTTTCCGAGCGACGCCACGTCTCTTGCTTTCTTGTCGCTGACTTACCTCGATCAGGTACGCTTCCCCTACAAGCTTGGAACCAAACCGTCGCCAAAGATATTGGAGACGGCATCGGAGCTGGCGAAAAAGTCGGCTGTAATTGATCCGCAGAACCCGCGCGTCCTGCAGGCGCTGATGCTGACCAGCTTCTTTCGCAATGACGTTGACGCCGCCCTCGAGGCGGGTGCCGCGGCCTATCAGTTGAATCCCAACGACACCGAGGTGGCCGGCGAATACGGCTTACGTCTCTCCATGGCGGGCAAGTGGGATACGGGCTGCGATCTCGTTTCCAAGGCAGTCAGCAGGAACGCAGGTCCGCAAGGTTACTACGAGGTCGGGATGGCGTTGTGCGCCTTCATGAGAGGCGACCTTCAGGCAGCAGAACTGTGGTCGCGAATGTCTGATCTAAACTACAATCCGATGCACCGCATGGTTCTGGCGTCCATCCTTGGCGCGTCCGGAAAGATCGAGCAGGCGAAAAGGGAACTCGATTGGCTTGACACGAAGGCCCCTGCGCTGATGCCGGTGGTAAAGCGCGAGATTTCGATGCGCTTGGCGCGTCCGCAAGACCAAGAGCGCGTCCTCGCCGGGCTGCGCGCTGCCGGTGCCGCGGTCGATCAGGTTCAGCCGGCAGTGACCAACTAGCCGTTGCCGTCATCCTCTCGCTGGCGTGGCAATTTCGTACCACGGCGGCGTCCGTCTCGACAGATACTACGCGATGCTACAGGCCTCGCCGCACGCCACCTGCTAGCCTCCAGGCTTGAGATGGCCCATCCCCCTGGGCAATAGCTGGAATGCAGGCATGGTGAAACGCAGTATCCCTCTTCCTCTCTTTTTTCTGACGAGTTGCGGACATCCGGACGGTGTCATGACGCCGGTTCCGCTGTCGGTTTCCGCTCCACCAACGTCCAAGGTTGCGATGCTGGTTGCGACCACACGCGAGCCGTCTGGGGACCCGGCGACGCTATTCAATGGGGAGCGCAGTTCCAAGCCGCACCTGACGAAAATCACAGTCTCGATTCCACCGAAGCGCGAGCCGGGCACGGTACGGTGGCCGAAGCGTCTCCCACCTGACCCGGCAACCGATTTCGCTGTGACGAATGCTCAGCAGATAGACACCATCGCGCAAGGGCGCGAATGGTTCGCGCAGCATGTGAACGCCGGACATGCGCTAGTGTTCATTCACGGCTTCAACAACACCTACGAGGATTCCGTCTTCCGGCTGGCGCAGATCGTGCACGATAGCAAGATGGAGGCGACGCCCGTCCTGTTCACATGGCCGTCGCGAGCCGAAATCACCGCCTACCAGTCAAGTTTGCCGAAAGTCCGGAAATCGTCCAACTTATCGGCCAGCGACTCATGACGGGCGAGACACTTACGGATTCGAATGTCGCGCTCGGCCAAGGCATTACAGCCGTGGTCGGCGGCACGGTGACGAACATCGGTACGGTTGCGGCTACAGCCGTCGCGGTTCCGGCGACAATCATCGAGCAGCCGCTTGCTGAGAGAAGAAAGCCACGGCCGGCCGACGATACGCTTGGCGGCGACCCGAAGCCGCAGACGCTGACGCCATAGGGGGAAAACCAGCATGAAATGGATTCTGTCTCTCATCGCCGGACTTCTCTTCGCATTCAATGCCGTGGCGCAAGCTCCCGCGGCCGCACCACAGCAGAAGATCGACGAACTCGTGCGCCTTCTTCAGGACCCGGAGGTGCAGGCCTGGCTGAACAGTCGCAAGGAGGTCGGTGCACCTCAGAGCCCCGCTTCATCCGCAGGCGCCTCCGATTTGGTTAGCTGGGAGTCTGCGGCGCGGACGCGCGTTCACGAAATCATCACGGCCATACCGGCGATACCAGCGGAAGTGGCGGCCGCCGCTGCCAGAACACGGCGTGACGCCGTAAGCCGAGGCTATGCGCCCGTATTCGTCATATTCGGCGGACTGGTCGCTCTCGGTCTCCTCGTCGAGGGGCTGTACCGCAGGCTAGCCAAGCCCCGCGAAACGCTCCTTGGCCGACTGGCCCCAGTCGGAATCTTCGCGGGGGCAATGGCGATCGTGTTCTTTGCCGTGGAGTGGCCGCCTCTCGCCCGTATCACCTTGCTTGCCTATCTCACGGCATTCGTCGCGTTTCGGCTGGCGGTCGCATTTTTGTCCGCCGCCGATATCACGCCGTTCTTGCGCACACGGTTGATGATCCTATTCGGGCTTGTCTGCTTTGCCGTTGCCACGGCGGCAATCGGAGAACCTTTGGGCGTTCCGCCGCTGGTTAGGGATGCAATCAGCTACTGCTTGTCGGTCGTTGGGCTATTTGTCGCGATCGAGATGGTGTGGGCTACGTCGCAGCGATCTCGGCCGTGGAAAGCGGCTGTGATTGCCTTCCTCGTCGCGCTGTGGATCATCTGGTGCCTCGACATGAGAGGCCTTTTCTGGATCGGCGTCTATGTCCTCGTACTACCGGCGATGCTCAACGCCGTTGGCCGCGTGGCAGGGTCTTTCGTAAGCGATCCCGGTAGCCTTCGTGGTGTCTTGATCGTCCGTGGCGCACGCGCGGCGGTGATCTTCCTCGCCGTCGGGTGGCTGGCACTTGTTTGGCGTCTCAATCCGGACACATTGGGTCAGCGCGATCCTGTTGTCGCTGCCCTTTTCTACGGGGGCCTGAAGAGTGTTTTGATCCTCGTGGTTGCTGATTTTCTTTGGCAACTGGCCAGAGGCTGGATCGACAGAACGTTGCGGGTGGCGACCGACGCAACATCCCTTGCGCCCGCTGATGCCGCCAAACGGGCACGGTTCCGCACGCTTCTTCCGATCTTTCGCAATGCATTGGCTGTTGTTGTCGCGGTCATGGCGGCGTTGGTCGTGCTGGCCCAGATGGGCGTACAGATCGGGCCATTGATCGCGGGAGCCGGCATCTTCGGCGTTGCCATCGGTTTCGGTTCTCAGACCCTCGTCAAGGACGTCATCAGCGGTGTGTTCTACATGCTGGATGATGCCTTCCGGGTTGGGGAATACATCCAGGCCAAGGATTACAAAGGAACCGTGGAGGGCTTCAGCCTGCGATCGGTACGCCTTCGTCATCATCGCGGTCCGGTCTTCACCGTGCCATTCGGCGAACTCGGAGCCGTCCAGAACATGAGCCGCGACTGGGTGATCGACAAGTTCAGGATCACGGTCGGCTTCAACACCGATATCGACAAGGCACGCAAGCTGACCAAAAAGGTCGGAGCGGAGCTGAAGGATGACCCGGAACTCGGGCCGCTCTTTATCGAGCCCTTGAAGATGAAGGGTGTCGAGGAGTTCGCCGACTACGGAATCGTATTGAGCTTCGCCATGACCACGGTTCCCGGCATGCAGACCTACATACGCCGCAAGGCCTACGCCAAGATTCGCGAGTTGTTCCTGGCAAACGGGATCACGTTCGCCCAACCGACGGTGCAAGTCGGAGGTGACGACAAGGAGGGTGGCGCGGTGGCTGCCGCGCAGGCGATCCGGGCGCACGAAGCAGGTACTGCCGCGCCGCCGAAGTGAGTGCTCTGCAGTGTGCGCTACCGTAATATACGTCCCCAATCATAGCGCTTCGTGAGAACATTCACCGCCTAGATCGTCGAGGCAGGGAGAGGGCGACATGTTCAAACGCGGAATTCTTACGGCGGCGCTCACGTTGGCGACGCTGACATTTGCCGGGAATGCGCCGGCGCAGACGCTGAGCTATGCGGATGCGGTCACGAAGCTCGCCGCCGACTGCGGCACGGACATCCAGAAACTGTGCAAGGGACTGAACCTCGGCAGCGGACGGATCGCCGACTGCCTGCAGCAGAACGCGGCAAAAGTGTCGCCCACTTGCAAAGGCTCGCTGACATCAGTGTTCCAATCGATAACCCAGCGAGAACACGCGCAGACCGCCTACGAGCGGGTCTGCCAGCGGGACATGTCCAAAAGTTGCTCAGGCATCAAGGGTGACGGCTTCGTGCTGGCTTGTCTGGTGAAAAAGGAAAAGCGCGTCAGCAAGGAATGCAATCAGGTCATCACCGATGCGGGTTGGAGGTAAACCGATGAAACGTCTTATTTCCAAAGCCATTCTCGTTCTGGCCGCGGGCGTATTGTTTTCCGGCTTTGCGTCGGCGCAGGAGGTCTCCCAGGAGCGCATCGTCAAGGGACTCGGTAAACTCAGGGCGGCGGCTCCTGCGATCGACCTCGAGATATTGCGACAGGAGGCTATCAACGGCGGTAACCAGCCGATGTCTGCGCTTCCGAACTGGAAGCGGATAGGGAAGCTGCCGCAGATGGTGGTCGAGATCGATTTCGAGAACGACTCTGTCGCCATCCAGCCGAATTCCTATCGCACCCTCGGGCTGATCGCCGACGCGTTGCATCATCCGAACCTGTGGGACTACAAGTTCCTCGTGGTCGGTCATGCCAGCGCGACCGGGGACGAAAAACATAACCTCGATCTCAGCGAACAGCGTGCTGCTGCAATCAAAGAAGCACTATCGACGACGTTTGCCGTCGATCCGGCGCGCCTTTACGCGGTCGGTGTCGGGGAACACTTACCGATCGAAGGCACTGACGTGAAAGGGTCGAACAACAGACGTGTTCAACTTATCAACCTCGGTGTCTTCAAGATTAAGTCCTGATCGGAAAGAGGCCGCGGCGTCGAAACGATGCCGCGCGCCAGCAGTTGATGGGCCGCCCTCTGGGAGTGTGGAGGCTCGGATGAACGCCCCGAGACTAACGCTGTTGGGCAACGCCTGCTTTGCTGGCGGTCTTTGCAGACGCTCGATTCGGCTGCCGATCGCGATCCTCTCGGATGAGTACTCCTACTGAGAATGCATCGCCTGCAAACGAGACTATCTTATGATGGGAGAAACGACATGAGCAGCTCCGACGGACGATCTTCTCCATCTGCTGGCATCGGAAGAAGTGTTCTTCAAGAACTGCGACACACGCCCGTTCTCTGGCTGCTCGTGCTGGTGCCGATCGTCATCGTTCTGGAGCACCTGGTTCCGGACAGTCATACGCTGCTCTTTTTCACATCGGTCCTTGCAATCGTTCCTCTGGCGACGCTCCTTAGCCGTGCAACCGAGGCGGTTGCGGCGAGAACGGGCGACGCGGTCGGCGGCCTGCTAAATGCTACGCTCGGAAATCTGACCGAGCTGGTGATATCGCTTTCGGCCCTGCGGACGGGACAATATCTACTGGTCAAGGCATCGCTGGCCGGCGCAATCGTTACAAACACCCTGTTCATGCTGGGCGGCGCATTTCTACTCGGCGGGTTGAAGCATCACCTGCAGGAGTTCAATCGCGTCAATGCTCGCTTCCAGGCCTGCCTGCTTTTCCTGGCAACCATTGCCGTTCTGGTGCCGTCGATCATCAGTGAAGTCGATCAGCCGCCACAGCTCGCCATCTCTCAGAACGTAAGCCTCGGGTTGTCGGTCATCCTCATCGCCGTCTACGCCTTGGGCATGTTGTTCTCCTTGCGAACACATAAGGAGCTTTTCGCCAGTGCCGGTCACGCGGACGAAGAGCAGGCTACCTGGCCGCTTGGCCTCAGCATCGCCATTCTCGTCGGCGTAACCGTGCTGGTCGCATTGGTCAGTGAAATTTTCGTCGGGTCGGTTCAGGTTGCGGCTGAACATCTGGGAATGACACCGGCGTTCGTCGGCTTCATCGTGGTCGCCCTTGTTGGTGCGGCCGCGGAGATGACCACCGCGTTTTCGGCAGCTCGGGCGGATCGCCTTGATCTCAGCGTTGGGATCGCGCTCGGCAGCGCCGCCCAGATCGCGCTTTTCGTTGCCCCGCTGCTGGTCATTGTCAGCTACGTCATCGGACCGGAACCAATGACGCTGCAGTTCTGGCCCGGGGCAGTTACAATGATGATCGTCGCCACCGTGGCCGCTACGCTTCTGTCGAACGGTGGTCGAGGCGCCTGGTACGCAGGAGTGATGGCACTTGCCCTCTACGCGATCTTCGCCTTCACCTTGTTTGTCTTGCCTCCAGCTGGACCGACGTGATCGAAAGGCTTACTTCTAGGCGCGCCGCGCGATAGCTCTGCAGCGACGCCAAAGCAAACTCAATCAGGCACCTTGGAAGCGCAAGGAAAGCGGCGCCGATGACGCGAGGCACAGAGAGCAAGTTTAAATCGAGGAGGATGAGAAGGCGGTTCTTCGCCTCTCTCTTCCAGCAACTTCGAATATTGTGGCCGATCTTCTCCGGTGTTCTCGTTGTCATCGTCGGGTCAGGCGCACTTGTCGGATGGATTGAAGGATGGCAGCTCGGCGACACCCTGTACTTCACCTTTGTTACGGGATTGACGATCGGCTACGGCGACCTCGTACCAAAGCAGACAATCGCGCGGGTGCTGGCTCTGGTGATCGGCCTATGCGGGATTGTCCTTACGGGTCTTATTGCCGCAGCCAGCGTGCAGGCTCTCCGTGGCGGTGATCCGGATCGCTCAAATTCTGACAATGCCGATCAGGACTAGGTGAAGTGCCTCGCCGAACCGGCCATTCAGAACTGGAAATCTTAGACTTATGATTCCTGGGACAACGCGGAGGCCCCAGTACGGCATCGAAGTTTTCGGAAGCGTCGATCGGAGGATGTCCTGCGAAAGTCCGACAAGTCTTGATGTGGAGGGGAAGGGTAGTGGTCGGAGTGGAGAGATTCGAACTCCCGACCCTCTGGTCCCAAACCAGATGCGCTACCAGACTGCGCTACACTCCGTGCCGACGAGGGAGGCCAATACACGGTTCGCCCCGTGCCCGCAATATCTAAATCGCCTATCCCCAACCTTGGTGTGAGTATTCTCTTCCTCAAGCTTGCGGTGTGATGCGATCGATATGAGCATGACAATCGATGATCGCGGGAGGAAGGCGCCTGTTGGAAACGGTTGAACAGCGCTGCGACTGGTACGGCTTTTTTCTTGAAAAGAAAGGGATTCGCCGCTAAGCAAAATTCATCTCTTCGTGCGATGGTTTGCGTCAAGAGTAGCTGCCTTGTGGGGCAGAATGAAGTTTCAAGTGCGAAAGCCGCTAAATCGGAGGCCCTGCAGCAATGTCTGCCAAGATCTACCGTCCAGCCAAGACCGCGATGCAGTCCGGCAAGGCAAAGACACATATTTGGGTTCTTGAGTTTGATCAGGAGACGCCGCGCACCATCGATCCGATCATGGGCTATACGTCTTCCTCGGATATGCGCCAGCAGCTGAAGCTGACCTTCGAAACGCAGGAACTCGCTGAGGCTTACGCGAAGCGTAACGGCATCGAGTACCGGGTTATTGCCCCGAAGGATCCGCAGCGCCAGATCGTGGCTTATCCTGACAATTTCCGCTATACGCGGACGCAACCCTGGACGCATTGATCCGCGTTCATCCGCAGATTTGACCGGGTGCGAATTCGGTCATGCGGCCCCTTAGCTCAGCTGGATAGAGCACCTGCCTTCTAAGCAGGTTGTCGCAGGTTCGATTCCTGCAGGGGTCGCCACTCTTTCTCAAGCCGCCCAGCACGTGCGCGTCTCTTGAATCGTTGGGCGTCCTTGTGAAGGCCATAGTAAATCCCACTAGGTCGCTGGTGACATTCTCCTACGGCACGCTCAACCGTTGATGTTGCCCTGGGTGCGGGCGCACCCTAGTATCTCCGTGCTTCCGGGATACGCCGCCGTGACCGATACGATCGCCCCACAACTGATATTCACTCTGAACATCGCGTGGGAAATCGCCTCGCAGGAGAGCCCGGACTATGACCTCGTCGTCTATTTCATCCAGCAGGCTCTTCGTGCAGCTCAAGAAGAGGCATTGCGACACGGCGTCATTGTCGATTTCGAGCAGAAATCCGAGCTTCAATAGGGTGTCCGCTTGCAGTAACCGGCGAAGTTACGAGGCTAAGGTCTACCGCGTAGCCAGTTGAGATCGAGTAGCAGATGTCATCTATTTTCCGGCACCGCCGGAGAAAGGCGGCTGCGGCGTTAGCAGCATCTGCAACTGGTCCATATCCGTCTCGCCGCTGATCCGTTTCCTCAGGATGCGGCCGATATGTTCGCCGGTGGCCGTAAGGTCCTCATAAATCGTTTCCACCTTCGGCTGGATGGCGGAAAGTAACTGCGAGGTCTGCTTGGCGACGATGTCGTATTCGACGCCAAGGGTGAGGCCGCAATCGCTCATGCCGGTGATCGTGGCGAGCGCGCACACTTCGCCGCCGCACATGAAGGCGTCGGGTGGATCGGCTTCGCGATGCCGTCGGGCGATACGGTCGCGAATTGCGCCCGCCGGATGATCGAGGTCGATCTCGGAGATAATCTCGTAGGCACAGCCGGCTTCGCGCACCGCGGTCATGAAGCCGTGCAGGATATGGCTGCCGAAGCTGAACTGCATCGGACCGCCGATCAAAGCGGGCTTACGACGCCCTTTGGCGATCAGCCGCTTGGTTGCCTCATAGGCGAACGTGAAATTGTCGTAGTCGACATAAGGATGCGGCGTGGAAAGTTCGGTGCGGCCATGGGTGACGAACGGAAAATTGTGCTCCATTAGCAGCCGCACGCGCGGGTCGAACGGTTCGGTGCGCGACATCACCAGGCCGTCGGCCATGTGATTGCGCATGATGTAGTTGACTGCCTCGATATTGGTCGTGTGCGGCAGGTTAGGCATGACGATCAGATGGTAGGTGGTGCCCTGCAAAGCAGCGGCGATGCCGGACATGATCGAGGTGCCGTAGCCGAGGATCTCCTCATGCGATTCAAGAAGGATGGCGATGACGTTCGTGCGGCCGGTCTTCAGGCGCTGGGCCGCTCGATCTGGGGAGTAACCGACCTGCAGCGCGATCTCCCGGACGCGCTTGCGGGTCTCGTGGTTGATGACCGGGTCGTCCGAGAGGGCTCGCGATATCGTCGTCACAGCAAGGCCCGCGATGTCCGCGATGGTGCGCAACGTCGGCTTGCCGCTCCTGCGGGTCACTCCGGTCGTGGGCGGCATTGTAATGCGAGACACGCTCGACTTTCCTCCAAAGCGTCGATTGGCCGGACACTAGCGCGATATCGGCGCCGAAAGCAATGCTATTATGGAAACGTTTTAAATAATCGGCTTCCGGTTTCCAAGCAATAGGGCTGCGTCTGAAAGACGAGTAAAAACAGGCAGTAAATGATACTGCCTCCGACAAAGAAAGGCGCGTCGCTACACTTGACTTGCTTATGTTTATAACGTTTTAAATTAACCCATGCGGCGTTCGCGCCGTATAAGTAGAGTCTTTCGCGCGGGGAGCGCAGGGGCTTTTTGGCCGCGGATTTTCCGCTTTTGTGAACTTGCAAACCGGGAGGAAACGATGCGCAAGTTTTTGATGACGACAGCGTTGGTGACGATGAGTGTTGCGGGCTTGGGTGCTGCCAAGGCTGCGGATGTGAAGGAAGTGCAGATGCTGCACTGGTGGACGTCCGGCGGCGAGGCAGCGGCCTTGAACGTGTTGAAGGAGGATCTGTCGAAGGAGGGGTTTGCCTGGAAGGACGTGCCGGTTGCCGGCGGTGGCGGTGATGCGGCGATGACGGCGCTGAAGGCGATGGTTGCGGCCGGCACGTATCCGACGGCCTCGCAGATGCTCGGCTACACCGTTCTCGACTACGCCCAGGCCGGCGTCATGGGGGACCTGACGGAGACGGCGAAGGCCGAGGGCTGGGACAAGGCGGTTCCGGCGGCGCTGCAGAAGTTCTCCGTCTATGACGGCAAGTGGGTCGCAGCCCCCGTCAACGTCCACTCGGTCAACTGGCTGTGGATCAACAAGGGTGTGATGGACAAGATCGGCGGCACCGAGCCGAAGACCTTCGACGACCTGATCGCGCTGCTCGACAAGGCGAAGGCTGCCGGCGTGACGCCGCTGGCGCTCGGCGGCCAGAACTGGCAGGAAGCGACGATGTTCGACTCGATCGTGCTGTCGACGGGCGGCCCCGAGTTCTACAAGAAGGCGATGAACGACCTCGACGAGGAGTCGCTGAAGTCGGACACGATGAAGAAGTCGTTCGACAACCTGCAGAAGATCGTCCAGTACGTCGACCCGAACTTCTCCGGACGCGACTGGAACCTTGCGACCGCCATGGTCATCAAGGGCGATGCGCTCGTGCAGGTGATGGGTGACTGGGCCAAGGGCGAGTTCGTCGCCGCCAAGAAGACACCGAACACCGACTTCCTGTGCTACCGCTTCCCGGGCACCGACGGCAGCGTGATCTACAACTCCGACATGTTCGGCATGTTCAACGTGCCTGACGACCGCAAGGCAGCACAGGTGGCGCTTGCCAAGGCAACGCTGTCGAAGAGCTTCCAGTCGGCGTTCAACGTCGTCAAGGGCTCGGTTCCGGCCCGTACCGACGTTCCGGATACCGATTTCGACGCCTGCGGCAAGAAGGGTATCGCCGACCTGAAGAAGGCCAATGAAGGCGGCACGCTGTACGGCTCGCTGGCCCAGGGCTATGGCGCGCCTCCGGCGGTTGCCAATGCCTACAAGGACGTCGTCTCGAAGTTCGTGCATGGCCAGATCAAGACCTCCGACCAGGCGGTCGAAGAGCTCGTCAAGGCCATCGACGACGCCAAGTAATCAAGGCCTCCCACGGTCTTCCCCGCCGGTGTCGGCGGGGAAGATTCCGCCACGGACGATCTCGTTGGAGGAGATGACCCCATGAGCACCATCGCTACCGATAAAACCGTTCTCACGCCGCACCGTGGAACGCCCATTTCCATCCGCTCGCGCCTGCAGGACGCGCTGCCGAAGATCGTGCTCGCGCCGAGTTTCGCCATCACGCTTGTGTTCGTCTACGGCTTCATCCTCTGGACGATCTATCTGTCCTTCACCAATTCCAAGACCTTTCCGTC
>NZ_AZNV01000040.1:0-49295 GCF_000510625.1 Rhizobium sp. IBUN
AGCGCACGCCATAGAGATAACCGATGAACAGCGCCTTGAACATCAAGGTCGGATCGAGCGGCGGGCGGCCGTTATCAGCACAGTAAAGACCGGCAACCCGATCATGGATGAAGGAAAAGTCGATTACCGCGTCGATCTTGCGAAGCAGGTGATCCTTCGGAACAAGCTGATCGAGCGTCACCATCTCGAGAGCCGTCTGTTCGGGAGCAGGTTTCTTCAACATGACCCAGTGAATCACAAACCCCTGGACGAGGCCAGGGGTTTGTCAGCAGTCTGGGGCCGCCGTCAGGCGGCCTTTTCGTTGAGGGCTACCAGTTCGGCAGCGAGCCTGCGAGCTTCCGCATCGGCGGCAAAGACGTCGTCCATCGTCTTCGCTTCCCCTGACGCGATCATCTTGTCCATCACCGCTTCGGCAATATCGGCCATGGCAAGGAAACCGATCCGCTCTTCGACAAACGCGTGAAACGCAATTTCCTCGGCCGCATTCATGATGGCGCCCTGTAGGCCGCCGCGTTCCAGCGCGGTGCGCGCCAGTCTCAGCGCCGGGAAACGCTCTTCATCCGGCGCCTCGAAGTCGAGGCGCGAGAGCTTGGCGAAATCCAGCCGCTCGACGTTTAGTGTCGGTCGGCGCGGATAGTCGAGCGCGTAACCGATCGCCGTCCGCATATCGGGGCTGCCGAGCTGGGCGATGATCGATCCATCCGTGTAGCCGACCATCGAGTGAATGATCGACTGCGGGTGGACGATCACTTCGATCTGGTCCGGGCGAACGCCGAAGAGATGCTTCGCCTCGATCATCTCCAGCGCCTTGTTGAACATCGAGGCACTTCCGACCGAGATCTTCAGCCCCATCGACCAGTTCGGGTGGGCTCGCGCCGTAGCCGCCGTCACATTCGCCATGTCGGCGCGCGACCAGGTGCGGAACGGACCGCCCGAAGCCGTCAGGATGATCCGTTCGACGGCGTGCCGCTGGTCTTCGTCGAGAGACTGAAAGATCGCGCTGTGTTCGCTGTCGACGGGGATCAGCCGTCCGCCGCCCTTTGCCACTGCATCGACGAACAAGTCGCCGGCCGACACCAGGCATTCCTTGTTGGCGAGCGCGATCGTTGCGCCCTTGCGGGCAGCGGCCAGTGTCGGCGCGAGGCCGGCCGTGCCGACGATGGCGGCCATCACCCAATCCGCCTCGAGGTCGGCGGCCTCCGTCAGGCCTGATACGCCAGCGGCAACCGCAATGCCGCTGCCGGACAGTTCTTCCTTCAGCGAGTGATATTTGCCGTCGCTCGCGGTGACCGCAAGCTTGGCGCCTGACGATTTCGCCTGCTGCGCCAGAAGCTGGACGTTCTCGTTGCCCGTTACGACCGAGATCTCATAGCAGTCCCGCCCGCCCAACTGCTCGACAACGTCGAGCGTATTTTGTCCGATCGAGCCGGTTGAGCCAAAAATACTGAGGCGCCTCGGCGCACTTTCGCCTGCCATCATCGATGATTTCGCCAAAACTCTTGCATTGGCTCTGGCTGTACAGGGGATTGAAATGAGCGGCAAGTGTGCGGCGCAGCAGAAATCCTGCGAATCCGGGAGAGGGCGGCCGCCCTCCCTTGCCATGTCAAAGAGGGTGGTGCGAAACCAATCGGCCAGTTGCTGCGTTTCGTAGTCGAGACAGGAGGAAGGCACATGGTTTTCAAGCAACCGACGTTCTATGGCGAACCCTTCGAACCTGAGACTGGAGCTAACCAGGATGCCGCGCTCGAGGAGGCCGTAGCGAATGCCTTGGCTGTCGCTGGTGGGATTGATGCGGCTGATGTGAAGGTGACGCTTGAAGGTCGTGCGGTCGTGCTAACCGGCATGGTTTCCACGGCAGCCGAGATCGAGCGTGCAACCGCCGTCGCGCGCGCTCTCGCGGGAACGCGGCCCGTGCGCAATGATATCAAGGCAGCGTAGTTATCCCTCAGCCGGCGAAGCGTTCCATCTGGAAGGCTGCGACCCGATCTGTCTTTGGCGTCGTGATCGGGCCTGCCGATTTATAGGTGGTTGCCAGCAACAGGCCGCTGACGACAAGATATGCGAATGCAAGCAACGTCAGTTTCATACGCATGGCGAGCACTCCCTCGTTTTCCGCGAAACGCGGAACGGGTCGGAAAGTTCCGCCTCCGAGCGTCGGAAGAAAATATGGTCCGGCAAGGCTTGCACTGGCTTGCTCGACCCCTCTTGTCGTAAAGAAGATCTGGCCGCTCTCGGCGGCCCAATGTGTTCGGCAAGGGAGGTGCTTATGCGCAAAGCGATCATCGTCTGGGGCGGTTGGAGCGGCCACGAGCCTGAAGCGTGTGCCCACCGCGTCGCGGACCTGTTGCGCGAGGATGGCTTTGCCGTCGAGGTGACCGGCGACCTTGGCATCTTCGGGTCAGCTGCGATCGCGGGCGCCGATCTGCTCGTGCCTGTCATCACCGGCGAGAAAATCGAGAAGGCGCACGCAGACGCGCTGCTGGAGGCTGTACGCGGTGGTCTCGGCCTCGGGGGACATCACGGCGCGCTGGCGACGTCGTTCAAGGAGAGCGCACCGTTCCGGTATGTCTCTGGGGTGACCTGGGTCTCCCATCCCGGCAACATCATCGATTTCCGCGTCAACGTGACCCGTCAGCATGATCCTGTGATGGAGGGGATTCCCGACTTCGACTATCGGTCCGAGCAGTACTACCTCCACTACGATCCGTCGATCGAAATCCTGGCGACGACGCGCTTTTCCGGAGAGTATGATTCGGCCGCCCGCAACGTGACAATGCCCGTTGCCTTCAAGCGCCAGTTCGGACAAGGGCGTGTCTTCTATTCCGCTCTCGGCCATGTCGCGAGCGAGTTCGACCACCCCTATATGCGCCTCATTCTTCGCCGCGGCCTGTCCTGGGCCGCACGGCGCTAAGGCCGAAGACGGGTCGCCGGCAGGGCTAGATGTTCTCCGAGGTATAGATATCGAAAGGCAGGAACGATTGTCCCGGAACCGCGTCGCCCTCTGATCCTATCGAGGCTGTCATCAAGGTGATCAGATCGTTGCAGAGGTTCCTGACGGGCGTCGCGATCGCCATGGTCACCACGTCGTCGGCGAGTGCCGAGCGCGAGTCCGGTGTCAGTTCGTTGACGACGACGACAAGCTTGCCGGCGAGACCTTCTTCGCGAACGGCGGAGATCGCGCCTTCCATGCCGCCGCCGCAGACATAGAAGCCGACGAGATCAGGGTGCTGCTTGAGGAGATTGATGGTGGCTTCGTGCGTTATCTCCGGAGTTTCGAGGTTGATCAGCGTCTCGAGAACCTCGAAATCAGGGGCATTCTCTCGAAAATACGAGCGGAAGCCGATCTCGCGCAGTTCATGTCCATGATAGCGGTGGCTGCCGACGAAGCAGGCGACCTTGCCGGGTTTCTTGGCAGCCTTTGCGATCATCCAGGCGGCCGTGCGGCCGACCTTTCGATTGTTCAGCCCGATATAACCCTGTCGCACGCCACTGGCGAGATCGGACAGAATGGAAAAGGCAGGAATGCCCCTGGCCTTCAGATCTTCAACCTCGGCCGTGACGGCCGGATAGTCCGGACCGACCAATGCGATCGCCTGGTTGCGGCTGGCGAGAAGCTTCAGCTTTTCAATGATCGCAGCAGGCGTGGACGCCGTCGCATATTCGATCTGGGCGGTTATGCGAGACGATGTGTTGGCATGCGCTGCTTGCTCGATTTCCCTGGCGAGCGTTTGGTAGAACGACTGCGTCGGACGCTGCAGAAGAAAGCCCAGCCGATGATGCGGGAGGTCCTGGAATACCCGTTGCCGGAGCAGGCCGACCGCATGGTAGCCGATAGAGGCCGCCGCGTTATAGACCCGCCGTGCCGTCTCCTCCCTAACCCGATGCCGGCCGTTCAGCACACGATCGACCGTCGCGACGCTGACGCCCGAAGCATTCGCCAGATCCTGTATTGTCGGTCGCTTCACCATTCGGTCCTTGCAAGAATCCATCATTGTGATGTGGTCGCAATGATGTCTTTTGATAGAATACATCAAGGCTGCATTGTCGCTTGATGAAAGTCAACATATTCTCGTCTGCATAGGCCGGGAGGGATGGCATGCGGGAGGTTGAGATGGCTGATCAGACGAGGAAGCGCGACTACAGCCTGCTCGGTGAAAGCGGCCGCACAGCCGTTGACATGGGATTGGCCGCCGCCGAGTGGTATCACACCGAGGTTGCGCGCAAGGACATGAAAGCGCTGATGCAGCGCTCCGACGCTCCGGCTATCCGTGACACGATCATCTGGCTGGGCGCAATGATCCTCCTTGGCGGACTTGGCGTCTACTTCTGGGGCTCGTGGCTCTGCGTGCCCTTCTTTCTGGCATATGGGGTGCTTTACGGTTCGGCATCGGATAGCCGCTGGCACGAGTGTGGTCACGGCACGGCCTTCAAGACGCGCTGGATGAACGACGCAGTCTATCAGATCGCCTGCTTCATGATCATGCGCAATCCGGTGACCTGGCGCTGGAGCCATACGCGCCATCATACCGACACTGTCATCGTCGGCCGCGATCCCGAAATTGCGGTGATGCGTCCGCCGGATCTGCTGCGGCTGATCCTGAACTTCTTCGGCATTCTCGATGTCTGGCACGCGATGGTCGACATGATGCGCAATGCCGTCGGCGTCATCGGCGCGGAGGAGAGGACCTTCATCCCCGAGATGGAACAGCCCCGCGCGATCCTTATCGCCCGCATCTGGCTTGCCATCTATGTCGCGACGATCGCTGTTGCGATTGCGATGAGCTCCATCCTGCCGCTGGTGCTGATTGGCCTGCCCAGGCTCTATGGCGCGTGGCATCATGTGCTGACCGGACTCTTGCAGCATGGGGGCCTCGCGGACAATGTCATCGACCATCGTCTGAACAGCCGCACGGTTCACATGAACCCCATCAGCCGCTTCATCTACTGGAACATGAACTATCACGTCGAGCACCACATGTTCCCGATGGTGCCTTACCACGCGCTGCCGCGCCTGCATGCGATGATCAAGCACGACCTGCCGGCGGCAAACCCGTCGATCTGGTCCGGCTATCGCGAGATGCTCCCGGCATTCCTGCGCCAGCTGCGCAATGAGGACTATTTCCTGAAGCGCGAACTGCCGGCGACGGCGCGTCCCTATCGCGAGGAATTCCACGCCGAGCTTGCGCCGGCTGCCCAATAAACAACGCCAAGCATAAGCCTGGGAGGACGAGATGAGCGGAAATTGGATCGAGGTCTGTGCCGTCGAGGACATCGACGAAGAGGACGTGATGCGGTTCGATCACCAGGGCAGGACGTTCGCGGTCTATCGCAGCCCCGACGACGAGTTCTTCGCAACGGACGGGTTGTGCACGCACGAGCAGGTCCATCTGGCCGACGGTCTGGTCATGGACGAGATCATCGAATGTCCCAAGCATAACGGCCGTTTCAACTACAAGACGGGGCAGGCGAAGGGGGCGCCGGTTTGCGTCAACCTCGGCACCTATCCCGTGAAGGTCGAAGACGGTGCTGTCTTCATCTCGATCTGAGGAAGCTGTCATGACCCATTTCGTGATCATCGGGGCAGGGGAATGCGGCGCCCGCGCGGCATTTGCGCTGCGCGAGAAGGGATTTGACGGCGAGATCACGCTGATTGGAAGCGAGGCGCTCGCGCCGTACGAGCGGCCGCCGCTTTCGAAGGCGTCCGACCAAGGGACTGCGGAACCGAAATTCATCGCGGAGCTGGAGAGATATGCCGCAGGCGGCATCAGTCTGCTGACCGGCCTGACGGTTCAGGATCTCGATCCTGAAGCAAAGTCCGTTACGCTTTCCGATGGCCGTACCATTGCCTATGACAAGCTGTTGCTCGCGACCGGCGCCCGTGCGCGGGTGCTTCCTGATATTGCCGAGGACAGCAAGCATATCCGCTCGCTGCGCACCCATGCCGATGCGGTCGCACTTCGCAAGGCAATGGTGCCGGGGAAGCATATCGTGATCATTGGCGGCGGCTTTATCGGCCTGGAGCTTGCCGCGACGGCGCGTGCGCTCGGAACTGCCGTAACGGTCCTCGAGGGCCTGGAACGCGTGCTGAAGCGCGGCGTCCCGGAGGAAGTTGCCGGGGTGATCTGCGAACGGCATTCGCTCGAGGGCGTCGATATCCGTTGCGGGGTGGCGATAACAGGTATTGCGGAAGACGACGAAAGCGCCAAGATCCACCTGGCTGACGGCAACATGATCGGCGCGGATCTCGTGCTTATCGGCATTGGCGCCACTCCCAATACGGAGCTTGCCGCTCGCGCTGGTCTCACAATCGACAACGGCATTGCCGTCGATGAATTCCTGCGCACCTCGGCGCCTGACATCTACGCAGCCGGCGACTGCTGCTCCTTCCCCCTCGCGATCTATGGCGGCCGGCGTGTGCGGCTCGAATCCTGGCGGAATGCCCAAGAGCAGGGCGCACTCGCCGCCGCCAACATGATGGGGCTTGGCACAGCCGTTTCCGCCGTCCCCTGGTTCTGGTCCGACCAGTATGACGTAACGCTGCAGATCGCCGGCCTGGCGGAGGGCGCCGTTCAGCATTTGCGCCGCGACCTCGGCGACGGCGCTTTCATTCTCTTTCATCTCGATGAAGCCGGCAGGCTGCTTGCGGCCAGCGGCATCGGTCGCGGCAACGTGGTCGCGCGCGATATCCGGCTTGCCGAAATGCTGATTGCGGCGCGCGCGCATCCGGATCCGGCAGCGCTTGTCGCAAGCAGCGTCAAACTGAAATCCCTCCTGGCCGCCTGACCGGCTGCCGCATTCTCAAGGTATCGGCGATGGGCAAACAACTGCGACCGACTGTGCATGACCTCCTAGCGATGAAGGGCAAGCGGCAACTCAGCATGCTGCGCGTCGTGTCGCTCGAAGAGGCGGAAGCGGCCGAGGCTGCCGGCATCGACCTAATTTCCGTGCCGCCGGAACTTCTTTTCGATCCGCGGTTCCGCGATGCCGCCCCGGGGCGTTTTGCCATTCCGGGTGGCGAATACGGCCAGAGCGGCGCCACCACCGATGAGATCCTGCGCTCGGCGGTAAAGATGCGGGCGGCCTCGGCCGATGCCATCTATTGCGCCGCCAGCCTGCAGACGATCCGGCGGCTGCGCGACGAGCATATTCCGGTCTGCGGACACACGGGGCTTATCCCGTCGCATGCCACATGGACGGGCGGCTTTCGCGCGGTCGGCAAGACGGCCGAAACGGCGGCTCTTGTCTACAAGCAAGTGAAGGATCTGGAGGCCGCGGGTGCCTTCAGCGCGGAGATCGAGGTCGTGCCGGCCGAGGTAGCGGCAGCGATTTCTGAACGCACCTCCATGCTCATGATCTCCATGGGCGCCGGCAGCGGATGCGACGCCCAGTATCTCTTCTCCGAGGACGTGCTCGGCCTAAACCGCGGGAAATATCCGCGCCATGCCAAGGTCTATCGCAACCTGGCGGCCGAATATGACCGCATCCAGGCTGAACGGATCGCGGCATTCCGCGAATACGCTACCGACATCGCCAGCGGCGCCTATCCGGAGGAACGGCATCGCGTGTCTGTCGATGCGGAGGAGTTGGAAGGTTTTTTGTCACGGCTTTAGGTAGCCGGAGACCAAAAGCGTTTCTCTCCTCATCGCCTGACTACCTCGCTGGCACGTGGAAATGATCGCCGCCAAGTGGGTCGAGAAGGCGCGCGTGACCGCCGGCAAGGCAGATCGCTGTGGCGAACCGTTGTCTCGATTGCGTCAAAGTGCTTGTTGAAGCTGGCGCAGACGTCAACGCCACATGGGTGCGGGGAGATCCGGCTCGTCTGCCGGCCATCATCACGCCCTACCACCTTGCAAGGCGCGACAACCACCCCGAGATCGCAGCCTACCTGTTGGCTCATGGCGTCATTATTCAAAAACCCGAGCCGATTTCCGCCAAGCTGGCCAACGGTGATCCGACAAAGGGCGCGGCGTTCTTTGTCTCCAACTGCGCCACGCGCCATGCAACAAAGGCGCAGAGCGGGGCCACCAGGTGGCCGGAACCTCTGGAAGGTTGTCGGGCGCGACAAGGCATCGGCGAATTTCAACCGCTACTCCCAGACCCTGTTGGCGTGGGAGGGGACCTGGACGTTCGAGGACCTCACATTTTTCTCACCGGTCCAACCCTCACAACCCCAGGCGTAAACATGGAGATTCG
Organism: Rhizobium sp. IBUN; assembly: GCF_000510625.1. Taxonomy (NCBI): domain Bacteria; kingdom Pseudomonadati; phylum Pseudomonadota; class Alphaproteobacteria; order Hyphomicrobiales; family Rhizobiaceae; genus Rhizobium; species Rhizobium sp. IBUN. The sequence continues at coordinate 8,194 of NZ_AZNV01000040.1, forward strand.
TGGAGCGCCTGATGAAACTGATCGACTGAACGTGATCGCATATCTGCGAACGCTCGGCGACGCGGCGGTTCCGTTGCCCTGAACTCAGAGCGGAAGCGTGCAGTCCGACACGGTTACTGAAAATAATGGTGATCCCGACGCGATTCGAACGCGTGACCCTCAGATTAGGAATCTGATGCTCTATCCTGCTGAGCTACGGGACCACTTGAGCGTCATGCATACAAAAGGCTTGGCCGGAAGCCAAGCTCTTTTGCATGTGTAACTGACGTCAGATTTCAGGCGCCGAGGCGCTGTTCGGCGAGCCGCACCCAGTAGGAAATGCCGTGGGCGATGGTTTCGTCGTTGAAATCGTAGGCGGGGTTGTGCAGGCCGGCCGTGTCGCCGTTGCCGATGAAGATGAAGGCGCCGGGACGGGCGTTCAGCATGTAGGAGAAATCCTCGCCGCCCATCATCGGGTCGATCTCCGCATTGACGTTGCCTGCGCCAGCAATCTCGCCGGCGATGCGGACGGCGTGGCCGGTTTCCGTCGCGTGGTTGAAGGTGACGGGATAATTCCGGTTGAAGTCGATATCAACCTCTGCGCCGTGGGCGGCAACGAGGCCGTTGACGACCTGCTTCAGGCGGGTCTCGGCGAGGTTACGCACCTCCTCATTGAGCGTGCGCACGGTGCCGGCGATCGTCGCGTCGTTCGGGATGACGTTGTGGGCGAAGCCCGCGTTGAACTTGGTGACCGAGACGACGACCGAACGCAGCGGATCGACATTGCGGGAGGCAATCAGCTGCAGATTGCTGACGATCTGAGCGCCGATGGCGATCGGGTCGATCGTGCGGTGCGGCTGGGCCGCATGGCCGCCGCGGCCCTTGATGGCGATGGTGAATTCGTCGGTGGCGGCCATGATCGCGCCGCTACGGATTGCAAAGTGCCCGACAGGAAGACCCGGCAGATTGTGCATGCCGTAGACCTCTTCGATGCCGAAGCGCTCCATCATGCCGTCCTTGACCATCAGGTTGCCACCGCCGCCGCCTTCTTCCGCGGGCTGGAAGATGACCGCGATGTTGCCGTTGAAGTTGCGCGTCTCGGCCAGATACTTGGCCGCGCCGAGCAGCATGGCCGTATGGCCGTCGTGACCGCAGGCATGCATCTTGCCAGGTGTCGTGGAAGCCCAGGGCTTGCCGCTGATTTCGGTAAGCGGTAACGCGTCCATGTCGGCGCGCAAACCGATGGTGCGCCCGCCCTCGCCCTTGCCTTTGATCAGACCGACGACGCCGGTCCTGCCGATGCCGGTGACGATCTCGTCGACGCCGAATTCCTTGAGTTTTTCAGCCACGAAGGCGGCGGTGTTCTCGACCGCAAAAAGAAGTTCGGGGCGTGCATGGATATGCCGGCGCCACTCTGTCACCTCGTCTTGAAGTTCGGCGGCTCTGTTCAAAATCGGCATGTCAGCTTCCTGTCGTGAAATCGAAACGGGGACGGGATCGGGTCGCAAGGACACGATGCCGCAGAAATAACTTAATCAAGGCCCTTTGCCATGTCATGGCCATATACGTTAAATAGGGGAAACTTTCGAGACTTCCGGACATCTTTAAGGACGAACCGTGTTGACGCGCCAGAACCGTTTGCTTGCCGCCTTGCGGCCGCTTTCAATCGTAGCTTCCGCAGCCGCCATCGCGCTCTCGGCCTCCGCTCAGGCCTATGCGAATCCGCATATTCTGGTGGATGTGCAGAGCGGCCGCGTGCTGGAGCACGAGGAAGCCTTCCGCAAATGGTATCCGGCTTCGCTCACCAAGCTTATGACCGTCTATACGGTTTTCGACGCGGTTCGCGCCGGCCAGATCAGCCTCGATACCCCCATCGTCATGAGCAAGCGGGCGGCAGCCCAGCCGCCGGCAAAAATGTATTTCAAGCCGGGACAGAAGCTGACGCTCGACAGCGCGCTGAAGATCCTGATGGTCAAGTCGGCAAACGACATTGCGGTTGCCGTTGCCGAGGCCGTCGGCGGCACGCAGGAAGCCTTTGTGCTGAAGATGAACGCCGAGGCGGCGAAGCTCGGCATGACCGACTCGCATTTCGTCAATCCGAACGGCCTGCCCGGCAAGGGCCAGTATACGACGGCGCGCGATCTTGCGGTCCTTTCCGTGGCGCTTCGTCGCGAGTTCCCGCAATACGCCGGATACTTCTCGCTTGAAGGCATCACGACTGGCACCAAGAACGTGCCGAGCATCAACGTGCTGATCGGTCGTTTTGCCGGCGCCGATGGCATGAAAACCGGCTTCATCTGCGCCTCGGGCTTCAACCAGATCGGTTCGGCGACGCGCAACGGCCGCACTTTGATCTCTGTCGTGCTCGGCACAGACAGTCTTGCGGCGCGGGCGGATGCCTCCGCCGACCTGCTGCAAAAGGGCTTCACTTCGCAGTTTGCCGCGCCCGATACGCTCAGTTCATTACGGCCATATGGCCCGGGTCAGGATCAGGTCGCCGATATTACCGCCGATATCTGCAGCGCCAAGGGTGCCAAGGTCCGCAGCGAAACGCGCGACGAAGTGGGCCGCATGAAGGTTCAGTCTCCCTATATCCAGGAAATGGACCACGACCCCAACTTCGTCTTCGCAGGACTGATCCCGGGCCAGAACGAACCGCAGCCGGACAAGTTGGCGACCGCGGATACCGCGGGAACGATTGCCAAGGTCCCGGTTCCGCTGCCACGCCCGACCACTTTCTGAGGCCTCTTTGACATGAGCGCTGCTTCCGATCGGATACCGGTCACCATCCTGACCGGCTTTCTTGGCGCCGGCAAATCCACATTGCTGAACCGGGTCCTCAAGGATCCGGCTATGAAGGACGCCGCCGTGATCATCAACGAATTCGGTGATGTCGGCATCGATCATCTACTGGTGGAAAGCTCGGGCGATGCGATCATCGAACTGTCGGACGGCTGCCTATGCTGCACGGTGCGCGGAGAGCTCGTCGATACCCTCGCAAATCTGATGGACGCGGTACAGACGGGCCGCGTCAAGCCGGTGAAGCGCGTCGTGATCGAGACGACCGGCCTTGCTGATCCGGCACCGGTCATGCAGGCGATCATGGGCAACCCCATCATCGCCACCAATTTCGACCTCGATGGCATCGTGACGGTGGTCGATGCAGTCAACGGCTCGCAGACCCTCGACAATCACGAGGAAGCGGTGAAACAGGCCGCGGTTGCCGATCGGCTGATTCTCTCCAAGCGGACAATGGCTTCGCCAGAAGTGTTGGAAGCACTGGAGGCGCGTCTCGATGCGCTCAATCCGCGTGCCGCATTGATGGATGCCGACAGCGCCGAAGCAGGGCAGGTCAGTGTGCTCGTCAACGGCCTCTACGATCCGACAAACAAGATTGCCGACGTCGGACGCTGGCTGCGGGATGAGGATGCGCATGAGGCGCATCACCAGCATGACCATCATCACCATGGTGCTGACGACCATCACCATCATCATCACGGGAACGATCACCAGGACCCACATGATGTGAACCGCCACGATGCCTCGATCCGGTCCTTCTCGATCGTCGAGGACAAGCCGATCGACCCGATGGCGCTCGACATGTTCATCGATCTCTTGCGTTCGGCGCATGGCGACAAGCTCCTGCGGATGAAGGCGATCGTCGCGGTCTCGGACCGCCCGGATCGGCCGCTGGTGCTTCACGGCGTGCAGAGCATCTTCCATCAGCCATCGCGCCTGCCCGCATGGCCCGACCCTCAGGACAAGCGCACGCGCATGGTGCTGATCACCAAGAATCTGCCGGAAGCCTTCGTCAAGGATCTGTTCGACGCGTTTCTCGGCAAGCCGCGCATCGACACGCCGGATCGCACCGCGCTGCACGACAATCCGCTTGCCGTGCCGGGCATGCGATTTTAATCTATCGCTTGCGGATGAGGAAGCGGTGGCCGCCTTCCGTCGTCTCAGCCTCGATCAGTTCGTGGCCGTCTTCGTTGCAGAAATGAGGGATGTCGATGCCAGCGAGCGGATCTGTCGTTTCGACGCGGATCAGTGAGCCGCTCGGAAGGGAGGACATCTTGCGGCGGGTCTTCAGCACGGGAAGCGGGCACTTTAGCCCGCGTAGGTCATAGAGGAAGGCGCTCACGCCGTCAGTCCCTGCCCCAGAATTTCCAGAACGGCTTCTTCGAGGCGACTTCCACCGGTTCGGGCTGTTGTACCGGCGCGAATGCCAGCGGGCTCGGCGTTGGGATCGGAACCTGAGCCGGAACGGCAGCGGCGACGGCAATTTCCTTTGCTTCGGAGGATGCCGGCGTAGCATTGGGTGCCGCATTTGCGGCAACCGCGGACGCGGTCTTGCTCGCCATCATCTCTTCGAGGTCCGCGACCTTGACCATCTTGCCCGCCTCCAGCGAGGTGCCGGTCGGTGCATAGGCCAGTTCGCGACCCTTTCGCAGCTTAGCGACCACGGCCTTGCGCTCCGCCTCGCTCGGATCGTACCAGGCCATGCCATCATACTTCTTCATGGCCTTGGCGTAGTCGGCATCGTAGGTCTTGCCGTAGGAGGCAAGCGCGGCGGTCAGCGCCGGCGGCGTCGACATTGCCGGGCACTTGCCGGCCGGATTGAACTCGCCATTGTCGGTTGACTGCTGGTTGAAGACGTATTTCTTCTCGCAGAAATTCACCTCGGGAGGACGCTTGGTGACCTCGAAATTGTCGTAGCCGACCTTCAGCATGTTCCAGAACTCGATGTTCGGGTTCAGGCGATGGCGCACCATGTTTTCCGCGGTCATGCGGAAGGGGAAGGCCTGAAGCTGCACTGTCGACTGGCCGCCGGCAAAGGCGTCACGGGCAAAGGCGTAGATCTCCAGTACCTGCTGGTCGGTCATCGAGTAGCAGCCCGACGAAGAGCAGGCGCCGTGAATCATCAGGTTGGTGCCATTGTGGCCGTTCACAGCGTCATAGCGGTTCGGAAAGCCGGTGTTGATCGCGAGGTAGTATTTGGAGTTCGGATTGAGATTGGCGCGCGTCAGGTTGTAGAAGCCTTCCGGGGCCTGCCGGTCGCCCTCTTTTACCTTCGGGCCGAGGCGGCCAGACCAGGCGCAGATCTTGTAGTCGGCGATCTTGTCGAAGCGATTGTCGGTTTTCGCCTTCCAGATCTCCAGCGCGCCTTCTTCCTTGAAGATGCGGATCATGATCGGCGAGTTGCGCTGCATGCTCTTGGCCGACATCTCGGACAGGATGCGTGGCGGCAATGGCTGCTCGACCTTGTTCTTGACGCTGGAAAGATCGACCTGGGCGGTTTCCAATGCATCGTTGCAGCCGGCCAAAGCCAGCGCCATCAGGGAAACATATGCAAAATGACGAATGCGCATTCAAAAAAGCCCATCAACAGTATGCAACCCGGCCCCGGCACGCGGAGCGAATCATAGGCTGACTATGGTTCACAAACTCTTAGCAGCCTATGAAGCGCGCTCGCGTCCCCCGCAAGTAGTAATGTTATTGATAACATTATTGTGGCCAAGGTTTGGCCTCATTCACGGCGCAGCCGCGCGTTTGTGCACTACAAATTGCGGCCCATGTTGAGGAATTTCTGCCGACGCTCGTTGCGAAGCTGCTCGCCGGTGCGGTTGGAAAGCTCGCCCAGAGCTTTGGCAATGACATCACCGGTCGTGGCGATTACGCTGTCCGGATCGCGATGCGCGCCGCCCAGCGGCTCGCTGATGACGCCGTCGATGATGCCGAGCGCCTTCAGGTCCTCGGACGTGATCTTCATGTTGGTGGCGGCTTCCTTGGCGCGAGCGGAATCGCGCCAGAGGATCGAGGCTGCACCTTCCGGCGAGATGACGCTGTAGATCGCATGCTCCAGCATGTAGACGCGGTTGCCGGTGGCGATCGCGATCGCGCCGCCCGAGCCGCCTTCGCCGATGACGACGGAAACGATCGGTACCTTCACAGAGAGACACATTTCCGTCGAGCGGGCGATGGCTTCGGCCTGGCCACGCTCTTCGGCGCCGACGCCCGGATAGGCGCCTGCCGTGTCGACGAGCGTGATAACAGGAAGGCCGAAGCGGTCAGCCATCTCGAGAACGCGGATCGCCTTGCGATAGCCTTCGGGGCGGGCGCTGCCGAAATTGTGCTTCAGGCGGCTCTTCGTGTCGTTGCCCTTTTCCTGGCCGAGAACGGCGACGGGCTGGCCGCGGAAGCGGGCAAGGCCTGCCTGGATTGCGGCATCTTCGGAGAACTTGCGGTCGCCGGCAAGCGGCGTGAATTCCTGAAACAGCGTCTTGGCATAGTCGACGAAATGCGGTCGCTGCGGATGGCGCGCAACCTGCGTCTTCTGCCAGGCGTTGAGCTTCGAGTAGATGTCGACCATCGCTTCGCGAACGCGAACTTCGAGCCTGCCGATTTCATCTGACGTGTCGATGCTCTCGTCTTCCGTGGCGAGCTTCTTCAGTTCGATGATCTTGCCTTCGAGGTCGGAGATCGGCTTTTCGAAGTCGAGATAGTTGTGCATGAGGTGCGTTTCCGTTCCTTTGCCGGGGCTAGTTTGATGAGCTCGCCCTTTGTCGCCGGTCCTATTCCTGCTTTTTGGCCTGTTTGGCAAGGGGGTGGTGCGTTTGGACCAGTTGTTGAAGCCGTTCCTCCAACACATGCGTATAGATTTGCGTGGTTGAAATGTCCGAGTGGCCGAGCAGTTCCTGAACAACGCGAAGATCCGCGCCGTTGGCGAGAAGATGACTTGCAAATGCATGCCGCATGACATGCGGCGAGATCATAGATGGGGTAAGACCTGCCCGGATCGCAAGATTTTTCAAATCACGCGCGAAAACCTGACGCGGCAGATAGCCCTCCTTGGACGCTGCGGGAAACAGCCAAGGGCTTTCCTGCGGCACTTTGGCGGCGTCGTTTTCAGCGGCGAGCATACGGCCGTAGAGCTTGAGCGCCACGATCGCCGACTGCGATAGCGGCACAAGCCGTTCCTTGTTGCCCTTGCCGCGGATCATCAGGAAGCGTCCGTCCTGGTCGAGCACGCGGGCCGGAAGCGAGACGAGTTCGCTGACGCGCATCCCCGTTGCGTAGAGCAGTTCGAGCAGGGCCAGCATGCGAAGGCGCTGCAACTGTCCGGGCGCGGAATCCTGCGCTTCGGTTTCCGCCTGCTCGAGCAACCGGCCAACTTCGTCGACCCCCATCGTTTTCGGCAGAGCCCGGCCTTTCTTCGGCGCATCGAGAACGCCGGTCGGATCGTCGGTGCGCAGACCCTCGGCGTAAAGGAACTTATAAAACTGGCGCATTGCCGCCAGTCGCCGCGCCTGCGAGGAAGGTTTGAAGCCTTGGGCGGCAAGGGAAGACAGGTAGGCCGAAAGATCGGCCGACGCCGCCTCCAGCAGGCGCACTCCCTTGCCGTTCAGGAAACCGTGCAGATCGTCAAGATCCCGCTCATAGGAAGAGAGTGTATTGGCCGCAGCTCCCCGCTCCGCGCTCATCATTTCCAGAAAGGCTTCGACGTGAACCCAGCCGAGATCCTTCATTGTCTCACTTCTTGGACGGGTTAATGGCGCCGGTGGCCGGAGGATTGACCCGCTCGGACGGAAGGCGGATCGTCACGTCGCGCTCCTGTGGCTCGACAAAAGCAACCAATGCCCACATCGTTCCGTATATCGCACCGGCGATGATCGCCAATATGGCGAGAAAACGGAACAGACTCGGCATTCAGCGACTCCATGGCTCTGCTTCTTTATGAAGAAGCATGTTTGCAAGTGCAAGAAGGTGCATTTGGACTATGTTTCCCTTGCCCGCGACTTGACGCTACACCTGCATTTGTCGATACCGTTCGCAAACAAAGTGTGAATGGACCAATGAGCGACCCAGTTCTGACCGTTGCCGAAAGCTTGAAAGACAGGGCTCGTGCTGCGCTCGGTTCTCGTAATCTGATCCTCGTCGGATTGATGGGCGCGGGCAAGTCCTCCGTCGGCCGGATCGTCGCGCATCAGCTCGGCATCCCTTTCGTCGATAGCGACGCCGAGATCGAGAGGGTCTCCCGCATGTCCATCGGTGAGCTCTTCGCCGCCTATGGCGAAGAAGAATTCCGGGCGCTCGAAACCCGCGTCATGAAACGCCTGTTGAAGAATGGTCCGCGGGTGGTCTCCACCGGCGGCGGCGCCTTCATCAACGACCGGACGCGCAAGCATATCAAGAAGGGCGGCGTCTCCGTCTGGCTGAAGGCCGACCTCGACGTTCTCTGGGAGCGGGTCAACAAGCGTGACACGCGGCCGTTGCTCAAGACCGAGAATCCCAAGCAGACCCTCGAAACCTTGATGAATGCGCGTTATCCGATCTACGAGCTCGCCGACCTCACCGTCCTGTCGCGCGATGTGCGCAAGGAACTGATGGCGGAAGAAGTACTCAAAGCCGTGATCGACGCCCGAACCGAAAGTGCAGCCTGATGAATGTTGATGCCTCCGCCTCCGAACGCAAGGTTCACGTACCGCTCGGAGAGCGCGCCTACGATATCCTGATCGGGCCGGGCCTGATCGCACGCGCCGGTACTGAGATCGCCTCGCGCCTGAAGGGCCGCAAGGCGGCTGTCATCACCGACGCACATGTGGCGCCGCTCTATCTGGATGCGCTGGTTCAAAGCCTCGAGGCGGCGGGCATCGCGTCTGCGACCCTCGTGCTTCCGGCGGGCGAGAAGACCAAGAGCTTCGAGCACCTGATGACCGTTTGCGACAAGGTCCTCGAAGCGCGGATCGAGCGCAACGACCACGTGATTGCCCTTGGCGGCGGCGTTATCGGCGACCTCACGGGCTTTGCGGCGGGCATCGTGCGCCGCGGCGTGCGTTTCGTGCAGGTTCCGACCTCGCTGCTGTCGCAGGTCGATTCCTCGGTCGGCGGCAAGACGGGTATCAACAGCCGCCACGGCAAGAACCTGATCGGCGTTTTTCATCAGCCGGATCTGGTGCTCGCCGATACCGATGTCCTGAATTCGCTGAGCGCTCGCGAGTTTCGCGCGGGCTACGCCGAGGTCGCGAAATACGGACTGATCGACAAGCCTGATTTCTTCTCCTGGCTGGAAGCCAACTGGCAGGCAGTCTTTGCCGGCGGTGCCGCGCGCATCGAGGCGATTGCCACCAGCTGTCAGGCAAAGTCGGATGTCGTCGTTGCCGACGAGCGCGAAACTGGACAACGCGCCCTCCTCAATCTCGGCCACACCTTCGGCCACGCGCTGGAGGCTGCGACCGCCTATGACAGCGCTCGCCTCGTTCATGGCGAAGGTGTTTCGATCGGCATGGTTCTGGCGCACGAGTTCTCGGCGCGCATGAACCTGGCAAGCAAGGATGACGCCCGCCGTGTCGAAACCCACCTGAAGGCCGTCGGCCTGCCCACCCGCATGTCGGAAATTCCGGGAGCGCTGCCGCCGGCCGAAATGCTGATGGACACGATTGCCCAGGACAAGAAGGTGAAGGCCGGCAAGCTGACCTTCATCCTGACCCGCGGCATCGGGCAGTCCTTCGTCGCCGATGACGTACCTGCGTCGGAAGTGCTGAGCTTCCTCAAGGAGAAACACCCGCGATGACCCTCGACGGCACGTTGGCATTTCTTTCCGCATACTGGCCGGAAATTGTCTCTATCGTGGCCCTCGTCCTCATGTCGGCGTTCTTCTCCGGCTCGGAGACCGCGCTGACCGCCGTCTCCCGCAGCCGCATCCACACGCTCGAAGCCAACGGCGAGCAACGTGCGGGGATCGTGCGTCAGCTTATCGAACGCCGCGACCGACTGATCGGCGCGCTGCTCATCGGCAACAACCTCGCCAACATCCTGTCCTCGTCGCTGGCGACCAGCCTGTTTCTTGGCGTCTTCGGCAATTCCGGCGTGGCGCTCGCCACCTTGGCGATGACCGTCATCCTGGTCATCTTCGCCGAAGTGCTGCCGAAGAGCTGGGCGATTTCCACCCCCGATCGGTTTGCGCTGAACACGGCTCCTGCAGTCAAGATGTTTGTCGCCGTCGTCGGTCCGGTTTCGTCCTTTGTGAATGCGATCGTTCGCCGGATACTGTCGCTCTTCGGCATCAATCTCTCGCGCGAAGTCTCGATGCTCTCCGCGCACGAGGAACTGCGCGGCGCCGTCGATCTGCTGCATCGCGAAGGATCGGTGGTGAAGGCGGACCGCGACCGTCTGGGCGGCGTCCTTGATCTCGGCGAACTCGAACTCTCCGACATCATGGTCCACCGCACCGCGATGCGGGCGATCAATGCCGACGATCCGCCTGAGGTCGTCGTACGGACAATCCTTGAAAGCCCCTTTACCCGCATGCCGCTCTGGCGTGGCACGACGGATAATATTATTGGCGTTGTTCATGCGAAGGATCTTCTGAGGGCGCTTGCCGAGCCGAATGTCGAGCCGGAGAATCTCGACATTTCGAAGATCGCCCAGAAGCCCTGGTTTGTGCCCGATAGCACCAGTCTCGAGAACCAGCTCAACGCCTTCCTGCGCCGCAAGCAGCACTTTGCCGTCGTCGTGGACGAATATGGCGAGGTGCAGGGCATCGTGACGCTGGAGGACATTCTGGAAGAGATTGTCGGCGATATTTCCGACGAGCACGATATCGAGATGCAGGGCGTGCGCCAGGAGGCCGACGGCTCGATCGTCGTCGACGGAACGGTGCCGATCCGCGATCTCAACCGGGCGCTCGACTGGCACCTGCCGGATGAGGAGGCGACGACGATCGCTGGTCTGGTCATCCACGAATCCATGACCATTCCGGAAGAGCGCCAGGCCTTCACCTTTCATGGGAAGCGCTTCATCGTCATGAAGCGCGAGAAGAACCGTATCACCAGGCTTCGTATCCGCTCGGCCGAGGAGGACGGGGCGAAGCCGGCCTGACCTTCGCCGATCTGGCCGAGGGGGCCGGCGGCACATTTTTGATGGGATTTCACATGCTTGATATTATCTGGCGCTCTGTGATCATCGGTATCGGCGCGACCGCGCTCATGGATATCTGGACCGTGCTCTACGGCGTCACGTCTGGTGGCGGGCTGCCGAATTGGGCGCCGGCCGGGCGCTGGTTCAAGGAAGTGGCCAAGGGCCGCGTCTTTCACGGCGACATCAATGCCGCCGAACCCTATCGGCACGAGCGGGCGCTCGGCTGGATTGGCCATTATGCCGTCGGCATTATCTACGGTCTGCTGCTGGTGCTGATCGTCGGCTCCGCCTGGCTCGATACGCCGACTTTCCTGCCTGCCTGGATCTTCGCCATCGTCACCGTCGGCGCCGGCTGGTTCCTGATGCAGCCGGGCATGGGGCTCGGAGTGGCGGCCTCCAAGACGCCCAATCCGAACAAGGTGCGCGTTCTCAATCTCGTTGCGCATACCTTCTTTTCGCTCGGGCTCTACGGCACGGCGCTTCTCATCCGCTAAGTCTTTGCGGCGCTCTTGGGAGAGCGCCGCCCAGTTCCTATATTCACGCAGCCGCCTACCAGCGCACCGGCTCCCCAGGGGCTGCCGGTTCGACGGCGAGTGCATGCAATCCGGCATCCAGTTCTGGCTTCAGAAGCTCCGTGATCGCACGGTGCCGCGCCAGTCGCGGCATGCCGGCAAACTTGGCGGATACGATGCGCACCCGGATATGGGTCTCGCCGGTGCCCGTCATGTCAGGCTGATGGCCCGCATGAAGATGGCTTTCGTTGATGACGCTGAGGCGCTCCGGCGCGAACGCGGCGGTCAGCTTTTCTTCGATGCGGGTCTGCAGTTTCATGGTCTCGTTGCTTTGCGAAAAAGGTTCCCACCAAGCCAGCAACATTCCGGTTTGTCAATTCTTGTTGTCGCCTCTTCGCAGGCCCATAATTAGCGCCGTCATGAGACTCGATTCCAAATATTTCGACCGCATCCGCACCCGCCGCAAACGCGAGCAGGAAACCGAACAGGCACCCCCTGCCTGTCAGTGGGATGGCTGCGACAAAAAAGGCGTGCATCGCGCTCCCGTCGGACGCAATGCCGAGGGACAGTTCTTCCTGTTCTGCTTCGAGCACGTCAAGGAATACAACAAGGGCTACAACTACTTCTCCGGCCTTTCCGACGGCGAGATTGCGCGCTACCAGAAGGAAGCGATAACAGGGCATCGCCCGACCTGGACGGTCGGCGTCAACAAGGCCGCCAAGAACAGCCCGCTGCACTCCGATATGCGCTCGGGCTCCTACCGGGTGCGCGATCCCTTCGGCTTCGTCAACGGCACGAAGGGGAGCGGCCCGCGCTTTCCCGAGCAGCGCAAGCTGAAAAGCCTGGAAGCCAAGGCCTTCGACACGATGGGGCTTGATGCCAGCGCCACCTCCTCTGAGATCAAGAGCCGCTACAAGGAACTGGTCAAGAAGCACCATCCCGACGCCAATGGCGGCGACCGCGGCTCGGAGGAACGCTTCCGCGCCGTCATCCAGGCCTATCAATTATTGAAGCAGAACGGTTTTTGTTAATTCCCGTCCTTGCTCTTGGTCTTCAATCAGGTATGGTCCCAAATCGGCTGAGGCCGCAGGCAACCGCGGCATAAGTTTCTGCGTTTGTCCCACAGGCGCCTCGGCCACTTCCGGGCGCGGCGTTTCTTGTCCGGGACTTTGTTCAAGAATGCTCGCTAGCGGTAGATTATCGCCCCCGAGGTTTCGTTTCAGTCCCGGAGAAGCATCGCCGACGTTCCGACATGAACGAGCGCGGGGTAAACTGCGGCGTCATGGTTGCGAAATGGGCTGAGACAGTATGGTCGGGTGTCGGGCACCCGCCTTGGAGACATGATGAGCAAGATTGACCTTGATATTTCGGAGCTTCCGGACACCACCGTTTCGGTCAGGGAGGTCTTTGGTATCGATTCCGACATTCGCGTGCCGGCCTACAGCCAGGGCAGCGCCTATGTTCCGGACCTCGACCCCGACTATCTCTTCGACCGCGAGACGACGCTCGCCATTCTTGCCGGCTTCGCCCATAACCGACGCGTGATGATTTCAGGCTATCACGGCACGGGTAAGTCCTCGCACATCGAACAGGTCGCCGCCCGCCTCAACTGGCCCTGCGTGCGTATCAACCTCGACAGCCATGTCAGCCGTATCGACCTCGTCGGCAAGGACGCAATCGTGCTCAAGGACGGCCTGCAGGTCACCGAATTCAAGGACGGCATCCTGCCCTGGGCATACCAGCACAATGTCGCGCTCGTCTTTGACGAATACGATGCCGGCCGCCCTGACGTCATGTTCGTCATCCAGCGCGTGCTGGAATCGTCCGGCCGCCTGACGCTGCTCGACCAGAGCCGTGTCATCCGTCCTCACCCGGCCTTCCGCCTGTTTGCGACGGCAAACACGATTGGTCTTGGTGACACGACCGGCCTCTATCACGGCACGCAGCAGATCAACCAGGCGCAGATGGACCGCTGGTCGATCGTCACCACACTGAACTACCTGCCGCACGACCATGAAGTGAACATCGTCGCTTCAAAGGTGAAGAGCTTCGGGAAGAACAAGGAAGGTCGCGATCTTGTCTCCAAGATGGTGCGCGTCGCCGATCTGACCCGCGCTTCCTTCATGAACGGTGACCTGTCGACCGTCATGAGCCCGCGTACGGTTATCACCTGGGCCGAGAATGCCGAGATTTTCGGTGACATCGCCTTCGCTTTCCGCACCACCTTCCTCAACAAGTGCGACGAGCTGGAGCGTCCGTTGGTTGCCGAGCATTACCAGCGCGCCTTCGGCGTCGAGCTGAAGGAAAGCGCTGCCAACATCGTCCTGGAGGCCTAAGGCCGACCGATCATGGCTGCTCGCGGTGACAATTCGAAAGCAAAGCCCGGCTCGCCTGTCGACGTCGAGCCGTTGCGCCGGGCGATAACCGGCAGTGTGCGCGCGATCGCCGGCGACGGCGACGTCGAGGTGACCTTCGCCAATGAACGTCCTGGAATGACGGCCGAAAGGATCCGTCTGCCGGAGCTTTCCAAGCGCCCGACCATGCGTGAGCTGGCGATTACGCGCGGTCTCGGCGACTCGATGGCGCTGCGGCTCGCATGCCACGACGACAAGGTTCATGCGACGATGGCCCCGCAAGGCTCCGACGCGCGGGCAATCTTCGACGCCGTCGAGCAGGCGCGCGTGGAATCGATCGGTGCGCTGCGGATGGAAGGCGTGGCCACGAATCTCCGGACGATGACCGACGAGAAATACTCCAAGGCGAATTTCTCCGGCATCGAGCGGCAGGAAGACGCGCCGATCGGCGAAGCGATGGCCATGATGGTGCGTGAGAAGCTGACGGGCGAGAAGCCGCCAGCCTCCGCCGGCAAAGTGCTCGATCTCTGGCGCTCGTTCATCGAGGAGAAGGCTGGGTCCGACCTCGACGACCTTCCCTCCGTCATCGGCGACCAGCAGGCCTTTTCCAAGGTGATCCGCCACATGCTCTCCGCCATGGAAATGGCGGAAGAATACGGTGACGACGACAGTCAGCCAGAGTCCGACGATGATTCGGAGCAGGAAGACCAGCCGAACGGCGACGAGCAGGATCAGGACGAGGTCGATGACGATGCGGGTTCGGATGCCGCGCCCGTAGAGGACAGCGAGGTCGCCGACGAGCAGATGGAGGACGGCGAGACCGAAGGCGCCGAGATCTCCGACGACGACATGCAGGAAGAAGGCGAGGAAGATTCCGAGACGCCGGGCGAGACCCGCCGTCCGAACACGCCCTTCGACGACTTCAACGAGAAGGTGGACTACCACGTCTTCACCGAGGAGTTCGATGAGACGATTACCGCCGAAGAGCTTTGCGACGCGGCCGAGCTCGAGCGCCTGCGGGCCTTCCTCGACAAGCAGCTTGCGCACCTGCAGGGCGCGGTCGGTCGACTGGCCAACCGCCTGCAACGCCGCCTGATGGCGCAGCAGAACCGTTCCTGGGATTTCGATCTCGAGGAAGGCTATCTCGACCCGGCACGCCTAACGCGCATGATCATCGACCCGATGCAGGCGCTCTCCTTCAAGATGGAGCGCGACACGCAGTTCCGCGATACGGTGGTGACGCTTCTGATCGACAACTCGGGCTCGATGCGCGGCCGTCCGATCACGGTTGCCGCCACCTGCGCCGATATCCTGGCCCGCACGCTGGAGCGTTGCGGCGTCAAGGTCGAGATCCTGGGCTTCACGACGAAGGCCTGGAAGGGCGGACAGGCGCGCGAGAAGTGGCTTGCCAGCGGCAAGCCGCAGACGCCGGGCCGTCTCAACGATCTGCGGCATATCATCTACAAGTCGGCCGACGCGCCCTGGCGTCGCGCGCGGCCCAATCTCGGCCTGATGATGCGCGAAGGGTTGCTCAAGGAGAACATCGACGGCGAAGCGCTTATGTGGGCGCATAACCGCCTGATCGGCCGCCGTGAGCAGCGCAAGATCCTGATGATGATCTCCGACGGTGCGCCGGTGGATGACTCGACGCTGTCGGTCAATCCGGGCAACTACCTGGAGCGACATCTGCGCGCCGTCATCGACCGGATTGAGACGCGCTCACCGGTAGAGCTGCTTGCAATCGGCATCGGCCATGACGTGACGCGCTATTACAGGCGCGCCGTAACGATCGTCGATGCTGACGAGCTGGCCGGTGCCATGACCGAGCAGCTTGCGTCGCTGTTTGAAGATAAGACCGCCCAGCCGCGGGGCGGTCGCCTCCGCCGCGCCGGTTAACCGCGAAAGGACGCTTTCTGGATGCTCCGGAAGCCCTTCGCCAGCCTGATGTCAATTGCTTTCGGGCTGGCGGCTCTCATGTCGGCGGCGCTTGCCGAGGGCGACGTCGAGGTCCGCAGTCGCGTCATCACCGAATTCAAGATCGGCTCCGATGAGATCAAGTTCGGCTCGCTCGAGTTTCTCGGCGGGCTGGAAATGGTCTCGCCGCAGCGACTGTTCGGCTCTCTGTCGTCGATCCGGTTTCGATCGGACAAGACGCATTTCGTCGGCGTGCTGGACACCGGTCACTGGATGACGGGCCATATCGAACGCGATCCGCAGGGACGCCTGTCGGGTCTCGCCGAAGTCGCCATCACGCCGATGAAGAACCGCCTGGGGCGCAGCTTCGAAGGCAAGGGGTATATGGATGCCGAGGGCCTGACGCTGCATGGCGACCGGATCCTCGTTTCCTTCGAGCAGGATCATCGCGTCGATGTCTATCCCGATCCGGGTTTCGAGACATCGCGTGCGATCGATGCCCTTCCGATTCCCTTTCCCAAGAAATCGCTGCGGGGGAATCGCGGCTTCGAGACGATCGCCGTTGCGCCCGTCGACAGCGTTCTGAAAGGGGGCACATTGATCGTCGCGGAACGCAGCCTGGATGCCGACGGGAATGCCTATGCAGCGATCTTGGACGGGCCGCAGAAGGGACGCCTGTCGCTCGCTCACTATGGCGATTTCGACGCGACGGACGGAGCCTTCCTGCCGAATGGTGATCTCCTGCTCCTGGAGCGCCGTTTCAACATGGCCGAAGGTATCGGAATGCGCATTCGCCGCATCAAGGCGGCCGACATCCGCCCGGGCGTCGTCATGGACGGAGAGATATTGCTGGAGGGCGACTTCAGCTACCAGATCGACAATATGGAAGGTCTGGATGCCTTCGCAGCCGAAGACGGCACCACGCATGTGGTGATCGTCTCCGATGACAATCACTCCATCCTGCAGCGAAATCTGATGCTGGAGTTCCGGTTGGTGGAACCGCGAGCCGGCGACACGGCTCGCTTACAGAATTGAAACCTGGCATCAGTCGCCGATCACTGGAAGCAGCGTAACCGCAAAATAGCCAATCGTTCAGCGAGTTTCCGTGTGCTCGAACGCAAAACGGCGGAGCATCGGCTCCGTCGTCCGTCCGAGATAGTGGCTTCGGGCTTTTTAGTTGGCGCGTGCGGCCTGCATCGGGCGCAGCACGTTCATCAGTGCGCCATAGGGCAGCAGCATCACGAGGCCGACGATCATTTTTACCGAGAAATCGCCAATCGCCCAGGAAATCCAGCGCGGTGCCGCAGCGGAAAAGACGCCGAGGATTGGCGCCGATTCAAGCGCGAAGGGATCGTTCGGGCCGAGGAAGACGAAGAAGGCCGCAAAGGCGAAGGAGAAGAAAATCACCGTGTCCAGCATCGACCCGATGAGCGAACCGACGAGCGGTGCGCGCCACCAGGCCTGCCGGCGCAGGCGGTTGAAGACCGAGATATCGAGCAACTGCCCAGCGAGGTAGGCCGAGCCGGAGGCGATCGCGATACGCGGAACCGAGGTATAGAAGGACAGCGTCACGCCAACGACGAAGCCGGCGAAGACAACCTTGCGGGCAGCCCGCGGGCCGAACTGGCGGTTGGTCAAATCGGTGATGAGGAAGGCGACCGGATAGGTAAAGGCGCCCCAGGTCAGGATGTCGGCCAGGTTGATGCCGGCGAGCTCGGCATGCAGCGGGAACTGGACGAGGAAGTTCGAGGCGACGACGACCAGCGTCATCAGTGCGACATAGATCAGCGTAGAGCGAGTCGTCAGCATTTTTTTATCCTGGGGTATGCCACCAGTTCGAGGAACAATCGGCAAAGCAAAAGGCTTGTCCGGATATTATCCGTGCAAGCCTTTTGAAGCCGTATGAAGAAGAAGCGGTCGAAGCTTACGCAGCAGCAGCTTCGGCAGTCTTCTTGACGATCTGGCGACGCAGCAGACGAGCGCGCATCGACAGTTCATTTTCGCTTGCCTTCAGCAGGAAGGCATCGAGACCGCCGCGATGCTCGACGGAACGAAGAGCAGCAGCCGAAACGCGAAGACGATAACGCTGGCCGAGCGCGTCGGAGATCAGCGTAACCTGGCACAGGTTCGGGAGGAACCGGCGCTTGGTCTTGTTGTTGGCATGGCTGACATTGTTACCAGTCAGGACTGCCTTGCCGGTCAATTCGCACATGCGGGACATGGAACACCTATTCTTGTTTTTCTCGGCCATCGGTTGCGGACCCGCGCAAAATCGGGCTACCAATCCAACAGGCCATGATTGGAAAGTTGCGGTTCTATAGTCAGACAGGCCGCGTGCGTCAAGCCAAACCTTGGCGTTTCCCGCAATTCTGTCAAAAAGCTTGTGTTTGCTTCGTCGTGACACAGGCGTATAGACCGTGATGAACGGCTTTACCAGCCGCTTGAATAAGGTTCGTTTCATGGCTCATCTGGGCAAACGCATTATTGTTTCCGGGGTCGCGGCGCTGATGGCCATTCCGGCCAGCGCGAGCGAGATCGTGCATCGGACGGAATACAGGGTCTCGCTCGGTATTCTGACGATTGCGCGCGCCGCCTTCCTGACGAAGATCGAGGACGACAAGAGCTACCAGGTGTCGGGTGACATCAGCTCGGCCGGCCTTGCCGATCTCGTTACCAATATCTCCGCCAAGACGAGCGTCGACGGCGTTCTGCGCGGCGACCGACTGCAGGCGTCCCGCTACTATCTCTACTACAAGAGCGGCAAGCGCGCCCGGACATACGAGGTGCGCTACAGCAACGGCAATATCACCTCGACGACGGTGAAGCCGCCCCGAAAGCCTCCGAACAACTGGGTCAACGTACCGGCAAGCGACATGCGCTCGGTCCTCGATCCGATCTCGGGTCTGATCTTCCCCGCAGATGCCAATGTCTGCGCGCAGAAGCTGCCGATTTATGACGGCGAGATGCGCATGGATCTCGTGCTCTCGCCGAAGGGTGCCCAGAATTTCTCGACCACGGGTTTCAACGGCAAGGCGACCGTCTGCAGTGTGCGGTTCGTCCCTCGCTCCGGCTACAAGAAGGGGCGGAAGGATATCGATTATCTGAGCAAGAGCAGCCGGATGGAAATCTGGTTTGCCAAGTCAGACGCGGCAAATGTATATGCTCCTGTTTATGTTCGTATTCCGACGCAATACGGACCGGTGACGATCACCGCTGTAAAGTACGGTGCAAGCTGACGGAGCAGGGGCCTCCGTGAAGGGGGACAGGTGAAGCTTCGGGCAACGCTAATCGGCTTTACGGCCATTCTCATGTGGTCGATCCTGGCGCCATTGACAGCTGCATCAGGCACCATGCCGCCGTTCCAGCTATCGGCTATCTGCTTTGCCATCGGCAGCATTCCCGGCATCGTCGTGCTGCTCCTCAATCCTTCGCGCCTGGCGCTGCTCAAGCAGCCGGCCAAGGTCTGGGTGACAGGGATCGCCGGCCTGTTCGGGTATCATTTCCTCTATTTCACGGCCATCAGAAACGCCCCGGCCGTCGAAGCCGGGCTGATTGCCTATCTCTGGCCGCTCTTGATCGTCGTCGGATCGGCGCTGCTGCCGGGCGAACGACTGCGCTGGTATCATGTGGCTGGGGCGTTGGCCGGTCTCTGCGGCACCTTCCTGATCGTCGGACGCAACGGCATCAATTTCGATGGCGCCTATGCCGTCGGCTATGGAGCGGCTTTCCTCTGCGCCTTCACATGGTCGGGCTATTCGCTGCTGACACGGCGGTTCGATGCGGTCTCGACCGACGTCGTCACCGGCTTCTGCATCGCGACCTCGATCCTGTCGCTCATTTGCCATCTCGGGCTCGAGACAACCGTCTGGCCGGAAACGGCGTTGCAGTGGATCGCGGTGGTTGGCCTCGGGCTCTTTCCTGTGGGAGCGGCTTTTTATGCGTGGGACTACGGTGTCAAGAACGGCGATATCCAGATCCTGGGTGCCGCAAGCTATGCCGCGCCGCTTCTCTCGACCCTCAACCTCACGCTGTTCGGCTTTGCCGAGCCGAGCTGGCGGATCGCGCTCGCCTGCGTGCTCGTGACAGGCGGTGCCGTGCTTGCGGCAAACGAGATGTTTCGCCGCAAGGCCACGATGGTTGAGCAAGGCGCAATAGCCTAGACGCTGAAAGGCTCTAATCCGCCGGCTTCCAGTCCGGCGGTGCCATTTCGAAGGATGCGAATTCGAAGCCGGGCGCAACCGTGCATCCGACTAGCGTGTAATCGCCCGTTGTTTCGGCTGACTGCCACCAGTTGGCGGGAATGATCGCCTGCGGACGCTCGCCCTTGGGGATGTCAGTCCCAAGGACCAGCGTCTCGCTGCTGGTGCCATCCTCAGAGCAGTGAAGCGCAAGCGGAGCCCCGGCATAGTGGTGCCAGACTTCCGCCGCATCACGGACGCGGTGCCAGTGGGAACGCTGCCCCGCCTTCAGGAGATAGTAGATCGCCGTCGAGTGGCCGCGCGATCCCCCCTTGAGGTCTCGGAACGTCTGCACGTACCAACCGCCTTCGGGATGCGCCTGC
This sequence comes from Rhizobium sp. IBUN, assembly GCF_000510625.1. Taxonomy (NCBI): domain Bacteria; kingdom Pseudomonadati; phylum Pseudomonadota; class Alphaproteobacteria; order Hyphomicrobiales; family Rhizobiaceae; genus Rhizobium; species Rhizobium sp. IBUN. Next base: position 28,431 of record NZ_AZNV01000040.1, read on the forward strand.
ATTCCAAGCTCGCGGATAATATCGTCCGGCGACATCAGAAATTGTCCTTGCGCCGGCGGATCTCCGCGAAGACTTCCTCGTTGCTCTTGTTCTCCATCAGCAGGTTGCGACGGATGGCCGGATCGGCGGCGCGCAGGAACGGGTTGGTCTCTTTTTCAAGCGCCAGCGTGGTCGGGATGGTGAACTTGTTTTCGGCCCGCAGAGCTTCGATTTCGGCCGCACGGACTACCAGTCGCTGGTTGTCCGGATCGATGGTGACCGCAAAACGTGCATTCGACAGTGTGTATTCGTGGCCGAAGTAGATCGCGGTTTCGTCAGGCAGCACGGCAAGCTTCTGAAGCGAGTGCCACATATCGGCAGCCGGGCGCTCGAAAAGACGCCCGCAGCCGAGCGCAAATAGTGTATCGGCGGCAAAAAGCAGCTTGTCGTCGACGAAGTGGTAGCAGATATGCCCGGCCGTATGTCCGGGAGTCTCGATGACCTGTACCGTGTGATCGCCGAACAGGAATGTATCGCCATCGGCCATGGTCTTGTCGAGGCCGGGGATTGCCACCGCCTCGTTGATCGGGCCGATGATCTCGCAGCCATATTGTTCCTTGAGCGCGAGATTGCCTTCGACGTGGTCCGTATGGTGATGGGTTGTGAAGATATGCGAGATCGTCCAGCCGCGGCGGGACGCAGCCTTCTCCACTGCGCCTGCATCCGGAGCGTCGATCGATGCCGTCAGGCCGGTTTCAGGATCGTGCACCAACACACCGAAATTGTCGGAGCGGCAGAGAAAAACCTCTAAATCCAAAGGTTTCATAGTTTCAGGCAGCCTCTTTATCGCGGGTATATCGGGAATGTAGAGGGTCGCGCCTTGAAGTCCAACCGTGCACTGATAACATTTGCCTTGATGCACGCTGATATTGTCGACCTACGCCAGTTCTATCATTCCGACCTCGGGCGCATTGCCGAGCACTCGATCGCTATGGCCCTCTCGTCGCTTTGGGTGCGGCTACCGCAGGAGCGTCTCGTTGGCCTCGGCTACGTGGTTCCCTTCCTCGATCGCTTTCAACCCGACACGGAGCGAACCTTTGCCTTCATGCCGGCCGGGCAGGGGGCGGTGAACTGGCCGGTAGGCGCTCTTTCCTCGACCGCCCTGATCTTCGACGAGGAATTGCCACTGCCGGATTCCTCGATTGACCGGGTGCTGATGGTCCATTCCCTGGAATTCGCCGAAAGCCCGCGGGAAACCCTGAAGGAGCTGTGGCGCGTATTGGCGCCAGGCGGACGGCTGGTCATCGTCGTCCCGAACCGCCGCGGTGTTTGGGCGCGCATGGAACACACGCCGTTCGGCTCTGGACGCCCCTATTCGCGAGGGCAGCTGACGAGCCTTCTGCGCGAGACCAATTTCACGCCCGGCGCGACGGCGGAAGCATTGTTCTTTCCACCCTCGAAGCTGCGCACGATGATGAGCCTGCGCAGTGTCTTCGACCGCGTGGGACGCGCCTTATGGCCGGCATTCTCGGGCGTTATTATCGTCGAGGCGCAGAAGCGGCTCTATCAGGGCCTGCCGGTTGCCGCCCGCGCCTCGCGGCGCGTCTTCGTACCGGTTCTGGCGCCGCACGGTGTTCCAACGACGCGCAGTCGTTAGAGCCTAAAGCCGTGGCACTCGACAAGGGCGCCGTTCCGTTCTATTGCCACGGGGCAATTTCAGCCGAATTTTCCCGGTATTTCCAAGGTCGATCCCATGAGCGAAGAGAAGAGCAAGCCCGTTCCGCGTCCCGGTATTCTGGATATCGCAGCCTATGTGCCGGGCAAGGAACATGCGCCGGGCGTTGCCCGCGTCTACAAACTCTCTTCCAATGAAACACCCCTTGGCGCGAGCCCGAAGGCGATCGAAGCTTTCCGCAATGCCGCCGGCAGTCTCGAGCGCTATCCTGATGGCCAGGCGACGGAACTTCGTGAGGCGATCGCGGCTGTGCATGGTCTGAACCCCGCCAACATCATGTGCGGCAATGGCTCGGACGAGTTGCTCGGCCTGCTTTGCCATGTCTATCTCGGGCCTGGCGACGAAGGCATCATCACCGAGCACGGCTTTCTCGTTTACAAGATCCAGATCATGGGCGCGGGTGCGACGCCTGTCGTCGTCAAGGAGAAGGATCAGACGGTCGACGTCGATGCCATTCTGGCGGCCGTTACGCCGAAGACCAAGATCGTCTTCATCGCCAATCCCGGCAATCCGACGGGTACCTATGTTGCGGTCAGCGAAATCCGCCGTCTTCAGGCATCCCTGCCGAAGCAGGTCGTTCTGGTGCTCGATGCCGCCTACGCGGAATATGTCCGCCGCAACGACTACGAGGCCGGCATCGAGATCGTTTCGTCGAATGCCAACGTCGTCATGACCCGTACCTTCTCCAAGGTCTATGGCCTGGCCGCGCTTCGCGTTGGCTGGATGTATGCGCCGGCAGACATCATCGATGCGGTCAATCGCGTCCGCGGCCCGTTCAACATGAACGCCGCAGCCATTGCCGCGGGTGCTGCAGCCATTCGCGACCAGGCGTTCACGCAGGAGGCCGCCTCCTTCAACCAGATGTGGATCGAGAAGCTGACGGGTGCGCTCGAGGCTCTCGGCCTCAAGGTGACGCCGTCGGTCGCCAACTTCGTGCTCATCCACTTCCCGGATGTCGATGGCAAGCGCGCGCCGGAAGCCGATGAGTTCCTGACCAGCCGCGGCTATATCCTGCGCGCTGTAAAGGGCTATGGCTTCCCGAACGCGCTGCGCATGAGCATCGGTCCGGAAGAGGCGAACCGTGGCGTCATCGAAGCGCTCGGCGAGTTCATGGGACGCAAGTCATGACGGTGCAGTTCGATCGCATTGCGCTGATCGGGATCGGCCTGATCGGCTCTTCGCTGGCCTATGATATCAGGCGGCTCGGTCTCTCAGGTGAGATCGTCGTCTCGACGCGCAGCGCCGAAACGCTGAAGCGAGCGGAGGAGTTGAGCCTGGGCGATCGCTATACGACCTCGTCGCCAGAGGCCGTCAAGGATGCGGACCTGGTGATCGTGTCGGTTCCCGTCGGCGCGTCGGAGAGCGTGGCGAAAGAAATCGCCGGCAGCCTGAAGCCCGGTGCCATCGTCACCGATGTCGGTTCGACCAAGGCATCCGTCATTGCCCAAATGCAGCCGCATATGCCGCCGCACGTGCATTTCATTCCCGGCCATCCTCTTGCCGGCACGGAGAAGTCCGGCCCAGACGCCGGATTCCCCGGGCTCTTCGAAGGGCGCTGGTGCATCTTCACCCCGATCGCCGGAACTGACCAAGCGGCATTGAAAAAGTTGCAGCAGTTCTGGGAAACGCTCGGCTCCAAGGTCGACGAGATGGATCCGGAGCACCACGACAAGGTGCTCGCCATCGTCTCGCACCTGCCCCACATCATCGCCTACAACATTGTCGGCACGGCGGATGATCTCGAGGCGGTGACGGAATCGGAAGTGATCAAGTATTCCGCGTCCGGCTTCCGCGACTTCACGCGTCTGGCCGCTTCCGATCCGACGATGTGGCGCGACGTCTGCCTGCACAACAAGGATGCGATCCTCGAAATGCTGGCGCGCTTCTCCGAGGACCTCGCTTATCTGCAGCGGGCCATTCGCTGGGGCGAGGGCGACAAGATCTTCGATCTGTTCACCCGCACGCGTGCCATCCGCCGTTCGATCATCCAGGCCGGCCAGGACGTCGATGCGCCGGACTTCGGCCGTCCGCATCCGCTCGAAAAGAAAGCCTGAAGGCTCAATTTCAGATCGGCGGGATCGATCCCAACGGAATGAAACCGCCGACCGTGGCATTGCCACGTGCTACAACGAGATCGACGGAAACCTTGTCGCCGCCGCCCGCCAAAGCTTTCAGCAGCTTGGCGGCGGTGTCGACCGTCTTGGCGATTTCAGGGAAGGTCTGCTTGACGCTGTCGCGCCAGGGGCCGAGCTGTTCGATCTCCAGCTTGAATTTGCCCGACAGATAGCCCTCCTCGTCGAAGGAGAAGGGGCCGCTCAGGGTCATGACCTTGCCGTCGCCGATGTCGGCCACGACCTTGCGCAGCTCGCCGCTGGCGCCGTAGAGGCCCTTTTGGTCGCTGCCGTCGATCATGCCGGCCTTGCCGGCCAGCGTCACGTCGGCGCTCGCCGAGAGCTTCGGGAATGCCGGCCAGTCCTTGATGGCGGTATTGGAATCCTTCAGCGAGATCGCGCCATCCAGGTCGCCGTTGTTCTGGCGAAGGTGGATCTCCGTGTGAGCAGCGTCGAAATTGATCGTCTGGCCGGTCTGGGAAACCGCCGTCCCCTTGAGCCCGTCGATGATGGTGGAGGAGCGGTCGATGCCCTTTAGCTTGGTGATCAGGCTGGATTGCAGGTTTGCCCATTCGGCATTGAGCGTCAGGCCGTGGGCGGTGCGGATCTCGGCGGGCGCGTCGAGTTCCCAAACGATATGCCCTGGAGCATAGACCTGGGCTGCGGAGCGCAGCTCGCCAAAACTCGCCGACACGCCGTTGACGTTGTCATCGACATCGACCTTCGAGCAGAACAGGCCGATCCGGAACGGATAGCCGCGGAAGTCGATATCGGCGCATTCGGCGCTGACGCCTGCGGTGTTGCCCGGCGCGATCGCCTTCAGCACCGTCGTTTTCAGCTGCGCGGCGGCATAGAACCAGCCACTCGTATAAAGCGCGATCACCAGGAGGATGATGCAGCCGAGCCACCAGAATTTTCTGCCGCTGCGGGATGGGCTTGACGCTGCCATGATGTTCTCCAAAGGTGACGCGCGAGTGGGAATGTGGGTCTGGCGTGCGATATGGACGAATTTTGGGTGTTTGGCTACGGATCACTGATGTGGAATCCGGGCTTCGAATTTTTGGAGCGTTCTCAGGCGCTTGTCTATGGCTATAGACGGTCGCTCTGCGTGCATTCCTGGGTGCATCGCGGCACGCAGCAGAAACCGGGCCTCGTGCTCGGCCTTGATCGTGGTGGTTCCTGCCGTGGAATGGCCTTTCGGATCGCGCCGGATCAGTGGGGCGAGACAATCGACTATCTGAGGGAGCGCGAGCTCGTAACCAACGTCTATCTTGAGCGTTGCCTGCCCCTCCAGTTGGCGGACGGCCGGAGCAGCAAGGCGGTCGCCTACGTCGTCGATCGAGCGCATACGCAATATGCCGGTGGGCTCGACGCGATCGCGGCGGCGCATGTTGTCCACGGTGCGGAGGGCCGATCAGGGCCGAACGACGCCTATGTCTTCAATACGCTGGCACACCTGCGGGAAATGGGCATTCGCGACCACTGGCTGGAGCAGGTGGTCGGCGAAGTGGAACGACTAAGAAACGCGGCCTGAGTTCAGGCTCTGAGTTCAGGCCGTCGTTGCCTTCGCTTTCTGCAATTCCGCGAGCCGACGAGCGGCGGTCGGCGGGAGCGGCAGGTTCGGGTTGTGCTTGACCGTGTCGACCAGCAGTTCATCGCTCGCCTTCTCGGTCACCTCGATCAGATGCGCGAAAAAGGCATCGGGGTCCATGCCGGGTTGGATTGGCGGCAGGATCCGCACCTTGAAGTGACCGGGGTAGCGCAACGTGCTGCGGCGCGGCCAGAACAGGCCGGGGTGCATGGCGACCGGCACGACCGGTAGCTGCAGGTCGCGGTACATGCGGGCGATGCCGTATTTGTAGAGCGGTTCGGCACCGGGCGGGCGGCGCGTGCCTTCGGGGTAAATGATCAGCTGGCGGCCGGTTGCCAGCTCTTCCTTGGTTCGCCTCAACGCCTCGACCATCACCTTGCCGCGGGCGCCGCGATTGACCGGGATCATCCGCTGCTTCATGGCATACCAACCGAAGAGCGGGATCCACATCAGCTCTCGCTTCAGAATGTAGACCGGATCCTTGAGCCACGGCAGCAGGGCATAGGTATCCCAGAACGACTGATGCTTCGGCGCCAGGATATAGCCGCCATCGGGCAGATTCTCCATGCCCTCGATCTCGAAGGTCGTGCCGACGATCTTCTCCATCAGCCAGTGGCTCGACAGTGCCCAGTTCTTCGGTATGCGGTAGGCGTCCTTGCGTGGCGCGACGAAATAATAGGGGGAGAGCACGATCATGCGAACGATGAGGTTGGCGTAGAAGATCGTGTTGAAGAGAACGGAACGCAGGGCGATCATAAATTTTCCCGAGGCCAATATCCGCAAGAGGCGGTTGCGCCCTCCTACACGATATTGGCGTTCAGAAAAAGGTTTCCCTCGGCTTTAGCCGGAGACGCCTGCCGAGCGGAGCCCAGGGTGCCGGCCAAGTCCCGTCAGATTGCGCGCGCCGGCGAAGAGCACTTTCGCATATTCGGCGAGCATGACCCGCACGGCGTTGGGATCGGTGAACCAGTCGCTGGTCTTCAGGTCCGTGTTCACAACGGGGTAGGGAATGAACTGCGTTTCGGCGTCGACATAAGCGAGTTCCGCCAGGCTGCGCGGCATGTGGTAGTTGTTGGTGACGACGAGGACGCTCTTGTAGCCGCGCTGGTGGATCCAGTTCGATGCTTCCTGGGCATTGCCGATCGTGTCGAGTGCGTCGTAGCCGACGTCGACGCAGCATGTGAAAAGTTCCGGCGAGGCCTGGGTCATCCTGCGGATCTGCTTCGGCGTGGTTGTCGGATGCACACCCGAAATCAGCAGGCGTTTTCCGGCGCCTTTCTGCAGCAGTTCGACGGCCTGGTCGATTCGCTGGTAGCCACCCGTCAGAACGACGATTGCGTCTGCCCGTGGGTCAAGCGGAGGTTTCAGGGTCGTGACGGAATCGGCAAAGCGCAGGAACCCACCAAAAATCAGGGCGATGGCAAGGATGGAGGCCATGCCGCCCCAGCGCAGCATCCGTCGCACGGGGCCGCGAACAGGTCGCCCGTCGGAGCGAAGAAGCTCCGCTCCAGGGCGAATCGGGGTGCGCGGAATGTGTCCCATGCTCATGAATCGGAAAAATATATGCAGATTGCGGCGGCGAACAGACGCTTTCATGGCAAAAAAGGCATGACAAGCTTAATTCACGAGCCCATCCGCCCGTGTCGGGTCGGAACGCAACGTATCGATCTCGTAAATCGTCCGCATCACCGTCAGCCGTGCCGTGAAGGTCGTCAGCAGGGCGATGACGATCATGGTCGCAAAGATGCCGAGATAGCCAAGCGCGCCGACCGAGAACGTGCCAAAGAGCGCGGTGGCCTGGTCCGTCTGCGGCGTCGCCAAGGTCCGGCTCTGCAAGAAGCCGGCGGTGAGGAAGAACAGCGCTGCAAGGGCGCTCCCAACCGCCGATCCCTTCAGGCTGATCTTCAGGAAGTGCTTCTGAAACTCGTTGGCGACGAAGGAGCTTTCGGCGCCAACGAAATGCAGCACCTCGACGATATGGCGGTTGCCAGAGAGAGCTCCTCGGGTTGCGAAAACGACTGTCAGTACCATGGCCGAGAAGACAAGCAGCAGGATGCCGGTGCCGATCATGACCGTCGTGTGGGCCATCGACACCAGACGGTCGACCCAGGTGCGGTGATCGTCGAGCGAGGCCTGCGGAATGCTCCCCTTGAGCAGTGAGCGCATTGCCTCGAAATCAGGCGGGTTGCTTTCGTCGATGGTGATAATGACAAGCCGCGGGACCGGAAGTTCCTTGATGTCGAGCCCTGTGCCGAGCCAGGGTTCGAGTAGGCGGGCGGTTGCCGCTTCGTCGACGATCTGACCGTCCTTGGTGCCGACGAATGTCAGAGCGAGATCGCGCGCCTGCGCCAGCGTCTTTTCCATGTCCAAGCCCTCATCGGGCCTAATCTGGATGGTGATCTCGCGGGAAATCTGGCTCTCCCAGCTCGCCGCTGTGGAACGCACCATGCTGACGCCGCCGAGCGTCAGGCAGGCGAGAAAGGCCATGATGGCGATCACCACCATTAGCGCATTGCCCTGAATGTTGGCAGACGGCAGGATCGGCGCCGTCGGCCGCACCTTCATCTCCGGCCTCTTCTGACCTTTCGGGGCGGCCTCCGCCGGCGGTTTGGGCGCTGCTTTAGTCATGGATATCGAGGTGCCCTTCCGAGAGAATCATACGGCGGGCTTCAACCTGGTCCATCAGGGCCAGATCGTGGGTGGCGATCACAACGGCCGTTCCGAGACGGTTGAGCTCAAGGAAGAGATTGAGCAGACGGCGGGCCATCGGCGGGTCGACGTTGGCGGTCGGCTCGTCGGCAAGCAGAATCTCGGGACGGTCGATCAAGGCCCGCGCGATCGCGGCGCGCTGCTTTTCGCCGCCCGATAGCACCGGCGGCAGAACGTTGATGCGCTCGCCGAGACCGACCCACTTCAGAAGTTCCAGCACGTCGGTCTTGTAGGAACTCTCGTCCTTGCCACGAACGCGCAGCGGGAGGGCCACGTTCTCATAGGTCGTCAAGTGGTCGAGGAGCCGGAATTCCTGGAAGATGATGCCGACGCGGCGCCGCAGCAGCGGCAGCTCGGGCCGCGGGATATCGGAAATGTCGCGTCCGAACATGCGGATCAGCCCGCGGGTTGGCTGCAGCGATAGAAACAGCAGCCTGAGCAAGGTGGTCTTGCCGGCGCCCGAGGGGCCGGTCAGGAACTGAAACGATTTCTTCGGAATGTCGAACGTCAGGTCCCGGAGAATTTCCGGGCCCATCCCATAGCGCAAACCGACATTTTCGAAGTGGATCAACGATAGATCAGTCTTTTGTTTGTTCACCGCACGACTTGTTAACCAACAGCATTAACAACCAGTAAATTTACGGGAAAGACGCCGCTTTGATGGCGATCTTTGCGAAGCATTAACCATTAAAATTTACGACTGAGGAGGATTCGTTTCAATGCCGGATTTCCGTCCGGCTCGAAACCATGTGGACACCGGAAAGGCCGTCATCATGACCTCCTCCTCGTTCAGACGCCAGGCGCCCGGCCGCAGCTATGATTTTCTGCCGCCCGAGCCGATCAAGCGCGAGGCCCGCCGAGCCCGCCCAGCCGATGTGGCCGATGCCGAATTCGTAGTGATCAACAACCGCTCCCAGGCCTTTGATGCCCGGAGCTTCACTGGCAATCGCCGACGTCCCCCGGCGCCTTCGATGCTCCGGCCGACGTCCCCGCGAGCTTCGATGGAATCATTCGTCCGAGCGGGCGAAGCCTGGCTGCAGCAGGCATCGGTCAAGACTTTCGCCGCCCTGGTGGTCGCGCTTTCGGTGCTGGTGTTTGGTCTCGTCGGTGGCTTCTCCGGCCTCTCTGAAAGCGACGCTGCACCGGCAGAGGCACCGCTGCATTTCTCGCATGTCACGATCACGCCCCGCGAGGCAAACGGGATGCAGGTGTTGCTGATCAACGGCATCATCGACAACCAGAGCGGCACGACGCAGATCGTTCGCCCGATCCGCGCCAACTTTTTTGCCGGCGAGCAGTTGACCGCGAGCATCGTCATCAACCCGCCGGTGGATGTCATCTACGCAGGGCAAAGCCGCGGATTTTCTACGAGAGTCCAATACACCGGTGGAAAAATGCCGGAAATCCGGCTTTCGTTCATGCCCTGAAGGGCTCTAAAGGGGTGTTTCATCGCGCCGTTTGTGGTAACGGCTTGTGCTTCTATTCATGGAGCAAGCCTGCTTATGCCCGTCGTGCGCGGAAAAAACATCGAGCCACTCTTCACAGCCGAGCAGATTGCCGAACGCAATCATGCCATGGCGAAGCAGATTGCATCGGGACCGACGAAGGACCTGCTGGTTATTGCGGTGCTGAAAGGCTCGTTCATCTTTGCCGCGGACCTCATCCGCGCGCTGCATGACAGCGGCCTCGCGCCCGAGGTCGAGTTCATCACTCTCTCGAGCTATGGCACCGGCACAGTCTCGCAAGGCGTGCGGATCGTCAAGGATATCGACAGCGACGTGAAGGATCGCGACGTTCTTCTGATCGACGATATTCTGGAATCCGGCCGTACGCTGCTGTTTGCCAAGGAACTGCTCTACGAGCGCGGCGCCCGCAACGTCACCATCGCCGTGCTCCTCGACAAGAGCGTCAAGCGCAAGGAAAAGCTCGAGGCCGACTATGTCGGTTTCGAATGCCCCGACTATTTCGTCGTCGGCTACGGCATGGATGTCGCCTACGCCTTCCGCGAACTCCCATTTGTCGGCGTCGTCACCGGCGACGCCTAGGGATCACGACCTGACCCTGAATGTGCCAGGATGAGACGGGTTGTTAACCATCCCGTCCATCCCTTCCTGCCGTTTACCGATCGCAAAGGAAACTCGTGTGATTTCCGTTGCGGGGCATGAAACGGAGTGATGCACACCATGGCAAAAATTCTGATTACGGAAGACGAGGACTCCCTACGCTCTTTCGTAGCCCGCGCTTTGCGTCTTGACGGTCATGAGACCGAAGAAGCCGCTGACGGTGCGGAGGGACTGGAAAAACTCAGAGACGGCGTCTACGACCTGCTGCTCTCGGATATCCGCATGCCTGTGATGGACGGCATCGAACTGGCGCATCAGGCAAAATCCGCCTTCCCGGCACTGAAGATCCTGCTGATGACTGGCTACGCGGAACAGCGCGAACGCGCGGACGACTTGGCGGAGAAGATCGTCGATGTCGTCTCGAAGCCCTTTGCCTTGCCCGATATCCGCAAGGCTGTCGCGCGTGCGTTGGCCGCCTGAGGCGGCTAACGGCATGATCTCGACTATTCAGCCCTCATCGGGGATGAATTTGCCTTCATAGCGGACGCGAAAATTGCGTCGCTGGAAGTCCTGCTGGAAACATACAAAGATCAGTTCGATATCGGCCAGGCTGTCGCGCTTGTGGAGCAGGCTGAGCGTCACGACGATGACGCCGGCATAGCCGCGCGTCAGCCTAAACGCCGCGTTGCGGATGGCGTTGGCTTCTGCGTCCTGCCGGTCGTCGCGCCGCTCGTAGATCACCCAGAAGCGGCAGATATCCCAGGTCGAACGGAGAATTTCCGTGATTTCCGCCTGGAACTGCTCGGCATGCATGCCGGGTGACCAAGGGAGAGTCTTCTCGCCTTCGTCAGCCACGACGTTTAGGTAGCCATCGTATTCGCCGGTACGGGAGAGCGCATTCTCGATCAACTCGAATGCCGCGTTTTCACCGATTACGGTCTTGAAAAGAATTGCCATCGAATCGCTATAGTTATTCAGCTGCAGCGTGACAAGACGAAGCTTTCGCCAGGCGGGACTCGCCTCGGTGGCGGAATTTGAAGTTTGTCATCGAGTCACGCACAGATCATGCCTTCGCCGCGCCACATGGAGACGATGGCCTCGTTGGCAAGGTCCAACCCGTAGCTTCTCAATAGTCGGGGCAGGCAGGATTTATGGTCGTTCCGCTGTTTCCGCCCTGCGTCTGCAGCGTGCCGGGAATCGGCCTCGGCGGACAGTTGACGGGTTGCCGTGCCCTGGAGCGGCTGGACGAAATGCTCCCCGTTGTCTCCATGCTGTAGGGAGCCGGTCGGTAGCTGTTCGATCCGCCCCAGCTTCGGCTCGATTCGTAGCCGTCGGCAGCAAGGGTCCTGCCGCCGCTGTTGGTCGTTGCGAAACCACCAATATCCATTGCGCTTGCCGTGCTTGCAGCCATGCCGAATCCAAGAGCGACAGCTGCGATCAGCTTCCATTCCGTTTTCATGGAAATACCCTCAACTCGTGCCCAAACGACGCGCGATCTGCGTCAAAATAGACATAGGGAGTGCTGGCGTGGAGGTGGCGAATCTCACGCTATTGTGACCTGAATTGGCACAGCCGAGCTATTGAATGTCCAGAAGCCGTTCCAGATAGCGCCGTTCGATTTCCTGCGGCGGGTTGTTGCCGAGCTTCTCGCGAATGGCATCCAGGATTTCGCGGGCGCGCTGCACGTCGATCTCGTCCGGGACCTTCACCTGATCGCCGAAATCGGGGCCTTCGGCGCGGCGCGGACGTCCAAGCGGGTCGCGGCCGTTCTGATTGCCTTGCCCGACCTGGCCCTGCTGGCCTTGTCCCTGTTGGCCCTGCATGGCCTGCATCATCTGGTTCATCATGTCACGCGCGCCCTGACGGAGCGCCTCGAGGGCGCGTCCCTGGCCCTGGATGGCCGGTTCGCCGTGACCCTGACCGAGTTCGCGTCCGGCGCCTTCCATTTCGCGCTGGGCCTGGCCGAAGCCCGGACCGGGCTTGATGCCCATGTCGCCGAGACCCTTCTGCAGCTCGCCAAGCTGGTTGCCAAGTTCGTCCTGGCGCGAACGCAGCTGCTTCAAGGCTTCGCGCAGCTGCTCAGCCGTCATCTGGTCGGAAGGCGACTGGCCCTGCTGGTTCTGGCTCTGCTGTTGGTTCTGGTTCGGGTCCTGACTCTGGTCTTGCTGTCCCTGGTGTTGATCCTGCTGCATGCCGTCATTGTCCATCGGCATCTCGTCCAGCAGCGGATCGTTCATCCCCATGTTCGGATCGCCGCGCTGCATGCGATCCTTCAACTGCTGGTCCAGCTTGAAGGTCTCTTCCATCAGCTTCTGCTGGTCACGCAGGATCTGGCCAAGCTTGTCCATCTGCTGGCGCATCTGGCTGTTGTCCTGACCCTGCTGCCCCTGCTGTGGCCTGCCGGCCTGCAGGTTGTTCATCATTCGCTGCAGCTCGGAGAGCATCTGCTGGGCAGCGTCGCGGTTGCCGGAGCGCGCCAGATTCTCGATCTGGTCCATCATCCGCTCCAGATCCTGCTGGCGAAGGATGTTCTGAGCATTCTGGTTCGGCTGCATCGGCGCATTCTGCATGCGCTGCGCAAGCTCCTTCATGTAGTCCTGCATCGCCTTGCGCAGCTCGTCCATGAGCTTCTTGATCTCGGCATCAGGGGCGTTGCGCTGGAGAGCGTCGGTCAGGTTCTGCTGGGCGTTGCGCAGATTGCGTTCTGCCTGCGACAGATCGCCATCCTCCATGCCTACAGCGATATCCCAGAGGTGGTCGGCGGTATCCTTCAGCGCCTCCTCGCTCTTGGCGAGCTTCATCCGCGTCAGAGCGGATTGCAGCAGCAGGTAGTTAGTCAGCTTCGGGATCGTCTCTTCCGGGCGCAGCGTCAGCGCCTCGTTCAGCGTGATCGCTTCCAGCATCTTACGCGTGTCGAGCGAAAAGACCTGCCGCTCTTCGGCGACGGCGGCGGCCAGCGGCTCGTGGAACGGGCGGGACGGCATCGTCATCTCGTAGGGCGAGCTGCGACCCGTCTGGCCGGCGGCGTCCTTGGCAATAAGGGTGATGCGGACCCGCTTGCCCGACAGCGGATGCTCGGTCAGGTTCTTGCTGGTCAATCCCTTGGAGTCACGCGAATTGCGGCGGGGGATCTCCAGGCGGAAGTCAGGCAGCGGATAAAGCGGCGTTGCGGCCGGGTCGGAGTCGACAGGAACGATCTCCGCGCGCGCTTCCTGCACGCCGTAATCGTCCTTGACCGTGAAGCCGATTTCGAGAGCGCCGTTGACGGTCGGCTTCGGTATTCCATTGAAGGCGATCTCGGGCGCCTTGTCAGGAATAACGTCGAAGCTCCACACGCGACCGTTGACCTCGAGCCTGCCGTTTTCCTCGAGCTTCATCAGATGCGTCGTGGCGGACAGCGCGGGATTGATGGGAGCCGTGCCGTCGGCCTGCTGAGTGGCCACTGGCGTAACAGGGGGCTTGGCGGCTTCCTGAGGCGTGATGTCCTCGGCCTCGCCATTCTCGTGCCGGAAGACAACCTTCTCCGCCGTCTTTCCGCCGCTGACGCGGACCGTCAGGCTCGAGAGTTCGGGGACGCGGATCGCCGTCTGCTCGGTACCGTTTGCCGTCAGATAGATCGGCGCGCGACCGGTGTAGGAGGGGGGCGTGACCCAGGCGTCGATACGCACGGCAGGATCAACTGCCTGCGGCGCGGGCCGCGGCTGCAGCGCATCCGAGATCGAACCGCCGCTCGTCGATAGCGAATAGGCGAAAGCCATTACCACAAGCAATGCCGGGATGGCACGCAAGGCCAGCCGGTCGTGGGAGGCGATGTCGGGGCGTGGGAAGCCGGTATCGAGCGCCGCGATCTTCTCCGCCATCCGCGTCTGATGTTCGCGCCAAAGGGCGCGGGCGAAAGGCGTGTCGGTGGCGGGTTCGTCTTCCTGAACGGCAACAGGCTGATGCTGCAGGCCGTTGCGCTGCTCGAGCAACCGATCGGCAGCAGCCACATCGGGCCAATGAAGCCGGCGCAGCGGAAGGAGGGTGACGAGGGTGGCAGCCGCAAAAATGATCAGTAGCGCCACGCGAATCCATTCGGGCGCGTAGCGGAAGACACCGAACCAAGACGCTGTGAGGTAGAGCGCCACAACCGACAGAATCGGCAGCAGGAGAGGTAGGATCTGTTCGAACAGCAGGACCAGGCGCGCCAGAAAGCGCTTGGCCGCGACCAGGCGCGCCAAGGAAGGCCTCAGGGCAAATGCTCCGGTTTTCTCCTTGCTGGAGCTCTTGTTCAATCCGTTCTCCGCGCGCTGACGTTCAAAGCAGGAGGGCGCTTCCGGCGATTGCCGGGGCAATTCGCTCTCGATCAAGGATAGCATTCTTTGTGGCGAAGGCGAGGGCAAGCCCCAGCCAATGCCGGTTTTTCACGGTTCTTCGCCAAAAAGTGATGCCCCCGCCAGGCAGTGATCAGTCCAGCCAGGCCGGGATGGAATCGAGGGCGATGAGCTCTTCGTAGGTGCCGCGCGGGCGAATCACGTGGAAATCGTTGCCCTTGACGATCACTTCAGGAACCAGAAGGCGGCTGTTATAGGTGCCGGCCTGAACCGCGCCATAGGCGCCGGCGGTGCTGATGGCGAAGAGATCGCCGGACTTCGGCATCGCCATTTCGCGGTCGAGCGCCAGATAGTCGCCGGTTTCGCATACGGGGCCGACGATATCCGCCTTGATGCGCGGCGCGTTCGCTGCCGAGATCACTACGGGGCGGATCTCGTGATGGGCCTCATAGAGAGTCGGACGGATGAGGTCGTTCATCGCGCCATCGACGATCACGAAGGTTTTCTCGCCGCCGTCCTTCACGTAGATCACTTCGGTGACCAGGATGCCGGCATTGCCGACGATCAGGCGGCCGGGCTCAGTGACGATCTTGCAGTTGAGGTCGCGCAGAGTGTTCGTGACGATCGCAGCATAGGCTTCCGGCGATGGGGGCGGGTTGTTGTCGTCCCGGTAGGGGATGCCAAGGCCGCCGCCCACATCGACGTGATGGATATCGTGGCCCTCTGCGCGTAGCGTGCCGACCAGTTCGCGCAGCAGCTTGAAGGCGTCTTCGAATGGCTGCAGGTCGGTGATCTGGCTGCCGATATGCATGTCGATGCCGGTCACTTCGATGCCGGGCAGGCTTGCTGCGCGGGCATAGACGGCGCGGGCGCGCTCCCAGGAAATGCCGAACTTGTTTTCCTTCTTGCCAGTCGAGATCTTCGCATGCGTCCTGGCGTCGACATCGGGATTGATGCGGAAGGAGACAGGGGCCTTCTTGCCTGCCCTGACGGCGCGCTGGTTGAGGATCTCGAGTTCCGGCTCGGACTCGACGTTGAAGCAATAGATGCCGGCCTCGAGGGCCAGGTCCATCTCCCGCGCTGTCTTGCCGACGCCGGAGAACATGATGCGCGATGCCGGGATGCCGGCGGCCAGTGCGCGACGCAGCTCTCCCTCGGATACGACGTCGATGCCGGCGCCGAGATTGCCCAGCGTCTTTAGCACTGCCTGATTGGAATTCGCCTTCATGGCGTAGCAGACCATCGCGTCGACATCGCTGAAGGCTTCCGAGAAGACGCGGTAGTGGCGCTCGAGAGTGGCCGTGGAATAGACATAAAAAGGCGTGCCGACGGCCTTGGCGATCTCGGGAACGGGAACGTTTTCGGCGTAGAGAACGCCGTCGCGGTAGTCGAAATGGTTCACGTCAGTGGCCTCTCAAAGCATGTCTCCCGACGTGGGAACCGGTTTCGGGATCAGGACATGCATAAATACAAAGGCTAAAGCGCTGCTGGCGAATCCGAAAGATCGCCGCGTGCCTTAGAGAAGCGGATCGAGGATGAAGGGCCTGTCGACCCTGCCCGGCTGCGGCGTCGGCTTGGACGAGTCACCGGTCTTCGTTGCGTTCGCGCTCGGCGGGTCGAGATCGCCCTTTCGCCCGCACCCGGCGACGGCAAGGCCGATCACGGCGAAAACAACCGTCAGGCGGACGATCTGCGGCAAGCTCTTCTGCATGGAATTCCTCTTGGGAAGCGGCACTGGTGGACACCTTCATAGCGAAGTTTATCCAGCTTGTGCACCCTGATTGTTGAGGTCAGTTGCGGGCTCGCCAATAGGCGATCTGCTTGCGCACTTCCGACGGCGCCGTGCCGCCGAAGCTCTTGCGGCTTGCAACCGATGCCTCGACCGTCAGCACGTCGTAAACCTTGTCGGTGATACCGGCATTGATCGCCTGCAGATCGGCAAGCGACAGCTCGGCCAAGTCGCAGCCCTTGCTCTCGGCCAGCGCCACCGCACGGCCGGTCACGTGATGCGCGTCACGGAACGGCAGGCCGGCTTCGCGCACCAGCCAGTCGGCAAGGTCGGTCGCGGTCGAATACCCGGAACCGGCAGCGGCCTTCATGCGCGCGCTGTTGACGGCCATGTCGCGAACCATGCCGGTCATGGCTGATACTGCCAGCTCCAGGCTTTCGGCAGCGTCGAAGACCTGTTCCTTGTCTTCCTGCATGTCCTTGGAATAGGCGAGGGGCAGGCCCTTCATGATTGTCAGAAGTGCGATCAGCGAACCGTTGATGCGGCCGGTCTTGGCGCGCACCAGCTCAGCGGCGTCAGGGTTCTTCTTCTGCGGCATGATCGACGAACCGGTGGAGAAGGCATCCGACAGGCGCACGAAGCCGAATTGCGGCGTCGACCAGATGACGATTTCTTCCGCCAGACGCGACAGGTGCATGCCTGCGATGGCGGCGATCGACAGGAACTCGATGGCGAAGTCGCGGTCCGAAACCGTGTCAATCGAGTTGCGTGTCGGCTCGCGGAAGCCGAGCGCCTTTGCCGTCATGTGGCGATCGATCGGATAGCCGGTGCCGGCAAGCGCTGCCGCGCCGATCGGGCTCTCGTCCAGATGCTCAATTGCATGGCGCACGCGCGAGCGGTCGCGGCCGAACATTTCGACATAGGCCATGCAATGGTGGCCAAAGGTGACGGGTTGGGCGGTCTGCAGATGCGTGAAGCCCGGCATGACGGTCTCGGCGTGCTCTTCGGCGCGGTCGAGGAAGGCGGCGATCAGGTTGGTCAGCAGCTGCTCGGTCTTCTGCAGCTCTTCCTTGACCCAGAGGCGGAAATCGAGCGCGACCTGGTCGTTGCGGGAGCGGGCTGTGTGCAGGCGACCGGCGGCCGGGCCTATCAGCGTGGCGAGGCGTGCCTCGACGTTCATATGAATGTCTTCGAGCTTGCGGGAGAATTCGAAACTGCCGCTCTCGATCTCTGACAGGATCGTGTTTAGCCCTTCGACGATCTTGACTTTATCGTCTGCCGAAATGATGCCCTGGTGGGCAAGCATGGTGGCATGGGCGATAGAACCGCGGATGTCCTGGGCAAACAGCTTCTTGTCGAAACCGATCGAGGCATTTATCTCCTCCATGATCGCATCGGGACCGGAGGCGAAACGGCCGCCCCACATCTGGTTGGAAGATTTGGTATCCGTGCTGTCGGCCATGACGATGCCTGCCTTGAAGAACGCGTGTCTCGGAGAATGAAATGACGACAAGAAAGTCCCTGCGCGTGCCATCCCTGAAGCTGATCGGGATTGCGGCCGTCGCAGGCATTGTTGCCGGTGCGGCAGCGGTTTACATCAGGGAAGCCGGGTCTGGCAATGGCAGGACGCAAACGGCCTCGGGCGAATGCGCGGCGACAAAGGAGATCGCCGCGAGAATCGCGCCGCTGCTCAAGGGACAGGTGGCGGCGATGGTCGCTCCTGACGAGCACCGCAGGCTTACCACCGTTTCCTTCAAAGGCGGGGACGGAAAATCGATGACGCTCGACAATTTCGCCGGCAAGACCGTGCTCTTCAATCTCTGGGCGACGTGGTGCGTACCCTGCCGCGAGGAAATGCCGGCGCTGAACGCGCTCGAGAAGGAGCTGGGCAGCGACAGGTTCCAGGTCGTGCCCGTCAACATCGACACCGGCGACGACGAGAAGCCGAAGGCCTTTCTCAGCGAGATCGGCGTAAACGCGCTGCAGCTTTACCGCGACAACACGATCGAGGTCTTCAACAGCCTGAAGAAGGAAGGCCTCGCCTTCGGCCTGCCGGTCACGCTTTTGATCGACGGCAAAGGCTGCCTGATCTCTGCGATGAACGGTCCCGCCGCCTGGGACAGCGACGATGCCAAGGCGCTGATCAAGGGCGCGATAGGTTCGTAAGCTGTGTCTGAGCACTTTGACGCGTTTGAAGAAAATACCAGTCGACCTTGCCTCGCGTAAACGCGACAGCCGCCCGCTTTTCCCACAATGGCGTTGTATGGTCACCGACAACGAGGATATCCGTCGATGGTAGCTTTGGATCGGCTGCAATCTCGGAAATCTTGTCGAAAACCTCTGCCCAGATCTCGGTCAATTCGCAAACGCGCTGGTTCTTAATGACTGCTTCGTTGGTCCTGCAATGAAGCTGGCCGCCAGGTTTCGCGACGTAGGGTATGTGCGAGTTAAGCGTCAACCAGTAGACTATCATCGGCTGCGCGCTCTTGGCCAGAAGACGGAGATGAACTGCGTCACCAACTTCGCCATCACAAAGGCCGTTGAAGACGCTGCCGCATCGGGATGGGAAGAGCTGCCGATCGCGTGCAAGGTCGTCGAGGAAATGGGATTCTTTTATGCCAATCCGGGGGTACCAGACATCTCGATCGAACATTTCGCTGGAATAGCCGTGGTAGGAGATTGTAGCGAAACCCCTTTCGGCAAGTTGTCGAGGAAGGCAGTCGTATTGTTCGGCGCGCAGATAGTCGGTGAAATTCCCCCATCGCCCGCATAGTTCGCGTGACTCGGCAGAGGTGGTTGAGCCCTCAAAGTTGCTTCTGCCGGAGAGTACGCTGTAGCCCGCTTTAACTGCTGCACTTTCAAATTTGCTGGCCAAGAGGGCTTTCATCCCGGGGTCGGAAAACGAGCCAAGCCCTTCCACTATGACGATCAGCAGGTTCCGTCCGCGCTTGGTTATGCTTTCGGCATCAAGGCCGTTCAGTGCCATCGCACTTTCAAAATGTGAGGCAGGCTGTTTTACGTATGAGCGATTGACGTAGCCATCTGCCACGGGCAGCGCAGCGGCCAGGATGGCCGCGGGCAATGGCGAGGCAGCGCAAAGCGCCTTTCTATGCCGGTTTACGAGCCAAGCTGTTCCAAGCGCGTTGAAAAGAAAAAGAGAAATTGCGCCGATGTAAAAAGCAGATGCGGCGACATCGATCGATGCAAGATAGCGAATCGTATGAAAGGCGGTTGCCAGGGGTAAGTAGAACATGACTGCGACCACCAAGCTTAAGTCGATAATCGCCACGAGCCCGAAAAGGACATAAACAAACGGTGGCCGCAGCCAAAGGGAAATCATCGCTGCCAGGAAATAAAGGGGAGGCGAAACCAGCCGGTAGACAAGAAAGTACGGAGTTGCGAGCAGGAAGATCAGATTCGGCACGACCACTGCCACCAGTGCAAGAAGCCATGTATTTGGCTGCGCCAGCCTTTTCAGCATGTCGTTCGAAGCGCTTTTCTTGCTCGTGCTGTTCATCGATGTCCCTCGGCTCGATCCAAGGCTAATCAATAAACCTTCAGCAATCGTATATGCTTTTGAGCGACATTATTTAGCGGACACAGCCAGAAGCTCGTCGCGGTGGCCGTCGAAGCCGCGGTGAGGTCTTCAACAGCCTGAAGAAGGAAGGCCTCCCCGTCACGCTTTTGATCGACGGCAAGGGCTGCTTGATCTCCGCCATGAACGGCCCCGCCGCTTGGGACAGCGACGATGCCAAGGCGCTGATCAAGGGCGCGATAGGGTCGTAGGCAAGGCGGCTTATGGCCGCTTGCGTGCAGAACAGCGGATGGGCTAGGTGGCATCTGCTACACATGGGGTAATCGCGGTGCGACTGCCCCCGGCAACTTTATGCAAGATGATGCTGGCTGGGTTGGTTGCCCCCGATAAGATGGAAATACGGGCTCACGATTGGAACCGGGGGCCCAAACATCGAATGGAGGCAACCATGGACCAATATATAGGGCTCGACGTTTCATTGAAAGATACTGCGATCTCGATCCGAGAGGACGGGAAGCGGATCTGGCGGGGGAAGCGCGCTTCGGATCCAAAGGTGCTAGCGCAGGTGATCCGCAAGCACGCTCCGAACGCCAAACGCGTCATATTCGAGACTGGGCCGCTGTCGACGTGGTTCTATCACGCGCTGACGGCGGAGGGAGTGCCCGCTATCTGCATCGAAGCGCGGCACGCGCAAAAGGTATTGAACGAGACGCTCAACAAAACAGATGCCAACGATGCGGATGGCTTGGCCCAGCTGGCCGAAGCCGGCTTCTACAAAGCGGTCCGAATCAAGTCATTTGACAGTATGTTGACGCGCACGCTGGTCGGGGCCCGCAATCTGCCGATTCCGATGAAGCCGCCCCTTTGTTCCGAGATGATTGCGCCCCCGGATTCCGGGATGATCTCGCCCCCTTGAGGCTGGGGTCCTGCTGGCTGTGATTGTTGTCAGTTGATCGTCGTTAGGAGTCAAGATTTCCGGCGCTGATTTCGCCGCAAGCTCTCCCCGGATAGATCGATGCGATGGGCGTTATGAACGAGTCGATCGAGGATGGCATCAGCATAGGTTGGATTGCCGATGATCTCGTGCCAGGCTGATACCG